>JBMTCG010000057.1:0-16610 GCA_049430665.1 Flavobacteriales bacterium | reverse complement strand
ACCTTATTATGAACTACTGATTAAAACAGAATGAGTTTGCTTCGGGGTACCTCGCAATGACGCGCAGGGTAAAGAATACTGCATTATTTAAATAAAAAAAACTCCTTCATAAATTTTATGAAAGAGGCTTTTCAAGTCTAAAACGTAATTCTTTATCTTAATATCTTTCCATTTCATTATCTACATCTTCTTGCCACTCTAAAATACCACCATCAAGGTTGTATAAATTCTCGAAACCGAATCTTTCTTCTAAAGCACCAATTACAGATGCCGATCTTTTTCCGCTGCGGCAATACACCACCACCATTTTATCGCGCGGTATTTTATCTACGTTGGCCAATATTTCGTTCATTGGAATGTGGAGTCCGCCTATTTTAGCAATCTCCAACTCATAAGCTTCACGAACATCAATCAACTGAATTTGTTCGCCTTTGTCTAATCTTTCTTTTAACTCTATTGCCGAAATGCTATCCATAATTCTAAGTGTTTGAACCAAAAGTAAAAAAATTCTTTTCACTTTTGACTTTTATCCTATTTTTACGCCCTCACACTTAAATAAAGAAAACATGTTTCAAGATATTCTCGATTTATTGACCAACCTTAAACCAACCATGGAAGGATGGATTGCAAACTACAATACCACCTTTTATTTCATTTTATGTTTGATTATTTTTTGTGAGACCGGCCTCATCGCTTTGCCTTTTCTTCCTGGCGATTCATTGTTGTTTACCGCAGGGATGTTGGTGCATCAAAATAGCGATTTAAATGTATGGGCCTTAATTCCACTTCTATTTATTGCTGCGATTTTAGGCGACAATGTGAACTACTTCGTTGGAAAAATATTTGGCGAAAAAGTATTTGAAATCAAGTTTCTTAAAAAACTCATCAAAAGAGAATACTTAGATAAAACACACACTTTCTTTGAAAAACATGGTGGAAAAGCCATCATCATGGCACGCTTTGTTCCTATCGTAAGAACCTTTGCTCCTTTCGCTGCAGGAGTAGGAAAAATGAGCTACCCTAAATACATTGCGTTTTGCGTTATTGGCGGAGCAGCTTGGGTTTGTGGATTGACTTTAGCTGGCTATTATTTAGCAGAAAATGAAGTAGTAGCGAAACATTACGAGAAAGTAATTTTGGGAATTGTTTTCATTTCCGTCTTGCCTGTTCTTATTGGCTTATTAAAAAATAAGTTTGGACAGAAGTCCAATTAAAACTCAAAATCACCACTAATAATTCCAGCTTTAAAAGTGTTCAATAAAACACCTTTTGAAGTATATCTGTACACCGACGATTTTTGCACATAATCAATAGCATCGGCAACATAAACCACTCCGCTTACAGGGTCAACGCCTAAAGCGTAAAAGCTTTTGCTGCCCTGAGTTATAAAAGCAGAAGAAGGAAGTGCAGAAGCCGTTATTGGCATTTGATATACGCCCGAATTTAAATAATACATCGTATCATTTGTTCCATTCATTTTTAATTTACTTGGGTACTCGGCTACTGGAAAAGTATAGTACATTTCTACAGCATTGTTCACCGGGTTGATGCGATACAAAGTAGCATCAATCACATTCGTTTGATCACCACCACACAACACCCACAACTTACCATTTTTATCTTGTTTGATGGATGAAGAACCATAACCAACCGTTATACTATCGGTAATGATATCGGTAGAAGAATTGATCACATACACCTTATCTCTATAGGCATTGGTCACAAAAACTTTACCGTAAGCCAAAGCCATTTCTTCAGTAAAACCTGTACAAGGAATACTTCCTGTTTTGGTATTGGTATTTAAATCAACAATAGAAATGGCATTGGCTTTATAATCGCTAACGTAAGCCTTGGCATTGTTCACCGCCAAAAAATAGCGAGGTGATGTGAGTCCGCTAATAGTAGCCAACGAAACAAAAGTTTTCGCATTCACCACTTCAATTTTACTTGAGTTATTTACAACGATATAAGCTTTGTTGTTGAGCACCGACATAGACTGTGCAACATCGCCCAAAGCTCTGTTGTTGGCCGATTTAAAAATATCTTCTTTCAATGTTTTACTATCCACATCATAATAACTTACAGATGCATTACCAAACTGAAAGTTGCCTTCGTTGATGATGTAAACACCGTTGTCGGAAGTGACAACGGTGTTATTCTCTTCTTCTTCGTTGGGTTTGTCTTTAACACAAGATGTTATCGACAGCAATAAAATACCAACAAATAAACTATACTTTTTAAAAGTCATTATCTAACAATTAATTTTTGGGTAGAAATAGAATTATCGTTAGTCAACGACACTATATACATACCCGAATTTAAAAATGAAAGCGCTAAGGTATAATTGTTTTGATTTACTTGTTCTGCATACACTACTTTACCTTGCAAATCACAAATAGAAAGTAATCCGTTCACATTTACAAAATTCAAAACACCATTGTTATCTGTAGGATTAGGATACATCTTCCAATCGTTTTTCGACCACTCTTCTACCCCATTTCCTAAAGAATGAATTACGCCCACAGCATCTAAATCGAAACCAGAAGAAGCAAAAGCGGTAGGCCAGGGATCGTTCACTTTATTTCCATATTGATCTCTTGATGCATATTGATTTTGAATGTTACCCACCACATCAACAATTTTAACATGCGTAATGTTATTTACATCCAATCCGTTTTCATTTTTTAGTTCTTCTAAGTCGAAAGGCGTTCCATAAAGCGCACGATATTTACCCGCCAAATTGTTAATATCAGTAGGATTGGTATAACCAAAAGAACCTGTTTGCACAGTAGTATCGGTGTAAGAAGTAGCAGGAAATCTAAAATAATTTACACCATCAGAACTCACTTCTACAAAAGCCAATTCTAAAAAATCATCGCTAAAAGAATTTTCGAAAACGGCGAAATCGTAACCCTCTTCGTTTTTTATTCTGTCGGCAAAAGTAAGTGTTGCCGAACCACCATCACCTAAACTCACCAAAGCATTGTCGCCTGCTTTACCTAACGCAGAAGCACTGCTTCCAACAGAAGCGTACCCCAACGAACTATTAGAAATATCTTGATAACCCAAAGAAAGTGTAGCGCCACTTGCCCATGCAACAAAAGCTGAGCTATCTTTATGCATAGCATTTGTACCTTTCACATCTACTGCTGGATGAAACAACTCTCGGTCTAAAGTGGTGAAATCATCTATGGCAAAATAAGCCGGAGTGTTCATATACGGTCCCGAATTATCTGATGATGACATCGCAAAAACAACGCTATCTACATTACCCAATTTTTTCAAGTCAACCCATCTCCAATCACTCACAATATAGTCGTTTGTAGAGCGAAAATCGGCCAAATAAAAATGAACAGTATCTGTTACTGCATTATCATTATAACCAATAATAGAAAGCTTAAACCAATCGGCATCATTACCGCTAACACCACCAAATTTTTTCGCAAATGAATCGCCCTTTTTCATGCTCAATGCAGCGTAAGTGGCATTGGTTACATAAACACCAGCTACTCCTTTTCCTTTTGCTACACCTGTCAATTTAATGTAAGCATCTTTTTGACCTACCGCATAAATAGTCGAATTATTATACCCTACTGCAGTGCGCGCACTATACTGATTAGCATAACCTTCAGTTGTACTATCTTTCATGTTGCTGTAAGCAAAACCAGCCGACCACCAGCCTGAATTCTCATTTTGAAAAAGTGCATTACCATTGGCAAATTCACCGGCATTAGTTGTACCATCCCAAAAGCTATCGGTAGGTAATGACAAAGATTCGAAAGTAGATACTGTTTGCGCTTTTAAGGCAAGCGCAAAGAATACTAGAAAAACAGAAGAACTAATAGTTTTCATTTTTTGATTTTATTGGGTTTATTTATTTGAATGGAGAGTCCGCATTGATAATATCGCATCGGCATAGCTCTTACACTCACCACTTGATATTGCTCATTAAAGACATTATCGATTTGAACAAAAACTGAAAGTTGATGTTCTTTAATTTTTATTGATTTGGCTAAGTAAATATTGGCTAAATAAAAAGGCGACAAATACTGCGAATTATCGGTACTTGTAAAACGATAGCCCGTATAGCTATGAACATAACTCAACAGAAAACCTTTATACTCTGCTTGTATTTTTGCATGACCACTATATCTTGGAACATAAATCAATTGCTTTCCAACAGAGGCATCGTTCTCTGATTTTGAAGCTTGATTGGTAGCCAAAACGTAATTGGTAAGCAATGAAAGTTTAATCTTAAAACCTGTTCTCTCAACCCTCACACTCGAGACTGATTCTACTCCGCGACTCCAAACATCAACCATGTTTTGGGGAGTCCAAAAACCATTGCTAGGTAGCCACACAATTTGATTGGTGGTATTTCTATTAAACAAAGTACCGTCAATACTTAAAGCTAATTTCTCCTTTTTTTCAAGATGCAATTTCAACGATGCGTCTTGCGAAAAACCTTCTTCTGGTTTTAAATTCAAATTGCCACCAGGCACCCAATACAAATCGTTTAAAGTGGCCACTCTGTGCAATTTAGAAAAGGAAACTTTAGCTGAAAGCCATTTTTTTATTTTAACATCACTACCTGCCGAATAAGTGAAAGGCAAAGCTTTTCCATTCATTAATTCTTCGCGCACACTCGCTGTAAACATCAACTTATTTTTAAGCGCTGCAATTTTATAAGAAACAAAAAGTGCTGTTCTGTTTTGGTAAGGATTATTGGCGTAATTATCGGCTATAGCTGTAGAGTAAGTGTTGTTTACACCAATATTCATACATTGATTTTTAACACAATATTTTGTTTCGCTTTCGGCTATCAAAGTAGATGATTTACTGTGCAAACCATTGTAATTAAATCGCTCATCAAAAAACGCAGAACGCACAAAATAAGTCCATCTTCTTTTGTGATATTGCCATTCTCCACTCAACCTATACGACTCATCTTTTTGATTGTCTTTAGCCGAATTTTGCACCATCGATGGCGGAATATTTCTGTCGTTAACTTGATACCAAAAAATTAAATTGAGTTTGTGTTTGCCCAACAAAAACGCATTTTCACTCAACACTCCATTCGATTTTCTTTCGGCATTTGTTTGTTTTACCAATTGATTATCCAATAAGAAAGTATTGTAAAAAGGAAAATCATTTTTTGCCGAACTATTAAAGAAGCGAAGAGAAGAAATCATTTTTTTCTTGCTGATGGAAGCACCAACTTGCTGCGAAAAATTAGAAAAACTACCCGCAGTAAAATGTGTACCAACATTTATCCCTTGTTTAAACTTAGGCACAAAATTTAGATGAATGGCACCGCCCATCGCACCACTCCCCCACAATGCGCCTGCTCCTCCATATTGAACGCTTACCGAGTTAGAGAAACCAATGGGAATAAGTGCTAAATCTAACATGCCGTTCATCGGACTATTCAATGAAAATCCGTTCCAAAGCGTAACGGTCTGACTCGCCCCTGCGCCACGCACCGAAGAGGTAGCCATGCTTCCCATGCCATACGACTTAATAAAAACGCCGCTTTCATTGTTCAAGACATCAGAAAGATTGGCACTCTTGTATTGCGCCAAAGTGCTGCTATCAATCGTTTGAATTTTACTCCCTGCCGAAAAATTCTGCAAACGATTGGCCACCACCACCACTTCTTCTGTTATTAAAGTATCGTCTGAAATTTGGGCAAAAGAAGTAAGAGGCAATAGGATTATAAAAATCAAATTGCATAAAAATACTGTTGTATGTCTTTTACTCTGTAAAGCCATGCACATTCTTGCTTTTTTCCCGAAGCAATCATTTTATTTGTTGCAGTGGCAGGTCTCCTGACTCGTTCTTTGCGCGACCTTCCCATCAGTCAGTTGACTAACAGTGGTCTTCGATTTGCGCGTATCCGTCGGCTGACGGAAGAACTTACAGTTGCGGGTACAGTTTCCGAATTTCACGGTATTCCCTATTAATCTTCACTAAAAAATTTAGTTCAGAACCAATTGCGAGGTGAAAGTAGAAAGATTTTTTGAAATATGAATTTATATTTCTTTTGAGTCACTTTTACAATTGTAAATAATCAAGCTCAAACCCCTTTTATCACTACATTATTTGAACCTTTAATAAAAAAGAATATATTTGCAGCGGTAATTGGTCCCGTAGCTTAACTGGATAGAGCATCTGACTACGGATCAGAAGGTTGGGGGTTCGAATCTCTCCGGGACCACCAAAAAGCATCTCATTTTTGAGATGCTTTTTTTATTTTTTATCAATTCCTTTTACTACTTAATCGAAAAAAAATCAGCCATCTGAATTATTTTTCTGGCCAATTCCATCGATATTTTTTCCTGCCCTTCAACCGTGCTAGCGCCCAAATGCGGCGTAACAGAAACATTAGGATGTTGTAACAATTCGGCATTTACTTTTGAAGAAAAAACATCTAAAGCTGCTTTACTTATTTTACCCGATTGCAATGCTTTCAACAAAGCTTCTTCATCAACATTGCTGCTTCGCGATGTATTGATGAAAACCGTTCCATCTTTCATTTTTGAAATCACTTCAGCAGTGATCAGCGGACTATCATGATGCGGAACATGCAATGAAATAATATCAGCATTTTGTAAAAAATCATCCATAGAAGAAACAGGAATAATCACCTCCATTTTCTTACCTCTAATCTCAAACTCCACACTCATCTCTGCTTTAGTTTTGTGATAGGCCAAAACATTCATTCCAAACGACAAAGCCAAACGTGCTACCTCAGTCCCAATTCTTCCTGCACCCCAAATTCCTATTGTTTTTCCTTTTAGTTCTTGTCCGCTAGAGAATTCTTTTTTCAGAGATTTTACTTTCGAGACATCTTCTTTAATGAGTTGATTGCTAGGTGAAACAAATCGATACATGGAAAGCAAATGTGCAAAAACCATTTCGGCAACTGCTGTGGTTGAACCACCAGGTGTATTGAAAGCTATTATTCCTTTTTCTTTACAGGCAACTTCATCAACATTATCCATTCCAACCCCTCCTCTACCAATATACTTTAAAGTCTCGCAGGCTTCAATAACTTGTCGATTTACCTTAGTCGCACTGCGTACCAATAAAATACAGATGTTGTTTTTATTGATAAAACGAATCAACTCATCACCTTCGTAATTCCCCCTAAAAAGCGAAAACCCTTTACTTTCTAGTAGTTTCAAACCACCAGAATGAAAAGAGTCGTTCACTAATATGTTTTT
Source organism: Flavobacteriales bacterium (assembly GCA_049430665.1). Taxonomy (GTDB): domain Bacteria; phylum Bacteroidota; class Bacteroidia; order Flavobacteriales_C; genus JAHEZL01. The sequence continues at coordinate 9,384 of JBMTCG010000057.1, read as the reverse complement.
GTTGAGCATACAATTTCTTTTAAAACTAAAACAATTTTAACCACAGAGACACAGAGATCTTTCACAGAGTTCACAAAGAATAATTCAATTAAAAAGCCCACAAAGGCACTATGTTTTACAGAGTTCACAGAGTGCAGCACTTAAAACCACTTATCTTTAATAAGTCGCGCACTCTGTGAACTCTGCTAAGCAATGCGCCTCTACTTTTCTCTGTATTCTCTGTGAAAAATCTCTGTGCCTCTGTGGTTTAAAATATTAAGCTTTAGCCTTCGCGAAATCCCTCATCGCATCAACTAAAGCTTGTACGCTTGCAATTGGCATTGCGTTATAAATTGAAGCTCTAAATCCACCAACACTTCTGTGTCCTTTAATTCCGCTCAACCCTCTGCTTTCTGCAAGCGCTAAAAATTCTTTTTCTAATGAAGCATCTTTCATCACAAAACAAACATTCATTAATGAGCGATCTTCTTTCGCTGCAGTACCTACAAATAAAGGATTGTTGTCGATTTCATCGTATAGAATTTTCGCTTTTTGCTCGTTCAATTTTTCAATAGCCGCTACTCCGCCCATCTTCTTTACCCATTGCATAGTAAGCAAACTGGTGAAAATAGAAAAGCATGGAGGTGTATTGAACATTGAGCCATTTTCGATATGTGTTTGGTAATCCATCATCGTTGGAATGGCTCTTCCAGTTTTTCCAAAAATTCCTTTTTTGGTGATGACAATCACCACTCCAGCCGGACCGATATTCTTTTGCGCACCAGCATAAATCAAATCGAATTTAGAAACATCAATCACTTTGCTCATGATATCAGATGACATATCGCAAACCAATGGTACTGTTGTTTCTGGAAAAGATTTGTATTGCGTTCCGTAAATGGTATTGTTGCTTGTGATATGCAAATATGTTAGGTCGCTAGGAATCTCATAACCCTTTGGAATGAAATTGAAATTAGCATCTTTTGAAGAAGCCAATTCAACTGGATTTCCATACATTTTGGCCTCCTTCATGGCTTTTGTCGCCCAAACTCCTGTATTTACATATCCTGCTTTTGCACCTTGTGGCAACAAGTTTTGAGGTATCATGGTAAATTGCAAACTAGCGCCGCCTTGTAAAAACATAACATCGTAGTTGTCGGGAACATTCATCAATTCGCGGAAGATGGCAAAAGATTGAGCCATTACATCTTCAAATTCCGGACTACGATGCGACATCTCAATGATAGATAAACCGCTGTTGTTGTAGTTAATTACTGCCTCAGCAGCTTTTTGCATCACTTCCTTTGGAAGAATGCACGGACCACTACTAAAATTATGAATGTGTTGTGCCATAAAAAAAATTGAGCGGTGAAATTACTAACTTTTTCTATTTTAGCAGCTCTTCACTCTACTCTTCTTCTTAAAACTTTATTTATGCAGTACAGAAACTTTGGAAAATTAAATTGGAAAGTAAGTTAAATAGGCTACGGAATGTGGGGTATGGCTGGCTGGAGCGGCGGAGAAGACAAGGAAACCGAAATGGCTTTAGACCGATCAGTGGAACTGGGTTGTAATTTTTTCGATACGGCTTATGCTTATGGTGCTGGTAAAAGTGAAAACATATTAGCAGCCCTGCTCAAAAGACATCCCGAAAAAAGATTGTACACCGCTACCAAAATCCCTCCCAAAAATCACCAATGGCCTTCTATCAAAGGTTCTTCTATTCAAGATGTTTTTCCTGCCCAGCATATCATTGATTACACCGAAAGAAGTTTGAAAAATTTGGGTGTTGAGACCATCGACCTACAACAATTTCACGTTTGGGAAGATGCTTGGAGCAACGAAGACGAATGGAAATTGGCCATTGAAAAATTAAAGAAAGAAGGTAAAATTCAAGGCATGGGCATTAGCGTGAACCTCTGGGAACCTACCAACTGCCTTAAAACCCTAGATACTGATTTGATTGAATCGATTCAAGTGATTTTCAACATCTTTGATCAAAATCCGGAGTATGTACTTTTTCCATATTGTGAGAAAAACAACATCGCTATTATTGCCCGAGTTCCATTTGATGAAGGTTCGCTTACAGGCACTCTGCATGCACAATCTACTTGGGATAAAGGTGACTTTAGAAACCTATATTTCTGTCAAGAAAACCTTGTGCCCACTTTGGAAAGAGTAAACAAACTTCAACAAGAGATTCCTACGGGAATTACTCTACCTGAATTGGCCTTGCGTTTCATAAAACATCACCCTGCAGTGAGCACCATGATACCCGGTATGAGAAAAATCAGAAATGTAGAAAACAATATGCGAATTGGTAACGATAAAAACGAAATATTTACCAAGGAAACGCAGGCTATTGTGAAGAAACACCGCTGGGACCGAGTACCCACAAAATGGTCGCATTAGACGTAGTTATTCACGGGTCGTGAATAACTAAAAAGGCTTCATAGCACTCTATAAGGTGTTATTCACTATATTTGTATCAAATTAATAAAATGGCGAAAGTAAAATTTAACAACAAAGAAGCAGTATTTTTTCATGCTTTAAGAGAGAGAGTAGACAACTACTTTAAACAAAACAAAATAGAACAAACAGGTAACTTTAAATTATTCTCTAAAACAGCAATATTGGTAAGTACGATAGTGATTATGTACTTACTTTTGGTTTTCGACGAAGCTATTCTAGACTTCACAATCAATGGATGGATTAAATTAGGTATTGCTGCATTATTCGGTGTAAACATTGCTGCAATCGGTTTCAATGTAATGCACGATGGAGCCCATGGTAGTTACTCGCGCATCAAGTGGATCAATGAAATCATGGGACATTCATTAAACGTTTTAGGTGGAAGCGTAATGATGTGGAAACAAAAACACAACATCGCTCACCATACCTACACGAATATTGAAGGTCATGATGATGACATTGATGCAGGCTCATTAATTCGTTTGCACAAAGACCAACCTAAATTGAGGTTCCATAAATTTCAGCACATCTACGGCTTATTCTTGTACGGATTTATGTATGTGTACTGGGTTTTTTATACCGATTATTACAAATACTTCTCTAAACAAGTATCTGATAATGTGCCTTTAAGAAAACTAAAAATGCACGAGCATTTAAACTTTTGGATTTCTAAAGTATTCAACTACACTATCTTCATTGTTATTCCTATCATTCAAGTGGGCTTTTTAAATTGGCTAATTGGATATTTATTAATGGCCTTTGTATGTGGTGTAGTTTTATCGGTGGTGTTTCAATTGGCACATATTGTTGAAAACGCACACTTCTTCGCTCCAGATAACAAAGGAGTTACTGTGGTTGAAGCTGAATGGGCTGTTTACCAATTAAACACAACTGTAGATTTTGCGCCAAACAGCAAATTCCACACTTGGTTATTGGGCGGCTTAAACTTTCAGGTGGTTCATCACTTATTCCCTAAAATTAGTCATGTGCACTACCCTGAAATTAGAAAAATCGTAGCACAAACTTGTAAAGACTTTAATATTGAATACAGAGTTTTCCCTTCAATGTGGAGTGCTTTTAAATCGCATATTACATATTTGAAGCAAGCTGGTAACGCAGCTTAATTGCTTTAATAAGATACATAAAAAAGAGCCTTGGTAAATTAAACCAAGGCTCTTTTTTATTGTACATATTTTATACTAAGCTTTCGCTTTTCGCTTTCTGTATTCTACAAATACAACTCCTGCGAACAACAGTAGTATAAGAATTGAGCTAATGCTACTTAACCTTTTCCCCAACTTGAATGAGTCTGGATCGAATACAAAAGTAACTTTGTGTTTACCAGCTGGTATTGGCAAACCACGCAAAGTATAGTCAACGCGAACATGATTCACTTCTTGTTCATCAATTGAAGCTTTCCATCCATAAGGATAATAAACCTCAGAGAACACCGCAAACGCATCGGCACTAACATCGGTGGCATATTCTAATTTGTTAGGCGCATAAGACGTTAATTGAATTGTTCCTTGCGCCGAAAACACCTTTTTACTCAAGGCTCCTTCAGTAAAAGAACTTTCAGCAATTAAGGCAGTTCTTTTCGGATTGATTTTTCCTAAGGCATCAATTTCTTCCTTGGCCGTATTCACTATTTTCAATGTATCTACCAACCAAGCATTTCCTAAAGCATGTTTATTGGTAATTACACCATTGCTCTCGGGAGAAAGAATTACATATTTAGTATTCAACATATTCAACACATTGGCAGAAGCAAAAGCAGAAGAATCCATTTTTATTGCTTTTTGCGCTTCCACCTGCGCTTCTTGAGGAATATAATTTTCAATTAAATCTTGATACCTTCTTAGTTTGGCTGGGTGGTACCCTCCTACCGATTTATGAAAATAAGAAGTGTTCGCCTCGTTAAACACATCTCCGGTTAAATTCAACACACGATAATTGAGTGATTTATCTTTTAATATTTCATTATCTGCAGCTGTTGCTTCAATATCTGGAGCGCTTTTTTGTTTGTGTACTTTTTGAAATTTCTCTTTAGGAAAAAATGCTTTATCGAAAGGTAAAATATCTACCACACAAAGCACTGTAATAATAAGCACGATGTACTCTGCCTTAAGTGTTTTTTTAGCAGCAAAGTAAAGAGCACCAAAAGCCAATGCAATGAACGTTAACGAACGAAGCGCATCCGATTTCGACAATGCCTCTCGTTGCTCAACAATGCTGCCTATCAACCATTGAGGATAACCTCCTTTTAGCATTTCGGCATCACGAGGAGAGGTGTAATCCTCTAATCCTATCATCCAGAAATACAAGCAAATTACTCCTACTATTCCAAAACTAATGAGCAAGTAATTTTTATATTTCGCCTTCGCTATCTCATCTTCGTTGCGTAAATATTCATTCAATCCGAATACAGCAGAGATAACAGCCAACAAGCTGGTAATCGACAACCACATAGACACCGAACGAAACTTATTGAACAAAGGAACATGATCAAATAAGAAATAATTTAAGGCTGGGAAATTACTGCCCCAAGCCATCATCATCGACAAAGCAATCGAAATCATCAACCACCACTTCATTGCTCCTTTAATCAAGAAGAATCCAAAAATAGCTAAGAAAATAATGATGCTTCCAAAATAAATAGTTCCACCTGTAAATGTTTGGTCGCCATGATAACCAGGAAACTGTTCTACAAATCTCTCTGCTTCATCTTTGCCAATTTTCTCTTTTAACTCATCATAAATTTTTGAATCAGTACCGATATTTTCTGTTGACCCCCCTCCCATCAAACGAGGAATAAGAACTGTAAATGTTTCTTGCTTTCCTTCACTCCATGCAAAAGCATAATCTTTATCTAAACCTGTTGTTTTCTTACCTGTTTTGGTGGCTTCTACCGATAATTCAGAACCACCTCTCATGGTTTCTTTTTGGTACTCATAGGTAGTTAGCATTTGAGATATGTTTGGCAAAATAGCCAATACCACCGCCACTACAGCTGTACCAGTAGATTTCAACCAATTGGTGATCTCCTTTTGCAAGATAGCGTACACCAAATAAGCTGCAATTAATACCGCTACAACAATACCTGTATAAAAAGTAATTTGAATATGATTACTGTACACCTGCAGTCCCAAACCTAAACAAGTCACCAATGCACCTACTAAATACTTACTTCGATATGTTAAAATTATACCGGTCAATATCAAAGGAATATACCCAATGGCATAGGCTTTCGTAATATGTCCGGCCGAAATTATCACCACATTATACGTACTCAATGAAAACATCAATGCCCCTAAAAATGCTTCGAAAGGTTTTATTTTTAGTACAACAAAAAGGATATACAAAAACAAGAAATAGCCAAAGAGAATCCCAGCTGTACTGTTATCGGGAAACACATAATGAATGAGCACTGTAATATATCTAAACACGTTGCTTTCTGCATCGCCCTTAATCATGTAGGTAGGCATACCAGCAAACATAGCGTTGGTCCATAACGACTTCTCCCCCGTTTGTTCTTCAAAATCATCAATTTCCTTGGTCATTGCTTGCGACTGCTCATTGTCGTGAGCATTTAGTGCTCTGCCATCAATCACTACAGGTTTAAAAAACAAAAATATCGAAAGTAATAAACCTAGCACAATCAATACTAAATGAAGAAAAATGGGCTTTTTATAAAAGTCTTGCATGGCTAAAAAAATTGATGCTCGAAAATAGCATTAATTGTTTAGTTTATGAAAAGCTTAATTGATTAAGGAAATTATTTAACCTCTTCGTAATCTACGTACTCTCCATCCTTAGCAGGATTTTTAGAGATCTTCACTTTACCTTGTTCGTTTTTGATTCTTTGCGCTTCGGCTTCTGAAACGCCTTGTTGTTTTTTCAAATCACTCACTTTCTTGTCAACATAATTTTGAACCATGTGAGGAAACACATAACGCATCAAGAATTTCACACCGTAAATCACCACAATGATGATGAGTACGGTGCGAAAAAAACTTGATATCGTTAGTAAATACATTATCTACTTAAGTATAGATTTCTTTCAGAGTAAACTTTTCTAAAGAATGGATGTGTTAAATCATCAATAAACTGAATGGCTTCACCAGTTGATTTCATTTCCGGTCCGAGCTCCTTATTCACATTAGGGAATTTATCGAAAGAGAAAACCGGGACTTTAATAGCATATCCTTTTTTATGCGGATTGAATTTGAAATCTTTCACCTTTTTATCGCCCAACATGATTTTGGTAGCGTAGTTCACATAAGGTTCTCTGTAAGCTTTTGCGATGAAAGGTACAGTACGCGAAGCTCTTGGATTGGCCTCAATTACATAAACTTTATCGTCTTTAATAGCGAACTGAATATTCAACAAACCAACGGTTCTTAATGCCACTGCAATCTTTTTGGTAATCTCTTCAATTTGAGTGATGATTAAATCTCCCAAGTTGTAAGGAGGCAATACTGCATATGAATCTCCAGAGTGGATACCCGCAGGCTCAATGTGTTGCATGATACCAATGATGTAAACATCTTCACCATCGCAAATAGCATCGGCTTCGGCCTCAATTGCACCATCTAAATAGTGGTCTAATAAGATTTTGTTGCCTGGAATATCTTTAATCAATTCAATAACGTGATGCTCTAACTCTTGCTCGTTGATAACGATTTTCATCCCTTGTCCGCCCAAAACATAAGAAGGACGAACCAACAATGGAAACTTCAAGGTTTTCGCTAAAGCACTAGCTTCTTCAGCTGTTTCAATCACACCAAACTCAGGGTAAGGCACATTGTTTTCTGCCAACAATTTAGAGAAAGCACCTCTATCTTCCGCTAAGTCTAATGCTTGGTAAGAAGTACCAATTATTTTAATGCCATATTTATCTAACTTCTCAGCCAATTTCAAAGCCGTTTGTCCGCCCAACTGAACGATTACCCCTTCAGGTTTTTCGTGCATGATGATATCGTAAATATGTTCCCAGAAAACTGGTTCGAAGTACAATTTATCGGCAGTGCTAAAATCGGTAGAAACTGTTTCTGGATTACAGTTGATCATTATGGTTTCGTAGCCAGCTTCTTTAGCCGCCAAAACACCGTGAACACATGAGTAGTCGAATTCAATACCTTGTCCGATACGATTCGGACCGCTACCCAACACCACCACTTTTTTCTTATCAGTTAAGATTGATTCGTTTTCCAATTCGAAAGTTGAATAGTAATAAGGTGTTTTAGCTTCAAACTCAGCCGCACAGGTATCAACCAACTTGTACACGCGTTTGATGCCCATTTCATGACGTTTGTCAAACACTTTACTTTCCACACATCTTAGCAAATGACCCAACTGACGGTCGCCATATCCTTTTTGTTTTGCCTCAAACAACAAGTCTTTAGATATGCTATCAATCGTATATTTCTCAATTTCTTTCTCTAACGCAATCAACTCTTCAATTTGGTTCAAGAACCAGAAATCGATTTTAGTTTTATCGTAGATAGTTTTTAGTGGAATACCCAATTTGAATGCATCGTAAACATGGAACAAACGGTTCCAAGATGGATGCTCTAAACTGTGCAATATTTTATCTTGGTTGCGCTCTTCTTTACCATCGGCACCCAATCCGTTTCTATTGATTTCTAATGACTGACAAGCCTTTTGTAAAGCCTCTTGGAAAGAGCGACCAATACCCATTACCTCACCAACCGATTTCATTTGCAAACCTAATTGACGATCGGCACCAGGAAATTTATTGAAGTTCCAACGAGGAATTTTTACGATAACGTAGTCTAAAGTCGGCTCAAACAATGCCGAAGTAGATTTAGTGATTTGGTTATCTAACTCATCTAAAGTATAACCAATGGCCAACTTAGAAGCAATTTTAGCAATAGGATAACCGGTAGCTTTAGAAGCCAAGGCCGATGAACGAGAAACACGAGGATTGATTTCTATGGCGATGATATCTTCAGCGTCATCCGGACTCACAGCAAACTGCACGTTACATCCACCAGCGAAGTTACCTATAGAGCGCATCATCAAAATAGCGCTATCACGCATACGTTGGTAAGTTCTATCAGATAAAGTCATGGCTGGCGCAACAGTGATTGAATCACCAGTATGAACCCCCATTGGGTCGAAATTCTCGATAGAACAAATAATTACTACGTTATCATTTTTATCGCGCAACAACTCCAACTCGTATTCTTTCCAGCCCAACACTGCTTTATCCATCAACACCTCATGAATAGGTGAAGCGTGTAAACCGCGGGTAAGTAAAGTATCGAAATCTTCTTTTTTATGAACGAATGCTGCGCCTTTACCACCAAGGGTGTAAGACGGACGAATAACCAAAGGGAAACCAATTTCTTGAGCGAACTCTTTACCTTCTAGGAAAGACTTAACGATTTTAGAAGGCGCTTGTCCGATACCGATTTTATCCATCAACATTCTAAACTTATCGCGATTCTCGCAAATCTCTATAGCGTCGATATCCACACCAATCAAGCGAACACCATGTTTTTTCCACAAGCCAATCTTATCACACTCAATACAAAGGTTCAATGCTGTTTGTCCGCCCATAGTAGGCAACACCGCATCAATCTTTCTTTCTTTCAAAATATGTTCAATCGATTCAACCTCAAGTGGCATTAGGTAAACATGATCGGCAGTTACCGGGTCGGTCATGATGGTAGCCGGATTCGAATTGATTAAGGAAACTTCAATTCCTTCTTCTTTTAATGAGCGAGAAGCTTGCGACCCTGAATAATCGAATTCACACGCTTGTCCGATAACGATTGGTCCGCTACCTATAATAAGGACCGATTTAATTGATTTGTCTAATGGCATATGGTTATTTGTTCAATGTTGAAGGTTCAGTGTTCAATGTTTGCTGTAATTAGGTGCAAAGCTAACATTGAACTTTAAACT
>JBMTCG010000056.1:0-17114 GCA_049430665.1 Flavobacteriales bacterium | reverse complement strand
TATCTTCTTTCTTGAGCACTCATGTATTTTTTCATGCCGTATGTCCATTGGGCAATTTTAAGCACTTGATCATTTCCAGCAATTTGGTAGCCAAATTTATTTGGTAAAGCAGCTATTAATTCTTGCTCGTATTTTTCGGCGTCTTTATAGTGCATTAAATTATTGTTCAGTATAGAATATTCTCTTCTTGAATCTTTGTTTTTTATGAGATAAAAAATGCTTTTTGGTAATGCGCTGGCCAATGATTTTTTAATGGCTTTTCTTTTGGCAATTTGCCACCAATGAAAGTTAAAGAGCCAGTAGGTATGCACATCTGCAGCGTTCCAATTGAAGTTTTTTCCTCCACTAGTAAAAATCATTTGCGTGCCCAATTCTTTTAGTTTGCCATACACTACTTCGTGGTCGCTACCGATGGGGTTGGCCATCATGCAATCCTGTTCCCAAAACTTTTTTTCTAAATGGTCGCTAAATGGTTCAGGAAAAGTGGCTTCATTTACGTAATGTAAATTGAGCTGTAAATCTTTTTGCAATATTTCGGTAAGATGTTTTTCATCTTTTGAATGTCCTTGATAGTTAGGCGGCAAAACATAGGAAACTGCGTTAACATTTTCGCCCATCAATTGTCTTAAATTCCAAGCAATTTGACAAGAACTTAGCCCGCTTCCCATTTGAATGCCGGGAGTTAAACCATGTTCTAAGTAGCCAGAAATTACCTTAGTGATTAAAGCATTTCCTGCTTCGTAATAATCTTCTCTTTTCTTAAAACGAATAGCAGGTGTTTGTCCGGGAATGTAATATGTCCATTTGTTAAACATCCCATTTTCATAGCTAAATGTGCAACCATGTGGCAAATGAAAAATTTCTTCGTAAGCTGAATTTTCTCTTTCCAGCATCCAATTTTGCACAAATGAAATAATGAATTCTTTGTTGAGTTTTCTTTCTTTAACAAATGGTAAAATGCATTTTAATTCAGAGGAAGCGATGAGTTTTCCATCTTTGCAGTGGTAGATTAAACGAGGTCCGCCCGATGCAGAATTAGCTCCAAAAACATTTTTGTTTTCGTGATTGTAAATCACAAATGAAAACTGTCCTTGTAAGTATTGCACACAATCTTTTCCAAATTTTAAAAAGCATTGCAAAATAATGTGCTGGTCGCTACAATCTGTTTGGAGATGAAGCAATGTGATGAGTTCTTTTCTGTTGTTTAGTAAAGCTGTTCCAACAATAGCATGATTTTGAATTTCCACAACAATAGCATTGTTGTAAAGTGATAATGCCATTTGTCCGCAAAACACATTATCATCATAAATTTTATAATGATGATGAGCCTTTTCCGGACCCAAATATTTTAGAGCCGTATATCCTTTTTTTGCTTCAGAATCTAAAGAAAATAAAAAACCTCCAACCATAATTATGACCCTAGAACAGCAAGTGAAGATGGGGAGTGAATGGCTTCTGAAGCTGCACCGCTTCCTGAGCCAGATTGTGTGTTGTTTATTTCTAAACTAATCCATTGTGGATTTTGCCATTTTTTCTTTGTTTGCATCCCGCTTATTTTTACAAAGATAAGAAAATGAAATTGTATCTTTGCGCCATGAATACCTATTCTCAATTTTGTTTTGTTTACGATAAAACTGGTGCTTTCAATGCCTTGGGTTTTGATGCAAAAGGCAATCATATTTTCACAAAGGGAGTTTTCTTATCCTCCAACATTATAGGTAATATTTATTCTTACGAAAAGACTAAAGGTTTGGTAGAAATTGAAGAAGGTATACAAGTAAATCCATCTCAGTTTTTAAAAGATTTTGTGGGCGATTTTTCTTTTGTATTTTCTCGTTCTTTTTCTCACTCTTTCCTAGCTGCTCGAGATCACATGGGTATTTTCCCTTTGTTTTATTACAACGATGAAAATATTTTAGTAATTGCCAATGACCAGCGACTGATAATTGATATCCCTGGTGTCAATTTGCAAAAAGATGATGAATGGATAGCAGATTATGTTGCCAATAGTAAAGGAGATGGTGCTTCAACTTTTTACAAGCAAATAAAGAAAGTCCTACCAGCACATTATATTTCTTTCGAAAACAATATTCTTGCTCAACATAAATATTGGGATTTAGATATCAATAGACGTTTGCCAAAAAAAACTGATGAGGAATACATTGCAGAATTTAAAGCATTGTTGCAAGAAGCCGTCGAATGCCGAATTCCAGTAGATGAAAAAGTGGGTTCTGAGGTTAGTGGAGGAATTGATTGCACCTCGATAGCAGCCATTGCAAAATCTTATTTAGATAAAAACAATAGAGTTTTATATACTTATGCACATGCTGCGTTAGATGACAATAATCCGAGCGAAAAAAAACCCATTGAGAAGTTCTTAAAGCATTTGTTGCCGCACAAACACACTTTTATTCCTTTAGAGGAAAAAGGGATGAAAGCTACCTCTGAACCTACTTTGTTGTTGCGTAATGGAGTTAGTAAAAGTCATTATGCAGTTTTTAGTAGAGATATTTATAGAGCAGCTCATAGAGACGGTGTAAAGGTTTTGCTGAGTGGCAATGGAGGCGATCATTGCGTAAGTTTTAAAGGCGTTGTTTTAGTGATACAGCAACTCATTGTTGATGGTGAGTATAAGAAGGCTTGGAAAGAACTACATCATATTCACCGTAATGTGCTTAAAACTTCTTGGAAATTTTTTACAGCCATTTTGAATTTATGGATGGCTTCACCTTTTAAAAGTCAAAAGCCTGAACTTCTTAAAAAGAGTGCGTTATCTAATAAAGAGTGGGTAGAAGAAAACTATCCAGAATCAGCAAAGTATTTTAAGATTAAAGAAGAAGCGCCTACTGTATTTGAGCCAGTTAGAGAGAAAATCTACGCTCGCGTTTTTAGAGGTGATTTAAGTGAACGAGGTGAACATACTACTATTGCAGCCAATGAATTTGGTGTGTTGTATCGATATCCATTGTTAGATATTCGATTGATGCAATACATGCTATCATTACCTACACATTTGTACTTTCACAATAATATGAATCGTTATATTTTTCGAGAAGCTATAAAAGCTTGGGTGCCATTGTATTTAGCACAACAACCTAAGCCACCAGGTAATATGTATGGCTGGATTGGAGAAGCATACGACTTCGATAGAGACCATAACGTTCCTTCTATGAATATTTCAAAAGATGAAGAGTTGGAATTTTATTTTTCTTGGTGGAGTAAAAGAAGTGACTATAACAAAAATAAATAGCAAAGATGTCGAGTATATACGGTTACACAGGAGATAAGGAAGTGCAGAAGCAGATGAGTGATGCTTTGCGTCATTGGCAGCCCAATCGAGAGAATGTTTTTCACAGTAATGAAATTACCTTAGGCGCATTAGAGCTGTATAAAACTCCTGAATGTCCTTTGATTCCTCAACCTTACGTTTATAAAGAATTTACCATTGTTGCTGATTGTAGAATTGACAATCGCGAAGAGTTGTCCAGAGAATTTGGCATTAGCGATATTTCTAAACACAGCGATATAGAGTTTATTGCGCGAGCTTTTGAAAAATACCGAGAAGAAGCTCCCAAACACCTAATTGGCGATTTTGCATTTGTGGTGTGGGATGAATTAAAAAAGCAAATTTTTGCCGCTACAGACCATTATGGAGTAAGAACTTTGTACTACTCTTTAGTAAACAATGCATTTGTTTTTGCTAGCGAAATAAAGGGAATCTTGGCCTATCCCGAATTTAAAAAAGAGTTCAATGAAGCATATGTGATAAGTGAGTTCTCTGCTTTGCAAATTCCTAAGCAAGATACGTTTTATAAGCATCTGTTTTTGCTCACAGCAGGCAACTATTTAATTTATAAAAACGGAAAAATTGAAGTAAAGCAATATTACATTCTGGGTGATAGAAAAGTCTCTGTGCCTTCAACAGTATTGGAGCAAGAGGCTGAATTTAATCGATTGGCCGTACAAAGTGTTAGGGTTAGATTGCGCAGTTATAAAAAGATAGGAGCAGAGGTAAGTGGTGGTTTAGATTCTACTGGTATAGCTGCAGTTGCAATGGAGTTGTTGGGTAAGGGACATCCGTTTTATTCTTATTGTTATGGAAAGCCCGACTTTTCGGTAAGTGAGCACGATCAAAAAGATGACACTCACATAGTGCGAGAGTTGTGTGTAAAATATGGTATTGAACAATATTTTACAATTGTGAATGAAAGTAATTTGAATCCACAAGAGCTATTGAAAGTGATGTGCGAAGTATATGACGACGTAGAAAGTAATGGCGTTCCTTTGTTTACCGCTTCATTCTTACCTCATGCACAAAAGAACGATGTTGGAATAATGCTTTCTGGTTGGGCTGGAGATCAAGTTGTAACTAATACTTGTGGTGGTTTTCCAGAACCTCTAGCTCATGAGAGAAGATATCTAGAGTTGTGGAACGATATTTATCGCCGTCATTCATTTTGGGGAAGTGTAGCGCGATTTGGCTATATAGCTTTAAAGTGTTGGAATCCTAAAGGTTTCTACAATGTAAATTTAAAGAAGCAAAGAGAACAATTGAAGCACTTTCCTCTTAAAAAGGAATACATTGCAAAGTACCATTTGGATCAATTACCTGGCCTACGATTTGAGTTGAAAAGTTGTACAGATATTCAAACCTATCGATTACGAAATTTCACACACAAAGGCATTCAGAAAAGGACTTGTGATCATGTTTTGATGGGTAAGCATTTTGGCATTGATTATCGTTTTCCTATGATTGATTTGCGTTTAGTAGAGTACATCAATTCATTGCCTTTTTCTACTGTAGCACCAAGAGGTAAAACCAGGTATTTATATCAAAAATTTGTGGCCCCATTCGTTCCACAAGAGTTGATTAGGGTTCACAAAAGCAGGGTACCTACCACTCCTTTTGCCTTTGCTTATATGAAAGCTAATTTGCCTTATTTTAAAGAGCAATTTAAAACCAATAATCAAGGCTTATTTAGCGATTTAGTTGATTCTTCTTACATTAACGACGATGGAGAAAAAGCCAATCATAGAGAGTATTTGCGAATGTATTTCTTTGCAAAAAAAATGCGTTATTCGATTAATCTTAAAAAGTTAGAAAATTCTTTTATTTTTGTCAAAAATCAACTTGATATGGATTTGAACCAAAAAATTGCCCGCAGTGATAACTTTGTATTTAACGAAGTTGATGGCGAGTTAGTGATGATGAACATTGAAACGGGTGCTTATGCATCGTTGAATGAAACAGGCAAATCGATTTGGACTTTGCTAGATTCTCCTAAGAGTGTTGCAGAGGTGGTAAGCTCATTGGTAGAAGAATATGAAATTGACCAAGCAACATGCGAAAAGGAAGTTCTTCCTTTTGTAGAAAATATGCTTAATAGTGATGTTTTAGTAAAAGCGTAATCATGGAAATTAAAAATGAAAAAAAAGTTTGGGTTGCACCAATTTTTACAGAAGAGTGTTTAGTTAATACAAATGATAAAGTGCCAAATGTTGTAGAGACAGGCATCTTTAGCACCTAGTGCATGTATCCATATAGAATTCAATTTTTGAATGAAAAACAGCAGAATCTTTCTGCTGTTTTTGTTGATGCATATATCAAAGAAATTGAAGAATGGTTTAAAGACATCAGAGACGATTTTGATGCGCTTTGGAGTGGTGTAGAAAGTGATTCCGTTTATTCTTCCATTGCTAAGGAAATATTCACCTATAAATCCCTTCAAAGAAAAAAAGACTTAGCAAATTATCCTGTAGGGTTTTGTTATCCTATTACTCAATTTTGTTTCAAAATTCTCAATCAAAAACTTCATGAAAATCCTCAACACATTGTACAACGATACTTGGAGGAAGGTGGAGTTTTAAAAATTATTTGGGGCGATTTACGTAGAGAATATTTTCAAACCGCAATACAGCTAGGCGATTGGTATATTGATGTAGCATATGATGCTATTGATAGAAGTAAACCCAAAATTCGTTGTGCTCGTTTTCATGAATCAGACTTTAGAGATATCACTTCTTTTCAGCAGTATATTTCTATTAAAGAGCCTTACCACAAAGGAATAATGTATGTTAACAATATCCTTCCCGAACTATTTCCCCATTTTCCTTTTATTTTCGTGAATAGTGAAGGTAGAATTTCAATAGATGAATCTGAGTATTTTGGAGCCTTGTTAGAAGATGAGGGAGTGAGTGTCCTTGAAGATTACTTGCTTGATGATTCGACTGTAAAGTTTCTTGATCCTGTTCAAAAGGAGAAAATTAAATCGGCCTTGTTGAAAATTGGGGCAGCATATCCTCATATTTTTTTCTTAAAATATAGAGAATCAGAAGTGAGCACCTTGCTTGCTAAAATTGAAAATGAGAAGTTTTTTGAAATGCCGGCTGTTTTGCCTAAGGTGGTAAACAACATTAATTTTATCCTTTCATTGCATTGAGTTTTACAACAACTCAATATCGCTTTTTAGTTTTCTAAGTTGGTATTTAAGAGAGATTTGTCCTCCCTTTTTTACGTTTTTTACTTTGGGTAAGTAGAATACTTTTAAGCTCCAATGGTTATTGTCACTTATTTTGTCTTGTGCCAAAGAAAGAATGTTCTCATCGCTCAATTTTGCTTCAAAAAAAACATGAATCCCGTTTAATTCGCCTTCTTGTTCTATCGTAATTTGATAGGTATTTGATTTTTGCAAATTTGTTTGATTATTAAAGTCGGTTTCTATTAGGGTAATTGGGGCAGATAAAACCTTGCATTTTGTTAAGTCTGAATTACTCATATTGAGCATAACTGGCTTGTCATCAACGAAATCTTGAAAAGCAGAAAAATCAACTTGATAAGCATCTTTCCATTTAATGATGTTGTTTTTGTGCACCAAACTTTTTGAGTATTTTTCGTTAGGCATTTCTAACAATTGCAAGCACACTGCTATGCTTTCAGGAATAAGTTTAGCGTTGGGGGTTAGCAAGCGTTTTTTAGCGTCTTCAAAGGTGCCTAATATTCCTTCGTCGAATGCATCATTGCCAATTATTTCGCTTATTAATACACTTGCCTTTTCGGGCAATTCGATCTCTCTTGAATCCCCTTTTATTAATGTAATTTTATTTTCTAAGCCATTGGCTTTAAATACGGCCCTTGCCACTTCAATAAATTCTGTTCTTTCTATGGCATACACGTGTTTGGCTCCACACATGGCTGCCGTTGCTGCTAAAATGCCGTTCCCTGTACCAATATCTAAAACAATATCGGTAGGCGTTACTTTGGCGCGAATTGCTTTTTGAAAAGCTAAAGTTCGTGCTTTGTCATTCAACATTCTTACGTGAACTGGAAAGGAATCGAATTTACTGCTGTGAAAACTAAAAGTGTTCTTTGCCTCGTTTTTTATTTCAAAAAATCCTTTTTTTAATAGTTCATGAAAGTTGCTGCTTACACCAAAAAAATCATTTTTGTGTTTGCATTTTTCGGCCATTAGTTTGGTGCCTTCTTCTATGCTTATCCACTTACTGAAAATATCGAGAATAATAAGTGAGGCGTAATTTAACGATAGTTTCTGTTGGTCGAATTTCACCACCCAACCCAGGTCGGTAAACTCAACTTTTAAGCCTTTTTTAAAACGAATGACATCTTTCTTATTCATATAAGACAAACATAGTTTAAAATTTTAAAAAAATTCCGACTTTAGCCGCATGCAAAAATTTAAAGCGGTACTCTCTTTTTTTCGGTTGATGCTTTCTCACTTTCGCTGGAAGGTGATTTTGATTATATTGCTAGGTATTTCATTTTCGGTTTTTCAAGGTGTGGGTATCGTTATGGTGATACCTCTTTTAGAAGCTTTTCAACACAAAGCTAAATCACGCTTTACTCCCTTTTTTGAGTATTTTAATTTAGAACAATCTTTAGGTAATTTACTCTTGCTTTATTTTTTGGTGCTCTTGATGTTCGCCATCTTTAAGGCTTTGCAAATTTTGTACACACAGCGTACCATTTCTAAATTTTCAAACAAAATAAATATCGATTCCATTCAAAAATTACTTCATGCCAATTGGGAGTTTTATCTAAAAGTACCATCTTCTCAATTGCTCAATATGCTTAATACTGAAGCGCGTCAGCTGCGCTCTTTGGCCACGCAAGTGTTTCAGTTTATTCAAAATGTAATTTTAATTGTTATTCAGTTGGTTTTTGCTTTGTGGATTTCGGCAAAACTTACGCTAGTTCTCATTTTTGTTCTTGCTGTGTTGTTTGTATTGCAGCGTTTTGTGTTTCGCAAAAATTACGATTTGGGGCGCGGACAAATTAAAAATTCAGAAGGAATTCAAAAGTATTTGAATGAGACCTTTAAAGGCATCAAATTACTGAAATTACATGGTTTAGAATTGCAACGAGGAGAAGAATATAAAGCACATTTAGATGGTATGTATCTTAATGAAGAAAGAAGAGCAAGGGTGGAAGCTATTAGCGATTTGGTTTACACATTAAGCGCTTCAATGCTTTTAATTGCTATCATTTGGTACAGTTTAACTTTTACGGCCATAACGGTGGGTTCTTTACTTGTTTTATTGGTATTGTTTTCTCGCGTTATTGCGCAAACTTTAAGTTTGGTGAAGGTGAGTTCTCACATCACCAACATGATTCCGTCTTATGTGAGATTTACTGAGGTATTGGCTATTGCCGAACAGCATCAAAATAACTCTCCAATTGCGAAAGAAAAGATGACTATCGATTCTATTGAGTTGCGCGATATTCATTTTGCATTCGATGACAAGAAGATATTGGAAGGTATCAACCTCAAATTTGATAAAGGAAAGTTTTATGTGTTGACTGGTCCGAGTGGGGTGGGTAAAACCATTACCTCTGATTTGATATGCGGACTAATTACGCCTAAAAGCGGACAAATTTTAATCAATGGCGAAGTGAAATCTACCGAAGAATTAAAGTATTACCAATCTTCTACTTCTTATGTTTTGCAAGATACCGTTATGTTTGGTTCGACAATAAAGGCGAATATTACTTTTTTTGAAGAATACAGCGATGCACAAATTAATCACGCCGTAGATAAAGCAGGATTGCGCTCATTGGTAGACAAATTACCAAAGGGATTAGACAGTGAAGTGAAGGAAGATAATCGCGGTTTTTCTGGCGGTGAACTTCAGCGTATGGCCATCGCTCGCGCTATCATTAGAAAAACGCCGCTCATTATTTTAGATGAGGTAACGAATACGCTTGATAGAAAAAATGAAGACATTATTTTGGCTACTATCAACGAAATTAAAAATGATGGAATTGTGGTGTTGATTACCCACAAAGAATATTTGTTTGATTTGGCTGATGAGGTGGTACGATTATAATTGGTAAAATTATATCTTTGAAGCATGCTTTTTAACTCATTTGAATTTATACTTTTTCTTCCTATTGTTTTTCTTTTGTATTGGTTTGTTTTCAATGCAAATCTTAAAAAGCAAAATGCTTTAATTCTTATTGCAAGTTATTTCTTTTATGGCTGGTGGAGTTGGGAATTCATGTGCTTACTGGCTCTTAGTACTTTGCTTGATTATGCCTATGGTTTTTCTGTGGCATCACCAAATCGAAGAAAAGCTAAAATGTTTTTATGGTTGAGTGTACTCAACAACTTAGGTATTCTTGCGGTTTTTAAATATTACAATTTCTTTGCTTTACAATTTCAAGAAGGCTTGGAATTGCTTGGGTTACATACAAATCCTGTTTTGTTGCAAATTGCACTCCCAATAGGGATATCGTTTTACACTTTTCATGGTATGTCGTATGTTTTCGATATCTACCGTCAACAGCAAAAACCTGTTTCAAATTTTGTAGATTATGCTGTTTTTGTGAGCTTTTTTCCATTGCTTGTTGCTGGTCCTATTGAAAGAGCCAATCATCTTTTGCCACAAGTTCAAAGGAAGCGTATTTTTCAATATTCGCAAGCTGTAGAAGGCTGTAGGTTAATTTTGTGGGGTTTGTTTAAGAAAGTTGTAATTGCTGATGGTTTGGCTTCATTGGTTGATTTGATTTTTAGTCATTATGAAGATCAAAATGGTATTACACTTATTTTTGGAGCTATTGCATTTAGCTTTCAAATTTATGGTGATTTTAGTGGTTATTCAGATATCGCTCTTGGTACAGCCAAGTTGTTTGGATTTGAATTGTTGAGTAATTTTAAATTTCCTTATTTCTCAAGGGATATTGCCGAGTTTTGGCGTAGATGGCATATCTCTTTGTCGAGTTGGTTTAGAGACTATTTGTACATACCATTGGGTGGATCAAAAGGTGGAAGATTTAAAACTGTGCGCAATACTTTTATCATTTTTTTAGTTAGTGGTTTTTGGCACGGCGCCAGTTGGAATTTCATTGTATGGGGTTTTATACATGCTTGCGGATTTGTGGTTTTACTTTTAATGAATAGAAGCAAGCAGCATGCGTCTTCTGTAGTTGCCATTGATAGTGCTTTCCCTTCGTTAAAGGAATTTTGGCAAATGCTAGTCACTTTTTCGTTCGTTACTTTTGCATGGATATTTTTTAGAGCTAAAGATCTTACTCAAGCCACGCACTACATAGAGTTAATTTTCACAAAGAGTATCGGTAGCAGTGTTCCATTGTACATTCCCGTTATTTTTAAAATTCTTGCATATTGTCTTCCGCTTGTAGTGATAGATTGGTGGCTAAGAAGAGATGAGCGTATTCTTAGAAGACCTAAGAAAGCTTTGTTCATTTATGCTATTTTGTTCTTGATTGTTGCTTTCTTCTTTTTATCTCAAGATGAATCGAGTTCATTTATTTATTTTCAATTTTAATAATGAAAGAATTTCTTCAAAATAGTTATAAGTTTTTTCGACTTCTGTGTATCATTTGGGTTAGTATAATAGCAGTAAACTTTGGCCTTGCGTTTGGCATCAAAGAATTTACTAATAGTGTTTATTATAAATTCAAAAAAATTGAAGAAAAGTCAGTGCTTGTGATGGGTGATTCTCATCCTGAATGTGCAATAAATAACAAGCTGATGGGCATGCAATATTTGAGTTTGTGTAAAAGTGGTGAGCCGCTTTTTTATACGGCTGTTAAAGCCGATAAGGTTCTGTCCTCTGTTGCAATTGATACAGTCATTGTAGAGGTAGGATTAAATGCATTCAAGTCTATTGATTGGGTGTTGGGCGACGAGCACGCGCTTCGACAATTTAAGAAGTATGGTGCCCTTTTAAATTCTTCTCAGCATCAATTTCTTTTTGACCATATTCCATCAAAGTATTTTAAGGGCCTCTTCAGTATCACTCCTGTTGAAGTTGCTTATTATGCGCTTAATGCAGATGGCGGATACAATCACTTGGTTGCAGAGATTAATAAAAGTAAATTGGTTACGAAAGCCGACCAAAATCAAGATGAAAATAGGTACGCAGATAGTCTTCAAGAATACAACAGTAAAGCATTATTTCAATTGATTCAAAAGCATCCGAAAACATATTTTATTTTGATTACTTGTCCGGTTTACCCTGGATATTACTCTGCTGAAAGTAACACAGCGTTTGCCGAAAAGATAAGTGCACAGGCCAAACAAAATTCAAATTGTACATACAAGAGTTTTAGTGATTTGCCGCTTGCCGATTCATGCTTTGCCGATAGAGGTCACTTGAATTTCAAAGGAGCTAAGATATTTAGTAAAGTATTGAGAAATTACTTGGAATTGCGTTAAGCAGATTGCTTGCTGTTTTTTTTTAATACTCACTTCTTTATTCGAATATTGAATGTTTCCTTCTAGCTGCATATTTTCTGCAGTGTTTGCTTCCGTGAATTCTCCTTCATTGAAATCAAAATTTAGCTTTTTTTGAATGTTCAAAATTCTCCTATACTACTATATTTTCTAATATTTTTTGTTTCATGTGAAATATCAAATATTGAATACAGATATTTTTTTATCTTTCGACATTATGAATTTCGCACAAATTATACATCCAATAACTGTTGAAGAATTCTTTAGTGATTACTACGAAAAGAAGCCTTTGTACATTGCCCGCAGCAATCCAAATTATTACGAATCGTTTTTAAGTATGAGCGAAATCGATTCGTACTTGCAATTGAAGCAAACATTTTCTCCCAATGTAAAAATGGCTTTTGCAGGTAAGGAAGTTTCACCTTTGTTATTTTGTGATAACGATAACAAAGTAGCTCCTTATAAAGCAAATTCTAAGAAGATGCTGGATTTGTTTAAGCAAGGATATACCATCAAATACGATAAATTACATCAGACTTATCCTCCATTGGCAAGTAAAATTTCATTTTTGGAAAATGAAATAGGCATTCACATCAGAACAAGTTTATACATCACGCCAGAAAAATCGCAAGGCTATGGTGTTCATACCGATAGACATGATGTATTGGCTCTGCAGCTGAACGGCACTAAAATTTGGAAAGTAAAATTTGCTGAGGAAGTTTTACCCTCGCATTATTTTACTCCAATAGCTGTGAATTGGGGAGAAGATGGAGTGCAGGAAATTCAATTAAAGGCGGGAGACTTTTTTTATTGTCCGCGCGGTTTAGCACACGACGTTTTTACCAAAGAAGAAACGTCTACTCATTTTACCATAGGGTTTCAGCCAGTGTATGGCTATCATTTGGCAGAGCATTTAAAGGAAATGCTATACGACGATGTGTTTTTTAGAAAGGCTATTCCCAATAATTTTGCCGATGAAAAAGCTAAAGCAGATTATCTGCAAGAATGGCGAAATCACTTTAAGCAATTGGTGGAAAAAATGAATGTTAAGGAATTATTGAATAGCACCAAAGAAGGGCATTTAACTTCAAATTTAGCTTTTCAAAAAGATAAATTTTTATCTGCTTTTTATGAACCCAATGAAAGTGATGAGTGGAAGTTAAATCCAAATACTTCTTGGCAATTGAGTGTTAGCAAGGTAGGCTGTGCTATTCAGCTAAATGGAGAAACACATAATTTTCCTTTCTTATTAAAAGATTTTTTCGACAAATTAACTGGATCAAAAAAGGCAAATCTTGCCGATTTGCCTTCTGTTTTAAATTCTGTTCAGAAATTGAAGATTGTTAGGAGACTAATCAAATTAGAAATCCTTACGAATTAAGACATCAATTCAGCTGTTGCTTCAGATGGAGCAACTACACCTCCACTTTCTGTATTGTCTAAATTCATATTACTGATAAATGGAGTAGTCCATTGTTTTTTTTCTGTTTTCATGTTGTATTTTTTTTTTTTTGCTAAAGTAATCGAATTATTACAATAATTAAAATTCAGCAGTTTTAGGCGCACGCGGAAAAGGAATCACATCTCTAATATTTCCCATGCCACTTATAAAGAGCATTAATCTTTCGAAGCCCAAGCCAAATCCGGCATGTGGCGCTGTTCCAAATCTTCTCGTATCTAAGTACCACCAAATATCTTTTTTGGGAATATTGAAACGTTTTACAGCCTCAAGTAGCTTGTCGTAATTCTCTTCTCGCTGCGAACCACCAATGATTTCGCCAATTCCAGGAACTAGCACATCCATCGCAGCAACAGTTTTACCATCTTCATTTTGTTTCATGTAGAAGGCTTTAATTTCTCGCGGATAGTTGGTAACTATCACAGGTTTTTTGAAGTGTTTTTCTACCAAATATTTTTCATGCTCACTTTGCATATCGAAGCCCCATTCGCCTACAGGATATTGAAATTTTCCGTTTTTGTTGGGTTTTGAATCTTTTAAAATTTGAACGGCCTCGGTATAGGTTATTCTTTCAAAATTGTTGGCCAATACAAATTCTAATTTTTGAATCAAATCCATTTCGCTGCGCTGCTCTTTGGGCTTGTCTTTTTCTTCGTCGAGCAGGCGCTGTTTCAAAAATTCTATGTCGTCTTTGTTGTGTTCTAAGGCGTATTTAATCAAATATTTGATGAAGTCTTCGGCCAAATCCATGTTTTCTTTTATCTCGTTGAAAGCCACTTCTGGTTCTATCATCCAAAACTCGGCAAGATGGCGCGACGTGTTGGAGTTTTCTGCTCTAAAAGTGGGACCGAAAGTGTAAATTTTTCCCAAGGCCATTGCGGCCAGCTCTCCGTTTAATTGTCCGGAAACGGTAAGATTGGTTTCTTTTCCAAAAAAATCTTGTTTGTAATCTACAGAGCCATCTTCTTTCAACGGTGGATTTTTAGCATCAAGCGTGGTAACCCTAAACATCTCTCCCGCACCTTCACAGTCGCTACCTGTAATAATTGGCGTATGCACATTGAAGAATCCTCTTTCGTTAAAGAAGTTATGAATGGCGAAAGTCATGGCATGACGCAAGCGCAATACAGCGCTAAATGTGTTGGTGCGCGGACGCAGATGGCCTATTTCTCTTAAGAATTCTAAAGAATGTTTTTTAGGTTGCAATGGATATTTCTCGGGGTCGGCTTCGCCCAATACTTCAAATCTATCTACTAAAATTTCTACTGCTTGTCCGCTACCTGCTGATTGTGCTAATTTACCATTAACAGCAATACAAGAGCCCACTGAAATATGTTTTGTTTCCTCAGGTTTTACCTTTTCTAAATCTAGTACCGCTTGAATATTGTGTATGGTTGACCCATCGTTAATGATGATAAATCTGTTGCTTCTAAAAAATCGAACCCAACCTTTTACAACCACTTGTTTGTCGTAACTGTTTGATTCTACAAGGCTTTTGATGGAATTTATTTTATTCATATGGAATTCATTTTATCAAGACTAACACAAATAGATGTTATTTTCTTACTAATTATGCATACAGAGATGGGTATTTTTAAGCGCATAAATGTTAATTGTTTTTGGGTATTTTATTCATTTGGCATAGTTATTATAGGCTACTTTGTTTCGGATTCAATCAATTAAAAATTAAAATCAAATTTTATGAAAAAAGTCAGTTTATTTCTTGTTATGTTTTTAGCCTTGTCGTTTGTTGAGGTCTCTGCACAAAAAAATGTTGTTCGTTGGTCACCGCTTGCTACCGTTAAGTTGAAAGCAAAAGTTCACTATGAAAGAGCGTTAACCGATAAATTAAGTGCTGGTGCCATCGGTTCTTATTTTTTTGGTGCTTATCCTGGATTTAGAATTGAGCCTTTCGCTCGTTATTATTTAACTGATGAAGCCTTAACTGGTTTGTATATTCAAGCGAAACCACATTTTTCAAGTAATTCTCTTACTTTAGAAAATACCTATTCGCATTCTTTCACAGAATGGGGTGTTGCAGGAAATTTAGGTTGGCAGTTTATCATGGGTGCTAACGAAAATATTTCTTTGGATATTTTCACTGGTTACCGTTACTCTTCATTGAAAGCATTAGATAATGTAGATCCTAACACGTTAACTCAAAGTGAAGTGGATAATAGAGCTGCAGAAATAATATACAGAGCGTTGCATTCTAATCTTTTTGACTTAGGTATTTCTTTAGGGTACAAATTTTAGATTTCTTTTACAGCATAGTAAAAGGCTACTCACGCAATGAGTAGCCTTTTGTTTTTTTAGCTAAATTTGTGCAATGATAAGTATCGATAATACTCTTATTTCCGATGATTTACTTAACACGCGTTTTGTGTGTGATTTAAGCTCGTGCAAGGGTGCTTGTTGCGTAGAAGGCGATAGTGGCGCACCATTGGAGGAAGAGGAGTTGGCTATTTTAGATGATATTTATGAGGATGTAAAGCCTTATATGGTGCCTGCAGGAATTGAAGTAGTTGAACAAAGTGGAAAATACAATATAGATAGTGATGGCGATTTTGTAACCCCTTTGGTAAACAATAGAGAATGTGCTTATGTTTTTTATGATGAGAAAGGGGTGACCAAATGTGCTATTGAGAAGGCTCATCTAGATGGTAAGATTGCTTTTAAAAAACCCATTTCTTGTCATCTTTTTCCCGTAAGGCTCAATAAATACAGTACATTCACAGCGGTGAACATTCAATCGCTAGATATTTGTAAAGCGGCTTTTACCTGCGGAAAAAAATTACAAGTTCCAGTTTATCAATTTTTAAAAGAGCCATTGATTAGAAAATTCGGTGCCGAATGGTATCAAGATTTAGAGGCTGTTGCTGATGAATTGAAATAGGTTGCTTGGTTATTTCGCAATTGGTATGTAGCAAATTAAGGTATTTAGCATTAGTGCCAGTATATTCAGATTGTTTTATTTAACTAGAATCAAAGTGGCGGTATGAGAGTTAAGCTGATTGCCAACAATTAAATAGTATATCCCATCGCTCATGTTATCCAATTCAATAGCAATTTTATCTTCTGTCGCTGCTAAATCTTGTTGCAGCAGTACTTCACCTAAGATTGAATAAACTTTCATAAAATTATAAGTATGTTGATCTGGCAGTTCAATGAAGAATGCACCTGAAGAGGGGTTTGGACTTACATTGATATTGGCATTGTTGGGTAATGAAATCCCAATGCTCGATTCTACAGTAATATTTTTAGTGATTTTTGAACTGCAGCCATTACTGGTTGTAATATGTAAGGTTACTGCATAGTTTCCTGCTTGCGTATATATATGATTCGGACTTCCTTCTGAAGAAAATGTACCATCGCCAAAATCCCAATAATAACTTTGCACAGCTTTATTGGTAGAAAATGAAATCGCTGTGTTTTTATAATACTTGCTTTTATTAGTTAGAATGCTAACTACATTTTTTTTATCCCAAGTTAAATTAAATCCATCGTAATTAGTAAACGAGTTGGAGCTGAACGTTACAAGCGCATTTCCGCTGCTGGCAGTAATCTTGGCATTGTTGCTTTGTCCGCTTTTCGACAGCAGTAATAATGCGTTTTTATCTTTACCGTCATATATTTTTATAAAATCTTGCGAGGCTTCTGTGTATATACTTGTGAGCGATATATTGATGCTATCAGCACAATCACCAGTTATTAAGAATGAACACATTTCATTGCTGCTATATCTGTCGTTTGCACCCCCAGAGTCGTACAATTTACCACTCAAAGATGATGAACTATCAGCAGTACATATTAGCTGATAGCCTACTACTTCAATAATTTTTGATTTTATTATTTGATTGTTACCGTTATCATTTGTGGCAACTAAAGTAACATTATAAGACCCTAATTGACTGATTGTTACTGCAGGATTTTGTTCTGTG
>JBMTCG010000055.1:0-17231 GCA_049430665.1 Flavobacteriales bacterium | reverse complement strand
TAGAGCACCTGCCTTACAAGCAGGGGGTCACAGGTTCGAATCCTGTAGCTCCCACAACTAAAGCCTCAACATTTTTCAATGTTGAGGCTTTTTTATTCTAACTAAACATGTTTTACACTTACATCCTGTTTTCTGAAAAGAAAAGCAAATATTACGTTGGCCATACTGGTGACGATTTAAACGAAAGACTGCGCAAACACAACTCTAACCATAAAGGTTTTACTGGTGGTTTAGGTGATTGGAAAATTGTGCATTCTGAAATTTATTCTACTAAGTCAGAAGCCTATCAGAGAGAAATGCAAATCAAAAAATGGAAATCCAGCAAACGCATAGCTCAGCTGGTTCAGAGCATCCCGTCTTAAAACGGGAGGGCTCAGGCGAATCCTGTAGCTCCCACAACTAAAGCCTCAACATTGAAAAATGTTGAGGCTTTTTTATTTCCCGACCGCACACTATCAACAATCCCCTTTTAAGAATTTATTACACCGTGCTATTTCTTGTGTTCATCATTAATATATTTTAGTGATAATTATTTCACCATTGCTCACGTTAACATAAGAAACACTTAAAATATGCTTTTTACTCTTCTTCAAACTCCAGCAGTAGCAGCTACCACAGCCGTGGCTCCCGAGGCACACGCTACGCAATTGAACATTTTCGACTTGGTTTTAAAAGGTGGAGTCATCATGATTCCTATTGCCCTTTTATCGATTTTGGCCATTTATATCTTTGTGGAGAGGTTACTTTTTATCAAAAAACAAATTTCTTCAGATGCCACTTTCATGAACACCATTGAAGGTTTTATTCGCAATGGAAATATTGAATCGGCTCAAACTTTTTGCAAAAGCTCTCAAAAACCTGTGGCGAGAATGATTGAAAAAGGTATCTCTAGAATTGGTATGCCAATCAAAGAAATTGAAGATTCTATTGAAATTGCTGGTAAATTCGAGGTGTACAAATTAGAAAAAAACATCAACACCCTTCGTTTGATTTCGGGTATCGCACCCATGCTTGGTTTCTTAGGTACTTTGTTAGGGGTTATTCAATTGTTCTACGATATTTCACAAGCAGGTGGCGACTTAAAAATGGATGTGGTTTCTAATGGTATGTATGTGAAATTAGTCACTTCAGTAGCTGGATTAATCGTAGGTATTTCTGCCTTTGTTTTTTACAACTGGATTAACACTCTAATTAATAAAGCTGTGCAAGAAATGGAGTGGAACACGATGATCTTTATGGATTTACTAAAAGAACCAACTAGATAATGATTAATCTAAGAAAAAAAGAAAAAGACGATGTGCACGTTTACACCGAGGCACTCAACGACATCATGTTTTTCTTGATGCTCTTTTTCATCTTCGCGGCCCTAATGAAAAGCGATAGCGTAATTAAGGTAAGTGTACCAAAAGCATCTCAAGGCAAAATTGAAACACCTTCGAAAAACGAGGTTACTTTATCTGTTACTAAAGATGCTACAACTGGCGATATTCTTTATTATTTTAAAGATCAACCTATTGCTGTAGAACAACTTGAAGCGGCCATCTTACAAGAAAAAAACAGTAAGCCTAGCGGCGAAACTGTGGTAATGATAAGAATGGATAAAACGATAGAATATCAAATTTTTGTAGATATGTTGGCTATCACCAGTAAAACAGGAGTGAAATCGCTGGCTGCTATTCATAAATAATAGCAGACAACACTTCTGCCACCACAAAAGTACTTCCTCCAACAAACACAAAATCGGCTGCATTTGCAGCATTTTTTGCCACTGTAAAGGCTTCATTAACGCTAGCGTATGCTTTTCCTTGTAACGACTTTTGTTGCGCCAAATCTTTCAACTCTTGCGCTGGCATAGCTCTTTCTAAATTGGGCGCGCAGAAATAATAAATCGCGTTTTTAGGCAGTAGATCTAATACTTTTGTTTGGTCTTTGTCTTTTACAGCGCCCCAAACTATATGTAGTTGCTCATATTTTTCTTGAGCAAGTTGTTGAACAACATACTCCACTCCTTCTTTGTTGTGTCCGGTATCACACACAACACTTGGATTAGAGCCCAACACCTGCCATCTTCCCATGAATGCCGTGTTTTTGGCCACATGTAAAAATCCGTTTTCAATCGCCTTTTCATCTATCTTCCAACCTTGCTCTTTCAACAGTTGAATCGCACTAAAAGCGGTGGCAATATTTTTCTCCTGATAGATTCCATTCAGGTCGCAAACAATCTCTACTTCTTTAGCATAGATTAATTTTGAGTTGTTTTTTGCAGCAACTTCTTCAAAGACTTTTTCGGTTTCTTTTTGCTTTTCGCCAATCAAAACAGGAATTCCATTTTTGATGATTCCTGCTTTTTCTAAAGAGATTTTTTCTAAGGTATCGCCCAAAATATTGGTGTGGTCTAAACCGATATTGGTAATTACAGAAAGTTCGGGAGTAATCACATTGGTGGAGTCTAATCTTCCGCCTAAACCTACTTCTACAACAGCCACATCCACCCTTTGCTTTGCAAAACACTGAAAAGCCAATGCCGTGGTATATTCAAAAAATGATGGATTGATTTCATCAAACAAGTCTTTGCACTGAGCCACAAAATCAATCACTTCTTGTTTCGAAATCATTTGTCCATTTATCTTCACTCTTTCTCGAAAATCAACCAAATGCGGACTGCAATATATCCCCACTTTATAACCAGCCTCTTGTAAAACAGAGGCCAGCATGTGCGTTACCGAACCCTTACCATTGGTGCCCGCAACATGTATAGATTTAAATTGAGTTTGAGGATTACCCAACAAATCGCAAATACGCGTGATGTTAGATAAATCGGCTTTGTAAGCCGCTTGTCCCACGCGCTGAAACATGGGCAGTTGGGCATATAGATATTGAATAGTTTCTTGGTAGGTCACGAGCAATAGATCTTATTAAGAATGTGGTCACTAATCTCTCCCAAATCCATCTTAGAGAAGAGGGCGAGCGAATGGCCTGTGTAGTGGCGGGAGATGGAACAAACAGCAAACATAGTAAAGTCCATCTCCCTGCATCGCGCAAGGCCAAAACCGCACCCCTCTTCTCTAAGAGGGATTGGAGTTAGCGCTTCAATACTCATAAAAAATCCTATTTCACCACACTTTCAATCGCTTGTTTCAAATCGGCAATCAAATCATCTGCATCTTCAATACCTACGCTCAAACGAATTAAGGAATCGGTAACACCTACCTTCTCTCTTTCTTCTTTCGGTATTGATGCATGTGTCATCGTTGCTGGGTGACCAATCAGTGATTCTACTCCGCCTAAAGATTCGGCACAAGCAAATATTTTCACTTTAGACAATACTTCTCTTGCTGTTTCTAAATGATCGTTTTTCAAGGTAAATGAAATCATTCCTCCAAAAGTTTTCATTTGTTTAGCAGCTACATCATGGTTTGGATGAGTTGTAAAACCAGGCCAGTACACTTTATTCACCGCAGGGTGTTTCACCAAATATTCGGCTACTTTCTTACCATTTTCAGAATGTCTATCCATTCTTACATGCAATGTTTTAATACCTCTTAAGGCTAAAAAACAGTCTTGCGGACCAGGCACCGGACCAGTTGCATTCTCTAAAAATCTTAGTCTTTCTGCCAATGCATCATCATTTAAGATGATAGCACCCATAATCACATCACTGTGTCCTGCTATATATTTAGTCAATGAATGCACCACCACATCAGCACCTAAATCCAAAGGATTTTGCAAATACGGAGAAGCAAAAGTATTGTCTACACCCAACAAGATATTGTTCTTTTTCGCAATCGCCGCAACAGCAGCGATATCAATGATATTCATCATTGGGTTGGTAGGAGTTTCCACCCAAATCATCTTGGTATTTGCATTAATGTATTTGCTAATGTTGTTAGCATCTTCCATATCCACAAAGTGAAATTTCAATCCGTAGTTGGCATACACTTTAGTGAAGATTCTGTAAGAACCTCCATATAAATCGTTAGAAGAAATGATTTCATCACCTGGTGAGAAAGTCTTCAACAACACATCCATTGCTGCCAACCCACTGCCAAAACACAATCCGTGCTTACCATTCTCCAAGGCGGCAAGGTTTTGCTCCAATGCAGTACGTGTAGGATTGTGTGAGCGCGAATACTCATATCCTTTGTGTACACCTGGTCTTTCTTGCACATACGTGGAAGTTTGGTAAATAGGAGTCATTATGGCTCCAGTTGTAGGATCCGGCTCTTGTCCGGCATGAATGGCTTTAGTTGCAAACTTCATTTTAAATAAATTGAGGCGTAAATGTAGTATTTTTTGTAATTTAGTTTACAATTCAATTTTATGAGTACGATAGAATTAAAAGCCGATTTACATCTTCTTATCGACAAGATAAATGACAATGCTGTTTTGAAAGCAATTCATCTTTTGCTTAAAAAGCAAACTAACGATGATATTGTGGGCTACGAACCAAACGGTAAACCAATCACAAAGAAGGCATTTATCAAAAGAATTGAAAAAGCAGAGGCTGATGTAAAAAAAGGAAATTTCATTAGCATAGAAGACCTTGAAAAGGAATCTGAAAGTTGGTAACTGTGAAATCTTACAAGGTTATCGTTTCCAAGCAAGCACAAGGCGCTCTCAAGGATATCGTAGAATATATTGCTCTTGATTCGGTTTCAGCTTCGCGCCACGTAAAAAGAACACTAATTTCCCTAATAAAAAGCCTACAAAACAATCCTGAAAAATTTTCTAAAGAAGAATTATTATCAGGTAAGAAAAAGAACTATAGGTCTGTATCTAAATGGCACTATAAAGTTGTTTATGTTGTGGCCAAACAAGAGGTAATTGTTTTAGATATTATACACACTAGCAGAAATCCAAACACTGTTAAAAAAATTGATTAATGAAAAGCACCCAAATAGATTATTTAAACATTGGATTGATGTTTTTGGCCTTGGTTTTGGCGCTTAAAATTCCATTTGAACTTTTCTTATTTTCTTATGCGGTATTGGGTCCGCTGCACTACCTCACCGAAATAAACTGGTTGAAAGAAAGAAACTATTTCGCCAAAAATAAAAATGTGTTTTGGGTGATGTTGGTGCTGGCAGCAGTGGTGTCTTTTGGTCCGGTAATCAATTCTTTATCTAAATGGGATTTAACTGCCGACTTATTTTCCTTTTGGCCCGATTCATCGTTGAGAAAGATTTTGGGCCTGTGGACCCCCACCTTCATTTTCATTTCTTTGGTGGCAGGAATCAGTTTTGTGTTCTTTCAAAAAACATGGATTACGCTGGCTATCTCTGCACTGGCAGCTATTTTAGGCTATTTCATTCAAGAACAAAATGCATACATCGTTTTGTTGGGTACATTCTTGCCCACTTTAATTCACGTGTATATTTTCACTGGTTTATTCATGTTGTATGGGGCTTTGAAAGCGAAAAGCACTCCCGGACTAATCTCAGTCGCCTGCCTCATTGCCTGTGCTTTTGTGATATTGAATTATTCGTTTAAAAAATTCGCTATTCCTGGCCATGCCACCACTCAAGCCTTTAACGACAGCTCTTTTTCGGGCGTAATAGAGAAAATCATTGAGACCTTTCAACTCAAAATACAATATGCCGACAGCTTAAACATCACCTTTATTCGTATTCAATCTTTTGTGGCTTTTGCTTACACCTATCACTACCTCAACTGGTTTTCTAAAACTTCTATCATCAAATGGCATAAAGTGGAGAAAAAACAATTGATTTTTATTGGCGCTGTTTGGGTGGGTTCTGTGGGATTGTACTACTACGATTACCACGTTGGATTAATCGTACTTTTCTTATTGAGCTTTATGCATGTATTGTTGGAGTTTCCGCTGAATGTGGCGAGTGTGAAAGGGATTGTGAATATTGCGAGGGGGAAAGAAAAAGCTGCCTAACATTTCGTTATGAAATTTTCAATAGTAATTGAACCCGAATTAAGCAAAGGCAAAAAATATTTTACATATTTCATACTGACAGCCTTTTGCCTCCCTGTATTATTTGTTGTTTTTACACAACAATTAGTTTACCTATGGATTTCGGTAATTAGCATAATTGTGTTTGCCATCTACAATCGCTTAAAAAATAACAAATTCTCTCTATCAACAATGATTCAAAAAGACAAACACATTCGATTTTCTGAAAAAGGCATTGAAATCATAAATAAGCAAACACAAGAATTTTACAATTGGAATAAACTGAGCGATGTTCAATTCAGCATAGACGGCTCCAAAGGCTTACCCATATCAAACAACTTTGAGAGTTCGGGACTTCAAAATAATGTCTCGTTCAAATATGACAATACCAATCACACTATTGATTTCTATATTGCGAAAGAAGTTGATTATAGAAATTTACTGGAGTTTATTAAAGAATTTAAAGCTCGAGAAAAACAAAAAAGCTAGAAGATTTCTCCTCTAGCTTTTCTATTTCCTGTGAACTAAGTTCTATAAAATCTCTTACATCGCCTCCGAAACCACCTCTTGCACCTCAGGCACCATTCGTTTCAACAAGCTTTCAATACCATGTTTTAGA
Organism: Flavobacteriales bacterium; assembly: GCA_049430665.1. Classification (GTDB taxonomy): domain Bacteria; phylum Bacteroidota; class Bacteroidia; order Flavobacteriales_C; genus JAHEZL01. The sequence goes on along the minus strand of JBMTCG010000055.1, from coordinate 10,692 downwards.
GTTACCGTAGATGACGGACAACCGCTACAAGCACCGCGTAAAACAACATGAACCTTACCTTCTTCAAATTTTTTGAAATCAATTGAACCACCGTCACTCTCTACAGCCGGACGAATATACTCATCTAACGCGCTAATGATTTTTTTGTCGATTTCGCTATTTGCCACATTGTATTCTTCTTTCACCACATCTGCAGCTACTTCTTGCGCCTCATCGCGTTGTACCATTTGAGCAATTACCACTCCGCCTTCCATAATGAAATCGCGAATAAATTCGCGCAACTCCATAGTCACATCATCCCACTCAACCAAGTTTGATTTGGTAACCGACACGTAGTTATTGGCGATGAAAACACCATCAACAAAAGGAAAATTCAATAGTTTCTTTGCCAAAGGCGAATTACTTGCATCGCTCGTTTTGGTAAAATCCAAAGGAGTTCCTGTGTTCAACAGCTTGTTGGCAACGTATTTCATAACGTCGGGATTCGGCGTCATTTCAGCATATATGGTGATGGGTACTGCAGTCATAATTTTAATTTTTTGGTTCTTGCGCTAAAGTTAGGGTAAATTAAAGGAAGAGCCATTAAAATTTAATAGATTTGCTTATCAATTTTTTCGATGAAGCACACTAGCGATTTCTTAGTTTTAGGTTCGGGCATTGCCGGACTCACCTATGCTCTTAAAGTAGCACAGCACGGAAAGGTGGTGATTATCACCAAAGAAAATCCCGAAGAATCGAATACCAAATACGCTCAAGGAGGCATTGCTGCTGTGTGGAATGAAGGCGACAACTTTGAAAAACACATTAAAGATACCCTGGAATGCGGTGGTGGATTGTGCAACGAAAAGGTAGTTGAAATTGTGGTGCGAGAATCAACAGAAAGAATCAATGAGCTGATTGAATGGGGCACTAAATTCGATAAGAACGAAGAAGGTGAATACGATTTAGCAAAAGAAGGCGGACACTCAGAACACCGCGTTTTGCATCACAAAGACATCACTGGCTGGGAAATTGAAAGAACTCTACTTAAAAAAGTTCACCAACATAAAAACATTACTGTTCTCGATCATCACTTCGCTTTAGAAGTGATTACTCAACATCATTTGGGCGTTGAAGTAACCCGCAAAACAACAGATATTGAATGTTTTGGTGCTTATGTGATGAACAACAAAACAGGAAGTATCGATACGTATTTGGCGAAAACAACTTTGATGGCAACGGGTGGTGCCGGACATGTTTACCTTTCTACCACCAATCCCTTGGTGGCTACTGGCGACGGAATTGCGATGGCCTACCGTGCTAAAATTACGGTGAAAGATATGGAGTTTGTACAGTTTCACCCCACTTCATTGTACAATCCAGGTGAAAATCCTTCTTTCTTGGTTTCTGAAGCAGTACGCGGATTTGGAGCTAGATTGGTGAATAGAAAAGGAGAATATTTCATGAAGAAATACGATGCACGCGAAGATTTAGCTCCGCGTGATATAGTAGCCCGTTCGATAGATAAAGAAATGAAAATTCATGGAGATGACTTTGTGTACTTAGATTGTACGCATCTCGACATGGATAAATTCAAAGAGCATTTTCCCAATATTTATAACAAGTGTGTATCGATAGGTATTCATCCCGAAAAGAATTTTATTCCAGTTGTTCCTGCTCAGCATTACACCTGCGGCGGAGTTGAAGTAGATGAAAATGGATTGTCATCGGCCAAAAATTTATACGCTATTGGCGAATGTTCATGCACTGGTTTGCATGGCGCCAACCGCTTGGCATCAAACTCATTGTTAGAAGCAGTGGTTTTCGCTCATCGCGCAGCTATACACTCTGCGGAAGCGGCAAAAAACACTTCGTTCAAAATGGAAATTCCCGAGTGGAACGATGAAGGAACAGAGGCTGCCGAAGAAATGGTTTTGATTACACAAAGTTTGAAAGAAGTTAAAATGATGATGAGCACTTACCTAGGTATTGTGCGCTCGAACATAAGAATGAAAAGAGGTTTAGATAGATTGGAAATTATTTACCAAGAAACAGAGGCTCTGTACAAAAAAACCACCGCTTCTCGCGAATTGTGCGAATTGCGTAACGTAATAAATGTGGCCTACCTCATCATCAAATGGGCTTCTATGCGCAAAGAAAGCGTTGGCTTACATTACAGTTTAGATTACACTACAGAACCCACCAAAAAATGAGTTCTACGCCCCAAGAAATAAAAGAATCATTTAGCTATAAACGCTTGTTTATTCCTTTGTTAATTGGTGTTGTGGTTACAGCATTGTTAATCTATTTCAAGGGCGGTGAGAAAGGAATCATAGCATCATTAGAGGAAATAGATTGGAGTTTAAACACCTTCTTATGGATTTTCATCGCTATTGTAGTGCACGCTTTACGAGATGTGGCTTACATGTGGCGATTTAGAATTCTCACCGATAAAAAACTATCGTGGCGCAAATGTTTTGATGTGATTATGATGTGGGAAACAGCATCGGCCATTGCTCCTTCTAGCGCTGGCGGAACAGGAATTGCCATGTTTATCATCAACCGCGAAGGCATTAATTTAGGCAGAAGTACTTCTATTTTAATGCTCACTCTTTTACTCGATAAATTATTCTATATTTTGGCTGTACCTCCTTTAGTGCTGATGGAAGGAACAATCCATATTTTTCCAGAAAATATGCGCTTTGTAAATAGCTTAGAGTACTACATTTGGGGCGGATATTTCTTGATTGTTATCGCTACTTCTTTGTTGTACTATGGCGTATTTCACAACCCCACTTTACTTAAAAATCTCATTGTAAAAACTTTATTCTTTCTTCCTTTTCTAAAAAGATTTAGAAGAAAAGCGGTGAAAACAGGCAATGAAATTTTAACGGCATCAGTCGAGTTAAAAACAAAACCTTTCTCTTATTTCTTCGAAGCGTTTATTGCCACAAGTTTATCGTGGGCTGTTCGCTTTTTGGTGTTGAATTTAATTTTGATGGCTTTGGTTCCAAACTTCGATCATGTGTTGATTTATTTGCGTCAGTTATTGGCTTGGCTGTTGATGTTAATTCCTTCTACCCCAGGCGCTAGTGGTGTTGTAGAAGGAACTTTCTCGGGCATTATGAAAGATGTAGGCGACGAAGGAATTATTACTGTTGCCATCTTGTTATGGCGCTTCATCACTTATTATCCTTATATTTTTATTGGCATTATTATTTTCCCAAAATGGCTCAAAAGAACCGCCAATTCTGAAGATCCATTAGTTTAATTTATTTCCTTAAATTTGAAAGCAATGAAAAAATTATTCGGAAATATCATCAAACGCTTACTCGACATCTTCGCTTTCTTCATCAAAAAAAGCAAAGATTTACAGTGGTATCTTTTCACGCATGCCTTGAAAAAGGAAACCGAAAACTTTATTGAAAACGAATACTTCAGAGCTTTCGAACACATTAACAAAACCATTACATTGGGTAGATTGTTGGCGCCTAAAGTGAGTAATGCCATGATAGTTGATGTGGGCGGATTGATTGGTAAAACGGCGGTAATGTACAGCAAAGCTTTTCCTAATTTAGATATCTTTTTGTACGAACCTATTCAACAAAATTTTAACGAAATACAAAAGAATACTGCGGCTTTCAAAAACATTAAAGCTTTTAAAAAAGCATTGGGCAATAGCAGCGGAAAATCAACAATAAATGTTGCCGGACGAGTAAGTTCTTCCTCTTTATTGGAATTGAACAACACGACTTCTCCCGAAATTTTTTCGGGATTCATGGAAAAAAAATCTACCGAAGAAATTGAAATCAATACGCTAGATGCCGAAATACCTAAAGACAAAAACATCTTGATTTTAAAATTAGATGTACAAGGTTTTGAGTTGGAAGTGTTGAAAGGTGGCATGCTTACCTTAAATCGTACGGCCTGCATCGTATTGGAAACAGGAACACACAACGCTTATGTAGGGATTCCGCAATACCACGACTTAGATGAATTTCTTCGCCACCACGATTTCGTGATTTACGATATTTTACCTTCAACAAAAAATAAAGGTCAGCTCGTTGAATGGGACAGCATCTACATTCATAAAAGATATTTATGATTGTTGGTTTAATAGAAATAATGCCGCTGGGGCACTACACTTTACTAGATAGCATCACGCGAATTTATCTCTCTAACCCAAACAACTCAGTTGTACTTTTCATCAACGAAAAAGGAAGCGAAAATGTAAGTGCTTTACAAAAAGATTTTGGTGGAAGATTAATTGTAAAATCCAGAAAAGAAAACGAAGATATTGCTTCATTTTTGAATCAAATTGCAAAAGAAAATCTAGACGCAGCTTACATCGTAACTTTAGAAAAATACTTCACAGAATTCAACAACACTCAATTCCATTACCCTCTTTACTTTGTAGTACACAACGTAGAATCGTGGTTCTCATTGAGCATAAAAAACTCCATCAATCATTTCTTTGAAGGAGTAAGCAAAGGAAGAAACATCGCCTATCTTTTGAAAAGCAATTTCATATATCCTTTGCAAAAGAAAAAGTTCATTAAAAAATTGATAGCCAGCAATAGCACCTTTGTTTTATTGAATGATTTTTTACGTGATGAAATACTCAGTAAAAACATCAGCAAAAAAGTAATTTCTCTTCCGTTTTCTGTGTACTATCCAAAGTTGCACGATCAACAAATCATCAAATCGAAAATACGAATTACCATACCAGGTATCGTTGATAACAACAGAAGAGATTACGCTTCGGTATTGAGAATTTTCGACGAAGAGAAGGAACTCTTCAAAAATTTCTACGAGTTGGAATTGCTGGGTCCGCTTAAAAAAACAGAAAGCAATGCCTACATTATCCAAAAAATAGCCCACTTAAATCAGCAAGGTTTAACGGTGCTTTCTTATCCCGAAAAATATATTCCATTAGAAGAATACGACCATAAATTAGCACAAGCCGATTTGATTTTAGGCAACTTAAATGTTTCGGTAAACAAATACAGCACCTACGGAAAAACGAAAGAAAGCGGCACCGCTTTCGCCATGATTAGAGTAGCAAAACCAGGCTTATTGCCATCAGCTTACCAAGTAATGGACGAAGTAAAAAGCTGCACCGTTTCTTTTAAATCATATGACCACTTAAAAGAAATATTAATTGATTTCACGAAAGACAAAGAGAAATTGAAAATATTGAATGACGAAGCAGAAAAGAATGCTTTGAAATTTTCGCCGGAGAATATTTACAAGGGGTTGTTTACGATTTAAAAATCTTCTTTCTCATATCAACATATACCTTGCTCACATCTTCCGACACCTTCCACCACAGCACAGCGCCACCAAACAGCACAATAATTAATGTGCTTCTGATCGCAATAGACAAATACACATTCTCAATTTGGGGAAGCACTAAAAGCACTAAATACACTGCTGCTGAGATAGCCAAAACCTTTAAAGTATTCACGTCAAAAGGCAACATATCGTACTTCACTTTAATGATCATACAACGAATGAAATTGTATATAAAGAACCCAATCAAATTGGAATAGGCCGAACCTACAATGCCAAATTCTTTAATCATAAAATAGTTGGCTGGAATAAGCATAACCAGAACCATCAACTGCGTAAAAAAAGACAATTTCCAATAGCCAGAATTGATTAGAATTTCGCTGTTCGCTCCTGTCGATAACTCAACGATGATAGAAATCGACATAATCACCACCACCATTTTTCCATCGGCATACTTCTCGGGTAAGAAAGTAAACAACTCATCGATATTAAGCCAAATAAGCAAAAACAAACATATAGACCACACCATTAAATTGATTGATGTTTTTTTATACAAAGAACTAATCAACACCAAATTTTTATCTTTCCAAGCATGGGCAATCATTGGCGAAACCACGCTGGTTAAACCCCTTTGCGGAATTTGAATAATGGTGGCAATGTAGGTGGCTACGGTGAAAGAAGCGATACCTGCCAACTCCTCCTTACTTAAACCTCCAATCATGATAGTATCGATGTTTTGAGCAACAATGGCGAAAAATCCACCCCCAAACATGATGGCCGAATAATTAAACATTTTGCGCGATAGGCGTTTACTTACATAACTTATTTTAGGCCTGAAATGTAATTTTTGAATATGATGCACATAGTAAATAATAGCAGCTGCGGCAATGAAGTAATAGGAACAATACAGAATTGTAAAAAACTCAAAACCGATAAGATGCAAAGCAAGCGCTACAATAATTAGCAACGTGAACACCCTAAACAGCAAATCTCGCAACACTAAAGGGAAGATGGTTTTAAGCATACTTCTGCAGTAAATTTCAAACACTGAGAAAATAACCAAAGAAAAAGTAAGTGGATAAATGAGGTAGAAATAATCTTTCACCAAATGAACCTTGGAGGTGTTGGCAGCATCTTTAACAAAAAAATCAACGATATAATCTTGAAAAAAGAAAACTAGAGCGCCGAAAAACACAAAGCCTATCAAGGCCACGCTTGAAGCCAAAAAGAGAAAGTCGTTGTTGCTTTTATCCAATCTATCCTTATAAAAAGGATAAAAACGAATCATGCTTTGTCCGAGACCAAACAACGACAAATTCGCAAAAGTAAGCGCCATCGCAAAAAGCAAGCGGGTGAGTCCGAACTCCTCCATCGTAAAGAAATTTGGAAAAAAGTACATCACATTCAATGCACCCAATCCGAAACCTATATACAATATAAGTGAAGATAAAATTCCTTGTTTCTTTACAATTCCCATAATGCTTATTGACGCTAAAAGTATAAATTATTAGTATGTTTGTAATACAATTGAAAACTATGATTAAGAGAAGTGTGCTATTTATAAGTGCTTTAGCGCTATTTGCTTGCGGCGACAACAGTGAAGAAGTTCAAGAGGTAAAAAAACCCGAATTGAATTTAAGCGCCGAACAAATTAAAGATTTTAAATCGGCTGCCAAGGTTTTTGATGCCATGCCTACTCCTATCGAGATGGCCGAGATCATTAAAGAATCGAAAGTGGTGTATGATGTTAAGGTGCTAAACGACCCAAAAAAAACATCGCAATATGTTACTTCCATTAAACAAGCATTAAACTTAGGCGTTTACTTTGCCGACCTTAGTTTCACTAGCGTATTCGATCATCCCCAACAATCGGTAGCATACTTAAAAGCAGCGCAAAAAATGTCGATGGAGCTTAAAATAAACGATGTTTTCAATGAAAATATCATCACCAGAATGGAAAGCAACCAAAACAACAAAGATTCTTTGCTGCAAATCATTAGCGAAGCTTATTTAACTACCGACAGCTACCTATTTGAAAACAAGATGAATTCTGTTGCTGCAGGCATCATGGCAGGTGGATGGATTGAAGCCTTGTATATTGCCACACATCTTGATAGCGAAGGCGGAGAAGCTACTTTGGTTCGCCATAAAATAAGCGAACAAAAAACATCATTAGATCATTTGGTAAAATTGTTAAGCGACTGTAAAGATGCAGAACTTACTTTAATAAAATCTCAGTTGATTAACGTGCAAGGTATTTATGGAGAAATGAAAGAAGTTGTAGCGGCCGATTCAACAAAGACTTACAACATGGACAATACCTCTTTTGAGAAAATTAAAACAACTATTTTAAGCTTGCGCAGCTCTATTGTTAACTAATTAACCTTTCATCAAATTTAAAGGAAAAGGCAAGTTGTTGATCTTTACAAAGGAATACGGTGTGTTTTTCGCACCAAAACTCTGGTAAAATCGCGCTAAATTCTCATCATTCGACCCTTCGAAATCGAAAATCATTGGTTTTCCAGCGTATTCGTTAATCATGCTATCGATTAAATAATGCATCGCGCCACTTTTTTTTCCTTCGTCGCTATTGCCCGAAAAAATGAAAACTACCCTTCCTTCCGTTTTAAGCAAACAGGCTCCTGCGCAGCAACCTTGTGCTGTGTGCACTTCGTAATGCTCTATTGCAGAACGTTTTTCACAGGCGTACACTATTTTTTCGAAACGCTTGTAATCGCTGTTATCTAAGGTTTTTACTTGCGCTCCCCTACCCTTTCTAAACAACTCTATAATGTTCTTGGCAGAAGATGCTTTTTGAATTTTCAATTGTAATCCCTCTGCTTTCTTGATATTTCTCCGCGTGTTTTCAGAATAAGTTTGTTGCAAATCAATCAAGTTCAGTTCGAAATTATTTCTTGGAACAACAGACAAACTGCACTGATTGTCGAAATTCAAGTACAATTCAATAAACTTAAAATGCTTTGTTGCTTCATTCAAAACAGCATCGGTCAATTCAAGTTTTTGCGAAGAGAACAAGCCCAATTGCTGAATAAAAAACGGAGGATAAACATAACGAACACCCCACTTTTTTTTCAAAGGCAAAGGAAAAACTGCTGCATAATCGCCCAGCACAATAGCATCCCAATGGTCAGCGGCTGCATCTAAATACCAAGAATAGCCATAAGGCAATTGCTGCAAACTAGCGTTTATGCACGCATCCCATTTACTTCTATCAATCTCGCTATTTTTTAGGTATTTAATTTCCATGCTATTTGGCGTATTCCACCATATCTAAATACACTTTTTGCCAACCTTTCCAAGTGTCTAAATCGTTCATAGAATCGTTGTGCCATAAGCTAATGAAACAACCGTTTACTTTCTTTACTTCGTCAATCAACGGACGAATATGCTCCATCGCTTTCTCGGGAGAAATTTTTTGGTAATATTTTAAAGTTCCTTCCATCAAAGCAAAAGGAAAAATCTTCAGTGAAGTCTCTAGTTCTAAATCTAAATCGTAAAAGAAAAAAGGAGTACACAATCCGGCTCTAAAGCCATAATCTGATGCATAACCCATCGTGTAATCTTCCTGAATATCCAATTCTATCAGGTCTCTGTAAGTATCGGGCAAACGCATTTTTAAAAAATGTTGTCGGCTTTTTTTCACCTCTCTGTTCATCACCGAACTCAAACGCGAAACCTCCTTAGCCAATTGCTCGCGTTTTCCATTTGAACCGTAAGAAGGATGAATACCAACGCTGGCGTAGTCTCCCAATGATTTTATTAAAGCGCGAAAACGCTTACTTTGAATGGAAATATTCTTGTCGTTTTCACCATAATCACCCAACAAGATGAAGTACAAATACTCCAGTTGATATTTCTTTTGAAGCTCCAATTGAAAAGCATAAGTATCGTAAGGATCTTTTTGAGTGCCCAATAGAACAGCGATGCGTTCTTTAAATTCGGGGATATTAAGTTTAAGTGCGGACTTCGCAAAACCACCCACTGTACGCACAAATCCTTTCTCTAAAAAGGCGTAAGCGTTATCAATATCGATGGAAGAAATAAAGCGGTATTTCTTCTCGGGAAAAACCAAATCTCGAAACTTACTTTGCAACAACTCTCTAAAGATCTTCGCCCATTTGTTAATCACAGGCTGATGCAGGAAATTATAATTGTAGGCCAAGCTTATTGGCGCATCAAATCTATCGTGTGTATCTCTAATGTGCGGCAAATATTCTTCGTATCTACTGGCCAAGAAAAACGACGCAGAAAAAATATCGAAAGGCAAAGCCGATTTTGGTCCAACCGAGAAAAAAGCTTTTGTATCATTCCAATTGAAAACTGTAATTTCTTGATCGCTAATCCCCGTTTCAAACAACAATCCTTTCGCCTGAATAAACAACTCATCACCAAAAGGCTGATAACCGTAGGTTAATTTCGCCCCTGCATGATTCAAATAACTTACTTTATCCGAAGTCAATTCATACTTCACTCCATACACATCGCGAAACAAGAGGTTAAAAATGTATTTAACTCGGGGCGTTATTTTGGATGTGTAGATGAGAATCATTGGATAAATTTAAGGATTATCTGCATTTATCAAGTACAATAATTTCAATTGAATTTAGTAGCTTTAATAGACTTAGAAAAAGTGATGAAAATAAATGCATTGATACTTTCACTGATTTCGCTGATTGCTTGTCAACCAAACACTAAAAAAACGCAAAAAAGAAAAGCTAGTACTCAAATAAATTCTAAGCTATACAACATTGAATTGAGTTGCAATGATTCTGTTTGTTCAGGAACTTATGTTGGTCCGGAGTTTATAGAAGGCAAAGATATCGCTCATCAATTTTCCAATAAAATGTGCGACACCGTAGGTAAAATCTTAAAAGAATTGTACAAGAAAAAAACATACGTGAAAGTCAATTTCGACTCAATTGTAATGACGACTGCTGGCATGGGCTCTGGCCAAGTCAATTTCTATCTAAAAATTCCATTTAGTAAAGTCAAAGATTCTTGTAGCGCATACACGTCCTTTGATCATTGTGGCGGCTGGAGACATACACCTGCTCTTGAAATGAGAAAAAAAGAATTGAATACCATTGTTCTTCCAGGAGAAAAATTAGTGATTAGTCCGTTGAAGCGAACTCGCGAAGGACTATTAGAATATTGGATTCAATGGAAGAATAAAGAAATACAGAAAAACTGTGTTTCGAAATGACACAAAGAAACTAGAATACGCCCTAGTAATTTCTATACTTTATTTGTTTGATAATAGTTATTTACTTCTTTTTCTAATTCATTCAAAATATAAAGTCCATATACCCAATTACTATCCAACATTCTTAAATCGACAACAGTATCTTTGATGTCCTCCCTGTTGTTCAGTCAGTCTAAACTAGAGTTTTCGGGATGTCG
>JBMTCG010000054.1:0-17316 GCA_049430665.1 Flavobacteriales bacterium | reverse complement strand
CCGCTACAAAATCTTCTTTCTGTTGGGTCATCACAGCTTCAACATAAGTATATTGACTAGCACCTAAAATGGCCACAAACACTTCTACATCTCTTAACAGTATGAATTTTGAGTCTTTACCAGGTGGTCAGTTTCAATCGGCCAAAGGTGGTCAATTTGAATCGGCCAAGGGTGGTCAGCTTAAATCGGCAGAGGGTGGTCAATTTGGTCGGCGCTTACAAATTGTAAACAGAAATAATGTTGATTTTCTTGGTGGTAGCATCTATCGTTCCATAAACATCTCTGCTCGCTATCACATTGTCAACTGGTGTGTAAGTTCCCAAGCGGCTGCTGCCATAAATATCTTGCTCAGCAAGGGTGTAAGATTCCTTGTAGCCGTTATTGCCTGCTGCGGTATATTTCTTATTGTAAATTGCCATAACGTTGCCCGATGCATCACGAACATAATAAGAATATTCCCATTTGCTCTCATCTGTTACACCATTTATTGTTCGTGGTTTAACTATTTTAACAGTTCGGTTACCCATAGCATCGTATTGGAATTCTAAATCGGGTTTGATAGAACCTGTGGTTCTGGTTACCGATGTAACCTTACCATTTACATGCCATTTGATAGAAGCGATTTCTTCTTGCGCATCTTTCACAAGGTTACCTATACCATCGTACTCGTAGTTGTTGTTGGCTACGTTTTGTTCATCGTAAACTTGTCCGGCTTGAATATCTCCCAATTTCTTAGCAGCATTAGCTGTTACTGCATCTTCCACCGCCATTAAACGATTGGTATTTTTCTTAAACACAGTTGCTGTTTGATTATCCACCTGAGCATACTTGTAGGTGAAGTTATCCATAGCAGCGCCAGCACCATCGGTACGCGTTAAGCTTAAGATGTTACCATTGGCATCGTAAGAATAGGTTTCATGGTAAGCTGCTTTTTGTGCTAAGCCCAACCAATCGTTGCTGCTGCTTATTGATGTGTGACCATAAGCGGTAGCACTTACAATGCGGTTTAATTGGTCGTAACCATAAGCCATAGCTTGTGGTGCGCCATTATCGAACTTACTAATCGCTGTGGTCATTGCGCCAATGTTACCATTGTACAAATTGTTGGTTGATGCATACAAAGCATCTTCCTTAGCCAGTGCGTTGTCGTTTTGAGCGATGGTGCCTATGCTTTTGTAATCGCCTTCTTAGTATTTTTGCAAGGTTAAGGGAGATGGTAATGGATTGTGATACATTTTAAATTGATCGAATTTAGAAAATGAAATAATATCTGCGAAAATCTGCGAAATCTGCTGGACTTTTTTCACCTTGAACTATCTTTCTTTTTTATCAGCTCTCCTTTGATTTCCATTTGCAGCTCATGTTCGTAGACCATTCTTTTTTTAGAATTCTTTTTGCCTATTGCCTCATCTTTAATTTCATCGAGACTGTATTTTTTAAGTTTCTTGGTCATATTCTATCTAGGCTTTATTTCCTTTACAATTCCTAATAAATTATTTTACACTTCGGCATCAATACCCTCAAAATAGCAATGCGGTCTTCGGGAATATTGTTGCCCGATAAATCGAGTTTTTCTAGAAGTGGTAATCTGGTGAAACTCTCTGAAATTGATGTGAGCTGATTGTTTTTTAAGGAGATGTATTTGATGCTCGGCATATCAAAGATTTCGTTTGGTATCGTTTTAATTTCGTTGCTATCGAGCACTAAAGTTTGCAAATCAGTCAGCGCATTAATTTCTGAAGGAACAGCATTTATTTTACACGAAGTGATCACGATTTCATTGAGTTGAACACATGATAAAAGTTCTTTAGGGAAAGAATAAAAGTTGTTGTTGTAGAAAATCACCGATTTAAGATTGTTGAGTTTTTTGCAACCTTCGCCCAAGTGAAAAGTGTCTTTTTGATTGTTTTGAATTTGTAGAATTTTTAGAGCTTGCAGGGAACTCATTTCTTTGGGCAAACTGTGCAATGCAGTATGAAATAAATGCATTTCGTTGAGCTGACTCCAATACATTATTTCTGCTGGTAATTTTTGCAATGGATTTTGAGTGCTGGAAAAATAAAGTAAATCGCTCATTTTGAAAATTTGTTTCGATAGCGAATCGAGTTGATTGTTCTTTAAAGCTAAAACTTGCAATTTGTTCAAATCGCCTACCTTTTTTAACTCTTTGCTGAGGTTTTCGTTTTCGCATTGAAGCTTAAACACAAAATCTTTTTCTTTTAAAGCATCAATAAAAGAGGAATAGATTTTAGCGTTGAACGGACCATACTTCTCAAAGGGATTCTGCGCCCAGCCATAGGCTGTTACAAGAAAAAAAACAAAAAATATAAGTGCTGCTTTTTTCATATTAAGGTTCTGTAATATACTTAAATTAAAGAGTTCTTAACAATGCTTGTTCAAATAATTTTGTAATTAAATAGTAGAAACAAGTATGAGCGACCTATTTTTGGTAAGTATAGCCATTTTATAAATTACGCGTATCCTATGAGACAACTCAAAATAACCAAATCAATTACCAACCGTGATAGTGTTACCCTTGATAAATACTTGCAAGAGATAGGGAAGGTGGAGTTGATTAACTCTGAGGAAGAAGTTGCATTAGCCATTAAAATTAGGGCTGGTGACCAAGCTGCATTAGAAAGATTAACTACTGCCAACCTGCGTTTCGTAGTGTCGGTAGCGAAACAATACCAAAATCAGGGTTTAACTTTACCCGATTTGATTAACGAAGGAAATTTAGGTTTGATTAAAGCGGCGCAACGTTTTGATGAAACGCGCGGATTTAAATTTATCTCTTACGCAGTATGGTGGATTCGTCAGTCTATCATCGCTGCTATCGCCGATCAAAGTCGTATGGTTCGTTTGCCTTTGAATAAAGTAGGTAACCTCACCAAAATTAAAAAAGGAATTAGCGATTTAGAGCAAAGATTAGAACGTGAACCTACCGTTGAAGAAATTGCTGAAGCGGTGGAAATGGATATTGATGAGGTGGAAGGTGCTATTAGTATTGCTGGCCGACACACCTCTATCGACGCTCCATTTCAAGAAGGTGAAGATCATGGTTTGCTAGATGTCTTGCAAAATGATGATTCTCCCACAGCTGATAGAAAATTAATTTCAGAGTCTTTGCACTCAGAGATTCAACGTTCATTGTCGACTTTAACAGAAAGAGAAGCCGATGTATTGAGAATGTTTTTTGGAATAGGCCTACCTCATGCTTTTACTTTAGAAGAAATTGGCAACAAGCACGGTTTAACACGTGAGCGTGTTCGTCAGATTAAAGAGAAGGCCATCCGTCGTTTGAAACATCATACTAAGAGTAAGTTGTTGCGTTCTTATTTGGGGTAATCCCTATGGCGCGGGTCTCCAGACCCGTGACTGCTCTACTCTGACAATTGTATTGTCTAACTAATTTTTTTTAATAGGCATTGTAAATGCCGAAGTAAGTAGGTCACGGGTCTGGAGAACCGCGCCATGAAAAAATATTGCTTTTCAAATGGTGCAGGTTATTTAACTTATACCCTTTTTTAATTCAGAATGGAAACGATTTATATTATTTTAATGTTAAAATTGTGTCAGAAAACGATTTTAACAAATTAGCGTTTCCTCTCTAAACCGCTTGTTTATTAGAGATTAACAAAAATTAAATATTTTTCAGAAAAAACTTGACAAACTATGGAAACGTTTCATACTTTTGCGTCACTAGGTTAAAGTTTTAGGATATATTTATCGAAAGCCCAAACGTTCTTTTATTACTCAAGTTGTAAGCTAAAATTAAGCTGAGGTAATATATCTTATAATGTTGTTTATTGTTTTATTCCCCTCGAAAAAAGCCGCGTGTCCCCCACGTGGCTTTTTCATTTTTATTTGGGTTTATCGTTCATTCCTTAAAAACTAAGTGTACATTCACCATAAACAAATTAAAATACAATATGGACATTTTTGTAGGTAGCTTACCATTTAAATTAAAAGAAGAGGAATTACAGTTGTTGTTTGAACAACACGGAGCGGTGGCTTCCTGTAAAATCATCATGGACAAAATTACTCGTCAGAGTAAAGGTTTCGGATTTATTACTATGCCAAACGACGAAGAGGCTAAAGCAGCAATTGAGGCTTTAAATGGTTCTGAAGTGTTGGGTAGAAATATTGCGGTAAGCGAATCACAAGAAAGAGGTTCTGGCGGTGGCGGCTTTAGCGGCGGCGGTGGAAACTCAGGCGGTACAAAAGGAAAATTTAGAAATGCAGATAAGCCAAAAGGCGGAGGTGGATTTAAAGGCGGATTTGGTGGTGGAAAAGGTGGCTTTGGTGGAAAAGGCGGTGGAAGACCTGGTAGTGGTGGTTTTGGTAAATCGGGCGGACCACGTAGATCGGCTTACTAGAATTAAATGATATTAATGAAAATGCCTCTGTTCATCAACAGAGGCATTTTTTATTGTTTAATTATCTTATGCACACTTTGCTTACCTTCACATTCCAACACAATGAAGTAGATGTCTGCAGCTTCCTTAGTAATATCTGCAGAAATAATATTGTTGTTGAATTTTTGCGCTTGAATTATTTTTCCTTGTTGATCTAGAATTTTCAAATTACTTTCTTTTGCATCTTCTAATTTCAAAGAAAAAATTCCTTGGTTGGGATTTGGGAAGACGGTGAAATTAAACGCTTCTTTATTGATGGAAGAAATATCGGTTATCACTCCGCTCGCCGCTACCAATCTGATAAACCAAATGTCTAATGAACCATCGTGCGTTTCGCCCCAAACAGCATTAATGGTATCGTTTAACAAAACAGAGGACATAAAATCATTTCCACTTTTTTCTAAAACAGCATTGAAAGGCACCAGTTGTTTACTCAAAGAAATATTTTGGGAAAAAGTATTTTGGGTATGCTTTCTATAAGCATAATAAAACTCAGAAGGGTTGTTGTAAGATACATTTGTTCCGCCTCGTCTGTCGCGCCAAGTGATGAGTAAATCGCCATCGTTATCAAAACTTCCCCAAAGCATATCTTGCATGCGAGGTGTGCTACTATTATCGTCATTCACACGAACGGGTGTAGTCCATGTTGCACCTGAATTAGTCGATTCTGTAAGGTACACATCGAAATCTCCACCTGTTCCATATGGATAGATGAAGGCCAACTGATTGGTGTCGGCAGGATTAATGAGCAATTGATATCCTAATTTCGCAGAATCATTTTTACTGGTTGTTCCTCCGCTTTGCACCACTTGATAAGTGATGTTATTTCCGTCGTTTGTAGAAGAAGCTAAAATATATCTTGCATAAATACTTTGTGAAACTAGATAGGAAGGATATACAGCACGAAAAGTTTGTTTGCCACCAAAGGCAGGGGCAGCCATAGGACCAGCAATTATATTTCCTACCAAATATCCTGTGTTGTCTAAGTATTTCCACGGTTTCCAATTTGCTCCACCATCGGTTGAAACGGTTAAATAAGGTCGGTTAGGCGCTGCTATCCAAGGCGCTGGTTTCGTGGTAATGAACAATTTTTGTCCGCTTGGGTCAATCGCCAACCACGGTCTATCCAAGGGTCTTTTACTACCGTCTTCTAAAACATCAAGCGCTTTAACAGGAGCGCTAAAATTTAATCCGCCATTGTTCGATTGTGCCACAAATACTCCGCCCGAATCGGGACTCTCTCTCCAATCAATATAGCAGATAAATAATTTTCCGTTTTCAGTAAAAGCCATCGACACATCTGCCGATTTATAATTCTTATTGATATGTGGCATCACCGCAGGAGAACTCCAAGTGTTACCACCATCGAAACTCGATTTCACTTTTATGGTTAATCCAGCAGTACTTGTAAGTGATGTGGCCATCCACGCAACTACCATATTTTGTGCGTTAGTTGGATTAACAGCTAAAAATGGTTCGCCTTCAAATAAGTTACCGTTAGAGATGTTTTGTTGAGAAAGTGCAGCAAGATGCGCCAAAAGCAAACTCAGCAATACAACAATTTTGTTCATCAAATTATACTATTGAAGATTCAAATAATATCTCAATTTCTGTTTTGCTTTTCCGCCAATTCTGTGGTAAAATTTAATGGCGCGCACATTGTCGTGAGGTGTTTGCCATTGAATTTGAGTGCAGTTAGATTCTATTGCAAAATCTTTCACTTTGTTTACCAACATTTCTCCAATCACTTTACCGCGATGGTTTTCTAATACGAATAAACAATCCATGTGAATGTAATGCATGGCTTGCCAGGTAGAAAATTGTTTTGAGAAAGTGGTGTAGGCTGCTATTTCTCCATCTACCAAAGCTATATAACATTGTAAAGGAGGATTTTCGCTAAATAAAAATTGACTCAGTTTTTCTGCTTTTCCATTTTTATCGAAATCGTATTTTTCATACTCTGCGTGCAAAGCACATAGTTCTGCTAATGCAGGAATTTCGTTTATTAAAGGTTTGCGAATTTCAATATTCATATAAGGGTATTTAGTGTTTAGTAAATTAAACCAATTTCTTGGCAAAAAACAAGGCTTTTAGTGCTAATTATTTCCCATTTGTTTCTTCGATTTTTCAATCGCTTGATGTAATTTTTGTTGCAATAAATTTTTACTTGGTAAATCGGTTAAATATTTAGCCACTTTGATTCCCGATTTGTTTAGTTGCAGTAATTCTATTTGTTCATTATTGCATTCTGCACAAAGAATTAAACCAATTGGAATTTCCTCATCTCGTTGCATTTCATTCTTCTCTAACCATCTTAAATACAGTTCCATTTGTGATTTGTAGCCTGCTTTAAATTTTCCTAGTTTTAAATCAATAGCCACCAAACGCTTCAATTTTCGATGGTAAAAAAGTAAATCAAGTTTGAAGTCTTCACCATCTATCATCATGCGTTTTTGACGTTCTACAAAAGTGAAGCCTTCGCCTAGTTCAAGAATGAAATTTTCTAGCTCACGCAAAATTGAGTCTTCTAAATTCTTTTCGTTGAAAGTATCTTTGAGTCCTAAAAATCCAAGAAAGTAAGGGTCTCTAAAAACCAAGTCGGGAGTGAGTTTGTCGCTTTCTCTTAGCTCTTTTAATTCTTGCTTGATAAGTTGTTTTGGTTTTTTACTTATTGCAGTTCTCTCATAAAGCATGCTGCTAATTTTATCTCGTAATGTTTTTACATTCCATCTTTCCACTCTGCACATTTCGGCATAAAACTCACGCTGTAAGGGCTGTTTCAAAGGTATGAGCGCGATGATGTGAGTCTAGCTCAATTGTCGTATCAGCGATACGACAATCTTTTCATCGGGAAAAACTGTTGCGAATTGCATCATTCTGCGAATGTTTTTCTCGTCAAACCCTTTGCCGTATTGCTTTTCTAATTGTCGTATTGCCGATACGACAATTCGTTTTCCGTAAATTGCACGTTTGTTTTTCAGTACATCTACATTTATTCGTTTGCCTATTCTCCAATGCAGGTAAGCCAAAGAAGAGTTTACTGTGTTGGCAATATACTCTTTGCTCTCTTCAATTAATTGACTTATGTCGTTGTATAAAACTTTGCTAGGGTTAATGCGTTTTGTTTTAGTCAAAGCCTTCGGCTTAGCCTTAATTTGTTTGATTTTTATAAGAAAGATAGTTTAGTTAGTGAAGCAAAAATAGAAAAAATATTCAGTTTGCTAACCTTCATAAAATAGTGCGTTTTATGAATTGCAAAGGGAATAAATAAAAAAAGCCGGTTTAACCGGCTTGCTTGAGATTGTTTGTTTTGTTTAGCGCTTAATTATCTTAAAAGCTAAATTTCGCCCATGCCCTTGCATAATTGCGATATTAATCCAGCTCAATGCAAATTTTTCTAACAACTCTACTTTATCGTCGCCACCAAAATCCTAACACTCGGCAAATCCAATTTCTTTTGCTAAGGTAGTGGCTAATTCTTTTGCTTCTTTGCTGTTACCTGCACAAAACATGTCGATACCATTTCCATTGTAAACGGGATTGATCATGTTTTCAAATCCAGTGCTGTTAAAACATTTCACTATTTTATCTGTTTTAGCCAGTTCTTTGATGGCATGGTAGGCTGTAGGGTAGGGTTCCGGACGAACACGAATGGCGTTGGTCGTATCAATAACTTTTTTATTTGAAACGTCACCCAGTTGAGCAACAAGTTCAACTGCACTATCGGCTGGAGTGCTAATTACAATGATTTCACATTGTAAGCAAGCGTCTTTTATGTTTTGAATATTGGCCGAAGGAATTAATTCCAAGGCCTTTTTTGTTTTAGCTGAATCGGGATTTCGCAAACCAAATACCACTTCGTGCTTTGCTTTGATAAATCCTGCAGCTAATGCAGAACCCACGTTTCCTGAACCAATAATTGCTATTTTCATATTGTAATAATTTGCATCTAAAATAAGTCAATTAATTTAAGCCTTACCAAAAATTTCTTCTATCTTTTTATATCGATAATCAAAGATGTGTTTCAGTTTTTTCTCTACCACCAATTTATTCATCGCATCACCAATAATGCCCAAGGGTAGCTGATAATGAATGATGTCAACCATTTCTACTCCTTTTGCGTGTGGCATAATGAAATGTTCGTGGTGCCAGAGTTTGTAAGGACCAACTCTTTGTTCGTCAACAAAATATTTTCCTTCTTCAACATGTGTTATTTCGGTAAGCCATTGCATAGGAATCCCTAACAGTGGTTTTACTATATATTGAATCATTTGTCCCGAATACATTCTATCTACTTTATCAGATAAAATAATGAATCCCATGCCGTCGGGCGTTATTTTCGCCAAGTTTTTGGGTGAGGAGATGAAATCCCAGATAACGTTTGTATTGGCAGGGATTAATTGTGTTCTATAAATTTTATTTATCATATCATTTTAGTTTTGTTTAACAATATATTTAAAAAGTTAAACAATAATACAATATATTTGTGATATGAAAACATCTGTGTATAGAAAAGAAAGATTTAATGCCGCCCACCGATTGCATAATCCTGCTTTAAGTGATGAGCAGAACAAAGAAATTTTTGGTAAATGCAATAACCCTAATTTTCACGGACACAATTATGAAATTATTGTTAAAGTAACGGGCTATGTTGATGAACAAACAGGTTATGTTATCGATATGAAAATATTGCACAAAATATTGCATGAACACATTGTAGAGAAATTTGATCACCGAAATTTAAATCTCGATACCGAAGAATTTAAAAGCGTTAATCCTACTGCAGAAAATATCGCGCGAGTGTGTTACGATATTATTCGACCTAAAATAGATGCTTCATTAGACCTTAAAATTTACTTGTATGAAACAGAAAGAAATTATGTTGAATTCCCTACTTGAGGAAAATCAAATTACATTGACTGATGATGAGATTGGCGATGAACATTTCAGCACAGGTATTAATACTCCTTTGCGCGATGATGCCTTTGTTTTAAGTGATGCAGAAAAAATCAAAAAGATTGAGCATCATTTCGAGCAAATTATGCAAACGATGGGCTTGGATTTAAGCGATGATAGCTTGAAGGGAACGCCGCATAGAGTGGCGAAAATGTATATCGAGGAAATTTTTAGTGGTTTGCATCCCAACAATAAACCTAAAATTGCATTGTTCGATAACAAATATCAATACAATCAAATGTTGGTAGAGAAAAACATTACTTTCTTTAGCAATTGCGAGCATCATTTTGTGCCTATCATGGGCAAGGCTCATGTTGCCTATATTTCATCGGGTAAAGTAATTGGCTTGTCTAAGCTGAATCGAATTGTGAATTATTTTGCAAAGCGTCCGCAAGTACAAGAAAGATTAACAGTGCAAATTGGTAAAGAATTGCAAGAAATATTAGGAACGCAAGATGTGGCGGTATTGATTGATGCACAGCATTTGTGTGTTTCATCTAGAGGAATTAAAGATCGTTCTTCATCTACTGTTACTTCTTTTTACAGCGGTAAGTTTGAGGAAACTTCAACGCGAGAAGAATTTTTGAAATACATACAATTAAACGACTAATGGTGAACCCAATTGATAAAGATAAAACCACCGAAACACCTTCTGTTCTCCCGTATCCGCATCATATAGGCAGCATCGTGGTGCGTCCCGAAGATCAAGGGAAGATAAAAGGAAGAGCATATTCGGCTATGCAAGAACAAACGGCAAAGCAATTGATGCAAATTCAAAAGCAAGCCGAGTTGTTGGCTGCACAAGCCAATGAAATTAGAAGAAGGGTGGAGGTGAGTGAGAAAATTTATCAAGCTAAAATGTCGTTCGAACCTTTTATTGCCCATACCTATCATTTATACCAAAGAAATGACGAGTATGTGTTGATGATGATTGGTCCGGAGGAATGGGGAAGAAGTAAAAAAAACAATTTAGAATTTATTTCTTCTGTGAAATTGTTGAGCGATCATACATGGGAAATAGTCAATGAATAGCTTCTTTTCTCTTATTAGTCTGCTTTCTTCGACGCTCTCAATAATCGGTTATTGATTGTTCTACCCAAGTCGTACTCTGGAAATTTCTCCACGAAAATGAACTCTACATTCAAAGCATCCAGCTCATGCAGAGAGGCATACAAGCGATGAGAAGCTTCTTTAAAATTTCTGTTTTTCGATAGTACTTTAAGTTTGTTTTCTTCAATATTTGGTACCGTTGTAGAGAAGGTAACCACACCTATATTTTTGTTTTTGAAACTGCTTATTGCGCTTGGCAAATCATTCACTAAAAATAATTTTGCTTTAGGCGAATAGTGGTAAGGCAGCATGCCGGGCGCTACAATTTTGTCGTTGCTGCTTTCGTTGTAAATGATAGAAGGCAATACTTTACTTATTTCTTCTAGAGTAATGGCGCCCAATCGATAAACTTTTGGAGTTCCATTTTCAAATCCTATGATGGTTGATTCTAGTCCGTTCTCACAAGTTCCTCCATCGAGAATCATTGGTATTTTTCCATTCAGTTGATTTTGCACATGTTCTACAGAAGTCGGACTCAATTGTCCGAACATATTTGCACTTGGTGCTGCCAAAGGAAAGTCGATGGCTTTAAGTAGAGATAAGGTTAGCTCATGATTAGGAATTCGCATGGCTACCGTGTTAAGATTTCCGCTCACTAAATCAGAAATTTTTTTGCTTTTTGGAAGAACCAAAGTAAGCGAACCAGGCCAAAATATTTTCATAAGTTCCTGTACTTCGTCGGGAACATTTACGGCAAAATCTTTCAGCATTTCCTTTTCTGCAAAATGCAATATCAGTGGGTTGAAATGCGGTCTTTGTTTGGTTTCAAAAATAGATTTCACTGCCTTTTCACTAAAAGCATTTCCAGCCAAACCGTAAACGGTTTCGGTAGGTATGGCTACCAATTCCTCTTGTTGTAAGATGGAAGCAGCAGTAGATATATTTTTTGATACGATGGTGTTCACGTTCGCAATTATTTTAGCACGCCAATGGCCCAAAGTAAACCTGCTTTTGCTTTGTTGAATTTGGCCTGAATTTCTACTTGTTTGACTTGTGCATCTATGAGCGCCATTTCTCTGGCATTTACCAAGAAGAGAGAGCTTTCGCCGCTTTCAAAATTTCTTTTTTCAGCCGATAGTAGGGCTTCGTAATTTTTCACCAACTGAGCAAACAATATGTTTTGTTGTTCGGTTACTGCCAATTCATTTTTATATTGTTCTATTTTGTTGGTTTGTTCAAGGGTTTTTTGTTCCTGTGCAAAGCTAATTTCTAGCAATTTGATGTCGGCCAAACGTAAGTCGCCTCTTTCTTTTCTCAAGAAAACAGGGAAACTAAAATCAACACCCCATTTGTAATTGTTTGCCGAAAAATTACTTAGCCATGCATCGCCCACAGGTTGGGTAAGTAAATTGTAATTTAAGTTAAGCTTGGGTTTTAGTTTTTCTAATTTCCATTGTCGCTCAATTGCTTCGTAATCGTATTTTAATTGATATAGTTTTACGGCAGGATGGTTAGTGGCCAATTTAGCACTCATAATGTTTAGTGAATCGGGCAAAGCATAATTTTTTAATACAATTTTATCTTCACTAATTGGCACTAGATTATTTTGAATTTCAAGAGGTTCTTCGTTTTCATTCCACAAGAAATTTGATAGTTGAAGTGCTGCATTTGTTTTTTCGATGGCAGCTTGATTTAAGCTAAATAGTCTGTTTTGATATTGAATATAAGATTCGAGAGTGTCAATGGCCGGACGGTCACCGAAAGAAAAAGTAGATTTAACCGCTTCGAATCGTTGTTTTGCTGTGCTCACCGCAAATTCAAATACTGCGTATTTTCGATGGGCATTATACCATTCCCAGTAAACTGCCAATGCATCGTAAAGCAAATTGTTAATTGAATTCAATTGCTCCACTTGTGTGCTTTGTGCGAAAACACGTGCTTTTTTTACTTCATTTCTTCTTTCGTTGATCCAAAATCCTTGTAGTATAGGCATCGAGATTCCGGCATAAACCAATCCAGAATTAGGCAAGGTGTTTTCTGCGTTGATGTATTGTCCAGAACTTTGGTCTAATCCTACTTTAAAATCTAAACCATACCAGGTTGGAATTTTGAGTCCGCTTGACCATAAACTATAATACTGTTTGTCGCTAAAATATTTTTGATCAATATTTGAAAACAAATACGGGTCAAAATTTCCTCGTTCTCTTAGAACAGTGTTTTTCCCTTTGTCGGTAAGCAAATCGTATTGTTTCATCACTGGATGATATTGGCGCACAATACTTAAAAACTGTTCGGGAGAAAAAACGATGGTGCTATCTTGAGCCTTTAGAAAAAAGGCGCTAAGCATTAAACACAAAGCAAGAATGTATCTCTTATTTTTCATCACTATCTTTTTTGCTGTCCTCTTTTTTGTTTGATTTCTTAGGAGTGTAGTAATCTGGAGGAAAACCATTGAGGTTTCGCCATAATTCATAACCAATAGGTACATTGTTCAATAGCGCTATGCCTTGCGCACCAGCACCCACTCTTAATTGTTTAGGCCATTCTCCTTCTGTTTTGTCTTCGGCTACCAATACGCGGTATTTTCCCTCGTCGTTGGTGATGTTATCAATGGCAGCTACTTTACCACCAAAGGTACCGTATGATGCGTTAGGCCAACCAGAAAAAACGATGGAAGGCCAACCATCAAAGATAAAGCGGACTTCCTCCCCAATATGCAAAAGCGGAAGGTCGTTGGGCTCAACATACATTTCAACTGCTAAATCGTATTGTGAAGGCATAATGCTTACCAAAGGTTCACCTTGTTTTACTGTTTCGCCAATACCATCGCGCAGTGCTTTGGTGATATAGCCATTTTGAGGGGCAAGAATATAATACATGCTGTTTCTTACTGAGTAGTTCATGTATGAAGTTTGCATTTTTGAAACGGTGGCTTCGGCATCGTACATATTCGACATCGCCTCAAATTTTTCTGATTCAGATTTTGACAGTTTGTCTTTGTATTGATTGTCGATAGAACCCAACTCAGCTTTTGCATTTAGCAATTCATTTCTGCTCGACAACAATTTATTTTCGGCACTGTTTTTCTTAGCTTGTGTCTCTTGCAATTTAAGTTTTCTGCTTTCTAGGTCGGTTAATGATTTTAATCCGTCTTCATACAATTTCTCCATTCGCTTGTATTGTTCAAAAGCAATGTTGTAGTTGGTGTTGGCAGCTTGTAAATCAATGCTATCTGTTTGCACTTTAAGCGCGGCTTGTTTTAAGTAGTTTTTGGCTTGCTCAAGTTTTATGGCTTTGGTTTTTATTAAAGCATCAATTTGGTTGTCGAGAGATTTTATCTTCTCCATATAGGCTACCACTGATGATTCTTTCGATTTTATTTGGTTTTCTGTTCTCGCTAACAATTCGGGGTCGAAATATTCATCTTTAATTTCCGATAAGAACAAAATAGTATCGCCTTTTTTGACGAACTGACCTTCCTTCACAAACCATTTTTCAATTTTGCCGGCAATTACAGATTGCAGGGTTTGCGGTCGTTGCGAAGGTTGCAAGGTGGTTACCAATCCTTTGGCTCTAATATTTTGAGTCCATGGCAATACAGCAACTATTATTAAAATTGCAATTGCCCATAAACCAATTTTTTTTGAGAGTTTGGCAGCAGAATTTTTGGAAAGCATTTGTAGTGATTTCAATCCTTCTGTTTGCAATTTATTTTCAATTCTATTGTCTCCTAAATTCAACATAAATAGCTCTTTTAATTTTGCGATAAAATAATTTTTCTATCAAAAATATTCTCTAAATGATGGTCGTTTGAAATGGCAATTACAGTGCAGTTCGGAAGGAAAGAAAAGATGCTTTTAAGTAATGAAACTCTTTCTTCTTCTCTGATGAAATTGAAACTATCTTCTAGCAATAAAATTTTAGGTGATGCTACAAGGGCTCTGGCCATAATGATTTTAATACGAGTGCTGGCTGATAGGTTTTTTCCCCCTGGAAAAAGAATGCTTTCATATCCTTGTTCCATTTTTTGAACCATTTCTTTTAGTTGCAGTATGTCGAGCACTTTTTGCACCTTATCTATCGAAATGTCTCTACCAATAAGAATATTCTCTAGCAATGTGCCTTGAAAAATTTGTTCCCCATTTTGACAATAGGCTACGTGTTCTTTAAGGGTGTTGACTTTCCAGTTTTGCATGGGCACTTCGTTTAATATTATTGTGCCTTGGTAGTCTTTACGCGTACCAGCCAATAATTTGAGTAAAGCCGATTTCCCTGAGCCACTCCATCCCGATAGCATTATTTTTTCGCCTTTTTTAATATCGATGTTTACGTCATGCAGCGTGGGGTGAATGGCATCAGGATATTGAAAATGTAAATCAATGGTTTTTATAGAAATACCACCATCCGTTACGTTTTCAATGGTGTTGTTTTCTTCATTTTCATCTAAAGGTATATCGGTAACGTAGCCAATTTTTTCTAAGGCGGTTAAAACATCGTAGATGGTTTCCATGCTAAGAATTAATTTTTCTACCGATGATAAAACCAAAATGATGATGATTTCGGAAGCCACAAACTGTCCTACGTTCATCTCTTGATTGATTACCAAGTATCCACCCAATAAAAGCAATACTGCAGCAACAAAAGCTTTAAAAGCGATCATGTTGGCATATTGTAAGCGCAATACTTTAAAGTGATCTTTTCTAGCGTGTAAGTATGAGCTTACCAAAGTGTCGGTTTTCTTTTCAGGAAAAGAAGTGTTTTCTGCTACTTTAAATGTGTTTGAGATTCGCCCAATTTCTTCTAGCCAATAAGCAACTTCGTATTTGTATTTCGATTCTTTCAAACTGGTTTTGATACCAGCCGGACCCAAGATTCGAAAGATTAGGTAAATACTAAGCAGAAGCACAACGCTAAACAGAATGAAAAACGGGTGATAGAAAGATAAGAGTAGGAGTCCGAAAATAATTTGCAACGATGCAGCAGAAAAATCAATCAGCACTTTTGAGATTCCTTTTTGCACAGTAAGAGTATCAAAAAAACGATTCACCAATTCGGGCACATGGTATTTTTGAACCACAGCATTTTTCATTCTAGGCAGTCGGTATGCAAATTCAAATGCCGAATGTGTGAATATTTTTTGTTGTAAATTTTCGGTAACTGTAAGCAATAATATTTGAAGAATACCAGCTAATACAATACCTGCAATAACCAAAATAACCAGCACAATCCATGACGTGGATATTTGCGCAGAGGTAATAAAATTCATGATGGCTTGAATACCCAAGGGTAATGATAAGCTTATGATTCCTGCAACTGCTGCGTAAAGATAAACGCTTATTACATCTTGTTTATTCAGTTTTAACAATCGAATAAATCGAATTACGGGATTGGTGTTTTTGTGTTCCACTTTCTATTTTTTTATAGTTTCAAAAACCATTTTTTCTAAGAAGTCGATGAGCGATTTATCGCTTTTATCATTAGGAAAATCGGTAAGTGAAGGTAAATTTATTTTGAAGAATTTTTGTGCGTGTGACATTTCAAGTACTGTAGTAGCTAAAGAATGAGGGTATTTGTACTTATTGTTTACTTCAGATATTACTGCAGATATGCGCGCGCACAAGTCTTTGTAGGGTTTAAATAAACGATCTTTATTGTTTAAGGCAACATTTCTTGTTAGGTACGATTTAGATCCTTCGTACATCACCAAATCAAATAATTGTTTTTCCTCGATGTACAAATCGGCAAAATCATTTGATGAAGGAGTGACCAAAGCTGAGATGATCTTTTTTATTTTTTCTTTAGGGTCAGTAATGTTGTTGAGTTCAATCATTACTTTGTATTCCAGGTAGGTCCAGTACCAATTTATTAAATAGATCAAGAGTTTGTGTTTGTTTTCGAAATATCTATAAATGGTAGCTTCAGTGGTTTCTATTTCTTTGGCTAATTTCTTAAAAGTAAAGTCTTCAAAACCTAAGCTGTTAATTAATTTGAGTCCCTCGGTAACAATTTTTCTGCCTAAAACCGATTCATCAGGATTCTTTAAATACAGCTTCTCATTCAGTATAATTCTAAGCGATAATTCCATGTTATAATTATTTAGGTAAATATAGTAACAATATAGCAATGGTATTATAGATATTTTCAATACCATTATAAATAATAGTATTACTATTGCTTGTAAATATTTCACTATCTTTACTGAAAATACATTTATGAAAGCTATTTTAGATCCAGTTGTTTTGTTCTTTGTTCTAGGAGCCATAGCGGGCCTCCTTAAATCTGATTTGCGAGTTCCGCAATCATTTTACAACACCATTAGTTTGTATCTATTAATTTCCATTGGAATTAAGGGTGGTATTGAACTTTATCATTCTGATGCGGAAAGTGTAATTGTGCCTATAATAGCTACGCTCTTGTTAGGAGTAATCATTACCAATTTAGCCAAATTCATTTTAGATAAAACCAATAAATTCAAATCGGCAGATGCCATATCTATCGCCACCCACTACGGCTCGGTGAGTGCGGTAACTTTTGCTGTGGTTATATCTTATTTGAAAAGTCAGAACATTAAATATGAGAATTACATGACTGTTCTCTTGGTGATGCTTGAAATTCCAGCCATCATTACAGGAGTGCTTTTAGCTGCGCGATCTTCAAACAAAGCAAACAATAAGATAGGTGAAATTATTAAGGAGGTTTTCTTAGGCAAGAGCATTTTACTTATCGTAGGAGGTTTGTTTATAGGGTACACTGTAGGTTATACTGATAACAAACAAATCAATTTTTTCTTCTTCGATTTGTTTAAAGGATTTCTTTGCTTGTTCATGCTCGAGATGGGTATCATTACTTCAGAGAGAATTAAAGATTTAAAGAAGGTTGGATTAACCTTGAT
>JBMTCG010000053.1:0-17631 GCA_049430665.1 Flavobacteriales bacterium | reverse complement strand
CGATTACAAGCAAGTTCAATGGGTATACTTCCCAATGATTACTACCAACAACGAACACATTACCACCACCAACCTCGATCCTATTAAATTAAATTTTGCCAATACCATCGATACCATTCCTACACCTGGCACCAGCAAAACCATTCTTTTAAGCACCAGCGAAAACTGTAAAATTGTTAAAGCTCCCGTAAGAGTTGGTTTCGACGTGGCGATTAACGGTGTCGATACGTCTTTCAATCAAGGTAAAAAACCTGTGGCTGTTTTATTAGAAGGTAAATTCAATTCTTACTACAAAAACAGAATTCCTCCTTTCGCCAATGTTGTTGGCAAAAACGAAAGTAAAGTCACTAAAATGTTGGTGATATCTGATGGTGACATTGCCAAAAATGAGTTTGTTAAAGGTCAGCCATTGCCTTTAGGCGCCGACATGGAAAACAGATTGTACTTCGACAACAAGAAGTTTTTGCTCAATGCTTTCAACTACCTCTTGGGCGATGAAGACATCATTCAGGCGCGTTCTAAAAAAATACAAATGCGTTTGTTAAACAGAGCTGTGGTTCACGAAAAAGGAAATCAAATTAAAGCTGTTAACATCGCTGTACCTTTGGCGTTTATTGTAATTTTCGGACTCCTATACAACGCCTTTAGGACCAGAAAATACGCCAGAAAATGAAAAACAAAATCATCTTACTTTTAGTTGTTGTATTGGTTGGAGCCGCAGTTTATTTATGGCTTAAACCAAACGAAGATGCTGCTTTTCGCGAAGAAATGCGCGAATTCGGTGTAAAAAATATTGATGCGATAGATGAAATTATCATCAGCGAAAAAGGTCACGATTCCATCGTTCTAACGAAGCAAGGCGAATCGTGGAAAGTGAATGGAAAGTTCATGGCTCGTCCCGATTTAATGCAAACACTACTCACCACCATCAACAAGGTGAAAGTGAAAAATAGAATTCCAAAAGAAGGCATCAAACAACTCACCAGCTTGCTTGCTGTTCACCACAAAGCAGTACAAATTTACGCCAACGACGAATTGATTAAAAGCTACTGGGTAGGTGGTAAAACAATGGATTCTCGCGGCACTTATATGCTCATGCAAAATGCCGATGGCGAAAACGCCAGCACTCCTTTTGTAACGCACATTGAAGGATTTGAAGGCTATTTAACAGAGCGCTACGTCGCGCAAGAAGATCTGTGGAGAGATGCCCATCTTTTCTATTTCCCCGAAATGGGCATTAGCACCATCATGGTAGATTATCCCGAAAACAAAGCGCAGTCTTTCAAAATCCAAATCGACGAAAAAAACATTGAACTCTTTCCTTTAAACTCTGATGTAGCAGCGCCCAAATTAAATATGGCTGCATTGAAAACCTATTTATTGAATTACAAAGAAGTAGCGGCGGAAAGTTTTATAACGAAAAACAACATCACTAAGCGTGATTCTCTTTTAAAAACTACACCTCTTTTTGTAATCACCGTTATCGACAACAAGAACAACAAAAATGTAATTAAAGGCTACAGAAGAAAAACATTGCCGGGTGAAGTAAATTATCTCGGACAGCACACCGAATACGATGTTGATCGGTTGTTTGGCATCACCAGCAACGATAAAGAATTGTGTATTTTACAGTACTATATTTTTGATAGGCTCACTAAAAACCTTAGCGACTTCACTAACTTTTAACATTAACGAACACAAAGAAAAAAGGCGAATAAATCAATTGATCTATTCGCCTTTTAGCATTTAATTATCTTAGCAATTAGTTTGTAAAAGCATCAGGGAAAAAGATATATTTCTTACTTACCGCTCCAGATTTACAAGCTTTTTGTTTCGATTTAGATTTAATCTGACTAGAAGATGTGTAATCCATTCTTACTGTTTTACCTTCTTTATCTACAGCATAAACTTCGATGTACACGTCGCCTTTCGGACAAGGCAATGCCATTTTAACTTTCTTAGCTGGTTTTGGTACAGTTTTCATGTAAACGCCCATTCCACAGTCGTAAGATACTCTCAACTCAGTAATTTTCAAGCCTTTTTTAGCTTTGAATTGGAAAACCGGATTTTCAGTAGCATCAACATCAGAAGCAAAATTAGCCGCAACAGATTTTTTGGTTTCTAAAACATAGTAATCTTTTCCGTTAAGAGATTCTTTTTTAGCAGCCTCTCCTCTATTTTGCCAAAACATATTAGAGTAACCTTTCCAAACATCAACTGGTTTTGAGTTGGCACAAGCCGACGCAACTGGAATATACACTTTCATGGCTTTGGTTAAATTAGTATCGGCACACAATTTAACATCAACTATGGCAACAGCTTCTAGATTAGAAAAAGCCGGACCGTTGGTAGAATACCCCGATTTTCTTAATAAAACACTAGTATTGTAAACGGTAACCGTCATACATCTTTCTAATTTCTCAAACTCACATTTCCCCATTTTCAAAATGGCTCCGTTAGGCAAATTAATGGTTGTATCACCTTCGCAACGCAATCTCTCTTGCGCGGCCAACAATGAGTCCATATTTACTTTTGGCGCAGGAAGCAAAGCTCCTTTTTTAGTTGAAGTAATAACTACCGCTACTCTTCTGTTCAATCTTCTTCCATCTTCAGTGGTGTTAGAAGCTTGAGGCTGATCAGAACCATGATTGGTTATGCTAATGTTTTTACTTTTAATTTTTTTAGATGTAAAGAATTTCTTCACCGAGTTACCTCTGTCTTCCCCAAGAGTTAGGTTGTAATCGGGTCCGCCAATACTATCGCAATAAGAATCAAGTTTCACAGAAATTGAATCTGAATTAAAAAAATCGAAAATTTGCTGCAATTGCACTTTATGCTCTTCAGTAAGAGCACTCTTTTTGTAATCAAACATTAGCGTAGTGATTTGCTGCTGGGCATTTAGCTTCGAGCAAAACAAAGCAATAGCTAGGAGAATTAAGGTAAATCTGTTTTTCATATACTAGGTTTTAGGTGTTGTACTTTTCTAAGATAGAAAAATCATTTAGAATTATTTAACCATTTCGAAATATTTGTCTCGATTCTCTTTTCTAAGGTCTCTGCTGGTTCCTTCACAAACTTTTTCCCAGTAATGTTTTCAAACAATTCAATATATCTTTCAGATACCATAGAAATAAAATCTTCGGTCATCTCAGGTATGGTTTGTCCGTCTTTCCCCTGAAAGTTATTCGCAATCAACCATTGGCGCACAAATTCTTTCGACAACTGTTTTTGCTCCTCGCCTTTAGCCTGACGTTCAGCATAACCATCAGCGTAGAAATATCTTGAAGAATCGGGCGTATGAATTTCATCAATCAAAATAATTTTACCATCGGCATCTTTACCAAACTCGTATTTAGTATCCACCAAAATTAACCCTTTATCTGCCGCCATCTCTTGTCCGCGTTGAAACAACGCTCTCGTATATTTCTCCAACTGAATATAATCAACTTCAGCCACAATTCCTTGTTTCAATATTTCTTCGCGAGAAATATCTTCATCGTGACCTTCAGATGCTTTTGTAGTGGGTGTGATGATAGGCTCTGGAAATTTATCATTCTCTTTTAATCCTTCAGGCATCGTAACGCCACAAAGCGTTCTAATTCCAGACTTGTATGTTCTTGCCGCGTGGCCAGAAAGATATCCTCTAATCACCATTTCTACTTTGAATGGCTCGCATCTTTTACCCACAGAAACCTGAGGATCTGGCGATGCCAACAACCAGTTGGGAACGATATCGGCAGTAGCATTGAGGAAGTGTTGAGCAATTTGATTCAATACCTGACCTTTATAAGGAATACCTTTTGGCAATACCACGTCGAAAGCAGAGATACGGTCGCTGGCCACCATCACCAACACATCACCTATAGAGTAAACGTCTCTAACTTTTCCTTTGTACACTGCAGTTTGGTTTGGAAACTGAAAATTTGTTTTTGTTAATGCGTTCATCATTAATTATGAATTTTGAATTAAAAATTTTGAATTATGCTTTGTCATACGCCGTTAAAATTTCTCTCACCAACTTGTGGCGAATTACATCTTGTCCGTCGAGATATATAAATGATATTCCTTCTATTCCTTTTAATAAGTGCGCTGCTTGTGGCAAGCCCGAGCGCTGACTGCGTGGTAAATCCACCTGCGTTACATCACCTGTAACAATAAACTTTGCCGATTGCCCCATACGCGTTAAAAACATTTTGAACTGACCTTCGGTAGCATTTTGCGCTTCATCTAAAATCACAAAAGCGTTGTCTAAAGTTCGTCCGCGCATAAAAGCCAACGGAGCAATTTCTATTGTTTTTTTCTCCAGATAGTCGGCCAGCTTAGCATGCGGAATCATATCGCGCAAAGCATCATACAAAGGCTGCATGTAAGGATCTAATTTCTCTTTTAAATCACCTGGTAGAAATCCTAAATTCTCTCCAGATTCAACTGCCGGACGAGTCATAATGATTCTTTTTACCTCACGATTTTTTAGAGCGCGAACTGCTAAAGCAACAGCAGTGTAGGTTTTACCAGTACCAGCCGGACCAATTGCAAAAACCAAATCGTTGGTTTGAGCTGCAGCCACCATACGACGCTGATTCATCGTTTTGGCCTTCACCATCAATCCGCCATTGCCATAAACAATTACACCTTCTCCATCTTTACCAGCAATGATATCTTCCGACTCGTTACCCAACAACATATCAATATTGGCTTCGGTGAGTTTGCCATATTTTTCAATATGTGCCAAAAACAATTCAAGCTTCTTCTCAAAGAAAATAATATCTGTTCTACTTCCCGCCAATTTAATCTCATCGCCTCTCACCATGATTTTAAGCTTTGGAAAATTCTTCTTGATATGATTCAACTTCAAGTTGTTCACCCCTAGCAAATGCATGGGGTCTATGTGTTCTATTTTGATAATTTTGTCCAAATGGATGTTTTTATTCGCGCTAAAATAAGAAATCAAAAGAAGGATTTTGCTTCTATGCAATTTAACTTTTAAGCATAGTAATCCACAGTGCAATGTTGTTAACTGACAGAGCACAAAGGAAGCCATAGCCGGCTACTTCCGTATATTTGCCCAACTCATAGAGCATGGCGGTTATCACACTTACAACCGATTTAGGACTGAAAGACTACTACGTAGGCTCCATCAAAGGCGCCATACTGAAGGATATCCCCAACGCCCACATCATCGATATTAGTCACGACATACCATCTTTCGATATCTCTGTAGCTTCTTTTTGCTTAAAAAATGTGTATAAAGATTTTCCCGATGGAAGTATTCACATCATAGGCGTTGCGCCAAGTGCCGACGAGTATACCTTGCATTTGGTGATTGAAAAAGACAAGCACTTTTTTATTGGTGCCGACAATGGTATGTTCTCTTTGTTGTTCGATACACCTGCCGATAAAATTTTCAGTATTAGAACAGGCGACAGAAAAGTATCTAAAACTTTTCCTACCAAAGATTTATTTGTGTGGACTGCCGCGCATCTCGCTAATGGCGGAAAAATTGAAGAATTGGGCGACCCAGTAGAAAAAGTTAGAGAGCGCATTAACTTTAGAGCCATTAGCGAAGGAAACATCATTAAAGGAATGGTGACTTACATCGATTCGTACGGCAACGTAATTACCAATATCTCTAAAAAACTATTTATTGAAGTAGCGCAAAAAAGAACCTTCGCCATTATTTTTAGAAGAGCCGATTATACCATAGATGAAATTTGTTTCAACTACAACGAAGTACCTGAAGGCGAAAGATTGGCTTTGTTCAGCAGCTCGGGCTTTTTAGAAATTGCCATTAATAAAGGTCACGCCGCTTCGTTATTCGGATTAAAATTAAACGACACCGTGCGTGTAGAATTTTTTTAAGATGATTATTAGAATTGTAAAACTCACTCTTCAAGAAAACAAAACACAAGATTTCTTGTTGCTTTTTGATAAATATAAAGCAGCCATTAAGTCATCTGAAGGCTGCATTAATGTAGAGGGTTCACAAAACATTATATCCCCCAACATTTTCTTTACTTATAGTTATTGGAATAGCGAAGACGACTTAAACAACTACCGAAATTCACCTTTATTTAAAGAGGTTTGGCCGCAGGTAAAATCATGGTTTGCAGAAAAGCCTGAAACATGGAGTAACAAGGTGATTTAACAAGCTTTACTAATCACATTATTATCAACAGCGACCTATATTTCAGTAAATTTATGGCTCACATGATTCTTGAGGGAAATGTAAAAATTAGCATCAACAATATCAGTCTACCAAATTAGCCAAACAGCACTTCCTAGCCGACTTTAAGAGGCAACATCTCCCCAGTACTTACAAGAATATTATAAAAGAACAACATTGAAACATCGCTGTGAAAAGTAAAGATCGCCATTTCTTGTGTTGATTGACATTGATCTATTAAACAATTTAGCGGTAAATCAGCCGCACAGTTACATCAAAAAAGCAAGTAATCAAATGAGAACTACTACATTTCTCCTCCTTTTTATAACCACAATAAGCAACATAAAATCACAAACTTAAGCCAACTTGCCTTTTAGCGATAATTTCTCTTCTGCGCTTTCTGGCAATTGGAACACATCTGCTTCTAACGCAGCAGGTGTGGTTAGTACGCTAAATTTATCGGGTAATTATCCCGCATTTGGAACAACAACCGATGCTTCAGGAACAGCAACGGGATATTACGGCTTAGCGGCCTACAACACCAGTAATCTTGCCTCAAACAATAACATCAATGCCGACTTAGCCTTGAACTTAAATAACCTTACGGGTATTAGTAGTTCCTTTTCTTTAGTTGATTGGGGTTCGGGTTATGCCGCCGACCAAATGCGTGTTTACGTTTCTAACAATGGAGGTTCTTCATTTGGCTCCACATACACCACTATTAACCTAGCTTTATCTCCTTACACAGATGGTATTTGGAACAATTTGAGCGTTGATATTTCAGCTTTATTTTCTTCAAATTCACTCACTCCATCTTCAACTTCAGTGATTCGTTTTACTTTTATTTTGCGTGGCAGCGGAAATACAACGAGTCCGAAAACAGGAAATCAAATGATTTACCTCGACAATATGAAAGTGAACAACACCTCTACCCTACCTGTGCAACTAACTTCATTCAGTGGTGAAAAAGAAGGTGATTTTAATTTATTGCAATGGAGCACTTCATCAGAAATAGAAAACGACTATTTTGAATTGCAAAAATCTTATGACGGCATAACTTACTTTACTGTTTATATTGTTAGCGGACAAGGGAGCACCAACTCTTTTACCAACTATCACTTTTATGATACGGAAATCACAAACTCAACTGTATATTACAAACTAAAACAAGTTGATTTCAATGGTGATTATTGTTATTTCAACATCATTTCAATTGCAAAAGAAGAAAGCGAAATAAAAGTATTTTTAAAAGACAAAGAAACCATTGTTATAGAAGGCCAAGGTTTGCAGCAAATGGAAATATACAATGAGTGCGGACAATTATTGCAAAGAAACAATTTGTTAGAAAAAGAATCAACACAACAACAAACTCTTAGCAGTCAACTAAATTCGGCCATTTATTTCATAAGAGTGAAAGATCATAACAATTGGCTCAGCAAAAAAATTAGAGCAAACTAAAAACTTTAACGGTGAAGCTGCACTACAGCCGTTTACCAGTTTCATTATTCGATTACGCAGCTAAACTAGAAAGCGTAAAAGTGGTGAAAGAATAGTTTACGATTAAATCTTTCTCTGTTTCTCCAACACCTGATAAAAAGCACCGTTTTTATATTCAAACTTACCCACTTCTTCTACAAACTCTTCTTCATTTTCCTCTTGTAAAAAATTACGGAAAGTAGCCTTGTATAAAAATGATTTCTCTGCTGCATTGTATTCTAAATATGAACTTTTTGCCGCGCTTTCCTTTTCAAAAATTTCGTTTTCATTTTGCTCAAAATCATAAATAGAACAGTTAGAATAAACATCTGTGGTATCGTAACACAATTGTGTTTCATCGGCAAATGTTTGCATAGGAATGAGTTCTAAAACACTATCTACTAATTTACAATGAACGGCTTTGGTGTATTGTATAACTTCTTCTCTATCGCCATTAAATGAATCGCTGGTTAATAAAAAATATTCGCGATTTTCTCCTTCGTTAACACATTCGAAACCTAGCACTTGCGCCGACAAATCAAAGTTGGTTTCGATAGCCTTTTTCCCCATGTATATTTTGTTCTTTTTATTTGTAGCCAATATTTTCAATAATCCGTCGGATGACACCTTTGCAGGCGTTTCATCATCTTCAACCTTAACAATAGGTTTAACTGGTTTAGCTGAAACAAGAATTGGTTTTTTAATCTCAGTCACCTTCTTGATGGAGCAAGAAACGGGTTCAAAAAAACCACCGTTCTTAGTATCTGAATTACAAGAAAAAAAGGCGCTTAACGAAAGGACCGATACAATTACAATTTTTGAGTTCATCTGTTTTTATTTTTGATGAATCAAAGATGCAATGAAAACCTACCCCCTGAGAGAGCTATCCATTAAGTGTAGAAATTACTTTATTAAGCGTTGAGATTAGGCAATTATTTGAAACTGATGACATTGTTCGTTTTCGAAAACACTCTTTTTCTAGCTCATTTTTTACACCTTCCATATTTCTTCTTATTATTGACTATGATTTTTCGATTCATTAAAGAGCAACGCTATTTTTTCATCCCCTACTTCATCTTTATTGTGATAGGCGTTACCTTGGTTTTTAATGAAAATAAAATCGACTTACATCTATACCTCACTAAGGCTTACAGCGATTTTGCTGATGACTTTTTTTTCTGGCTTACTAAATTGGCTGAAGGATGGCTGGGCGTTCCGTTGTTAATCTTTTTACTTTTCTATCAGTACAGAGCTTTTCTCTTTGTTGGTATAACTTACGCCCTTAGCGGCATTATTACTCAGGTATTAAAAGCCAATGTTTTTCAAACGCACGACAGACCCATTCATTTTTTAAAAGTTCATCCTTTGTTTCGTAAAATAGAAAATCTGGAGTATTCAGAATTCTTAGGGTTTCCTTCCGGACACAGCACTTCTGCCTTTGCTCTGCTTTTTTGCATGAGCATTCTCACCAAAAACAATTACCTAAAATTAGTGCTAATTCTTACGGCAATCGCCATTGCCTATTCACGAATTTATCTTTCACAGCACTTCTTGCACGATATTATTGCTGGGTCGTTTGTAGGTGTGGGTACCGGACTCCTACTCTACTTCTTCATCTACGAAAAGAAAATTCTTTTTTCTAGCGATAAATTCGAAGGAAAATTAAAATTTTAATTATTTAGAAATCTCCATTCGTACGCCTTTCCCTTTTATTTTTTCATGTCTCACCAAGCGCAACATAGCCTCTATCTTATCTCTTTTCACTGCTACATACGATGAATGATCAAGTACTTCAATTAAACCTAAATCATCTTTCACTAAACTACCTTTCTGACACAACATGCCCACAATATCCATCTTATTGATTTTATCTTTCTTGCCCGCCGCAATGTACAAGGTTTGCCATTCGGTTAACTTAGGCACAGTGGTAGATTTGGGTAAATTTATTTCATCGGGAATTTCAGTGATAAAATCAGGAATATCTTCTTCTGCACCCATCAATAAATATGATGTTCCTTTGGCATTCATCCTTGCCGTTCTACCGTTGCGATGGATAAAAGCATCTTCTTTCAGTGGCAAATGATAGTGAATTACCGTTTCAATTTCTGGTATGTCTAATCCGCGTGATGCCAAATCGGTGGTCACCAATATTTGGTGACTACCATTTCTAAATTTAATTAAGGCGCGCTCTCTATCTTCTTGTTCCATTCCACCATGAAAAATATCGTGCATGATGGCATTGTCGTACAACAAATCGCTCACGCGTTCTACCGATTCACGATGATTACAAAAAATCAAAGTTGACTTATTGCCTTGCCAGCACAACAAATCCAACAATGCATCTAACTTATCTTTTTTGTCGGAACGAATTAATTTCAATTTTAATCCCGCCGATTTTGTAGGTGTATCACTTAAATAATTTACAAGCGTTGGATTTTCAAATCCGGTGAAAGAAGGTATTTCATCCAACTTCGTTGCCGAAGTTAAAATCCTCTTTTTAAGATATTGAAGATGTCCAATAATTTCCGACATGTCATCTTGAAATCCGAACTCCAAAGATTTATCAAACTCATCTAAAACTAAGGTGTGGATAGAATGTGTTTCGAAATTTCTATTTCTAATATGATGTGCAATTCTACCGGGTGTGCCTACCAAAACCGCAGGAGGAAATTCTAAATTATTTCTTTCAATTTTTGTGGAGTGTCCGCCATAACAACAATTCACTTTAAAGCCCTTACCCATCGCTTTAAACACTTGCTCAATTTGAATAGCCAACTCACGCGATGGTACTAAAATCAAAACCTGCACACCTTCTTTATGTTGGTTAATGCGTTGGAAAACGGGCAATAAAAACCCCAAAGTTTTACCCGAACCTGTTGGCGACAACAACATTAAATCACCCTCTTTTTTAGCAGCTTCAATAGTTTCCAACTGCATTTTATTTAAAGAAGCGATCTTTAAATTTTGTAGAATTTGTTCAAGCATAATTTGGGGATATTAATGATTCCAGTTCTTATCTTCCAACAGAGGCACAAAAGAAAACTCGCCTACTTCGTATTTTTTTAGCACACCGCCTTTGTACTTATCAATCACGGTCATTATTTGTTTTTCACCTTCACCTACAGGTATCACCAATCTTCCGCCTTCCATCAACTGTGCTATCAAAGCATCGGGCACATAAGGTGCACCGGCCGTTACAATAATTTTGTTGTAAGGGGCAAAGGTTGGTACACCTTGATAACCATCGCCATAAAACAACTTTGCTATCACGTTAGTTTCGCTCAAAAACTTTTTTGTTTTCACAAAAAGGGCATGTTGTCTTTCTATAGAGAATACTTTAGCACCCATTTGAACTAGTACTGATGTTTGATAACCACAACCAGTGCCCACTTCCAGTATTTTATCTC
The DNA here is from genome assembly GCA_049430665.1 of Flavobacteriales bacterium. Classification (GTDB taxonomy): domain Bacteria; phylum Bacteroidota; class Bacteroidia; order Flavobacteriales_C; genus JAHEZL01. Next base: position 6,585 of record JBMTCG010000053.1, on the reverse strand, counting down.
CTTTTTTTATTTCCAGCAATTGCGTTTGAAATCCAACGGTGTAAGGATGCGAAATAGTTTGTCCGCTACCTATTGGAAATGCTTTATTCTGATACGCATGTTCCAAAAGCGCGTTGTCTAAAAACCAGTGACGGGGTACATTGTTAATAGCCTGCAAAACCTGTTCATCGCTGATACCAAGAGTTCGCAGCTCCTCCACCATCTTGTTGCGCATTCCCTTATGTTTAAATGTATCTAGCACAGTTATCAATATATAAGTGTTGATTCTTTGGTGAAGATATAAAGTTCATGGCCAAGCATTTCAATTACTTTTACAAAAAACAAACACAACAATGTTAAAAATAGGCGTACTTGGGGCCGGACACTTAGGTAAGATTCACATTAAGCTTATTCAGCAAATTGCAGAATACCGTTTGATTGGTTTCTTTGATCCCAATCCAGAAACACAAAAAGCAGTCGCTAAAGAGTTTGGTATCAAAGCCTATACTTCAGCAGAGGAATTAATTGAAGACATTGATGTTGTTGACATTGTTACACCAACCATTTATCATTACGAATGTGCTGTTAAAGCTTTAAAAAGTGGCAAACATATTTTCATTGAAAAACCAATTACCAATACTTTAGAAGAAGCAAGAAATTTGATGCATTTGTCGCATGAAGCGAATGTGAAAATTCAGGTGGGACACGTAGAAAGATTTAATCCGGCATACGTTGCGGCCATGCAATACTTTTCTCAACCTATGTTTATTGAATGTCATCGTTTGGCCGAATTTAACCCACGCGGCACCGATGTTTCAGTTGTGTTAGATTTAATGATTCACGATATCGATATCATTTTAAATATCGTAAATTCTCCTGTGAAAAAGATATCGGCAAGCGGTGTAGCTGTAGTGAGCGACACGCCCGATATTACGAACGCACGAATTGAATTCGACAATGGTTGTGTGGCCAATTTAACGGCCAGCAGAATATCGCTAAAGAACATGCGCAAAACAAGATTTTTTCAAAAAGATGCATACATCACCATCGATTTTTTAGAGAAAAAAACAAGCATTTTTCAATTGAATGAATTGAAGGGAGAAGCCGACCCATTATCACTAGTAATTGATTTAGGAAAGGACAAAGGCAAGAAAGAAATTACCTTTAGTTCACCCGATGTTAAAGACACTAACGCAATCAAAGAAGAATTGACTACCTTCGCACAAGCCATCATTAATAATCACGACCCCGTTGTGACCATTCAAGATGGATACGAAGCCCTCAATGTTGCTCAACAAATTATTGACAAACTTAAAATGACGGCTTCATTAATCAGTTAGTCATTTATGAAGTTTACAGAATTCAATTTCAACGAAAAATTATTAGAAGCCATTTCATACATGGGCTTCGAAGATGCTTCTCCTATTCAGGAACAAGCAATGCCACAAATCATGGCAGGCAAAGATTTAATAGCTTGCGCACAAACTGGAACAGGTAAAACTGCCGCTTTTTTGTTGCCTATTTTAAACAAGATTGCCGAAAAAAAAACAACAGGCGTTAATACGCTAATACTTTGTCCGACCAGAGAATTAGCCATTCAAATTGAACAGCAAATACAAGGCTTTGGCTATTTTGTAGGCGCTAGTTCTATTGCCATTTATGGTGGCGACGATGGTTCTAGCTGGAACGATCAAAAAGCTTCATTAACAGGAGGCGTTGATTTTGTGGTGGCTACGCCTGGCAAATTGTTATCGCATTTGAACTTAGGTTATGTTAAGTTCGACCAAGTGCAACATGTTATTTTAGATGAAGCCGATAGAATGCTCGACATGGGCTTTGTGAACGATATTTTAAAAATCATTTCTTTCACGCCCAAATCGCGCCAATCGCTTTTCTTTAGCGCGACTATGGCGCAAAAAATTCGCGATTTCGCCAACAAGATCATCAACGATCCTGTAGAAATAAGTCTGTCGATTGCCAAACCTGCAGAAGGTGTTGAGCAAGATGTTTACTTAGCACACGATCATCAAAAAAATGCATTATTGCATCATTTGATAAAAGACAAAACCGACTTTGAAAGCATCATTGTTTTTACGTCTAGTAAAAGTAAAGTACAAACTATTGTATCTGCGCTAAGAAGAAAAGGATATTCGGTAGATGGTATTTCTAGCGATTTAGATCAAAAAGAAAGAGAAAATTTATTGTCGCAATTTAGAACTAAAAAGTTACGTATTGTTGTAGCTACCGATGTTTTAAGCAGAGGTATCGACATTAAAGACATCAACTTAGTAGTGAACTACGATGTACCCAACGAAGCGGCTGATTATGTTCATCGTATTGGCAGAACAGCGCGCGCCAACACCAAAGGAAATGCGATCACAATGGTGAACGAAGACGACATGTACAAGTTCAGTAGAATTGAAAAACTGATTGAGAGAGAATTACCTAAACTTTCTCCTCCTGTAGAGATGGGAGAGCCACCTGTATGGAATACGCAATACAGAAAAAAACCGATGAATCGCAATTTCAACGCTAAGAAAAGATACTAAAACCGAAGGTTGATAAACCTTATAAAATAGCTAACAAAAAAGGGTGCCGATTAAAATCGGCACCCTTTCATTTTATTAATGAAATCTCTTAATCTACAATCACAATTTTTTCAATTTCATCACCTTGTGCGATAGAATCCAACACATCTAAACCTTCATACACTTTACCGAAACAAGTGTGATTTCTATCTAAGTGCGCTGTGTTTTTTCTGCTGTGGCAAATGAAGAACTGAGAACCACCAGTGTTTCTGCCCGCGTGAGCCATAGATAAAACACCTCTGTCGTGGTATTGGTTTCCGCCATCTAATTCGCATTTGATGGTGTAACCTGGTCCGCCAGCACCTGTTCTATTAGGGCAACCACCTTGAATTACGAAATCGGGAATTACACGATGAAAATTCAAACCATCGTAAAATCCGCTTTTCGCCAGCTTAACAAAGTTAGCTACTGTGTTTGGAGCATCTTTCTCGTAGAACTCTACTTTCATTACTCCTTTTTCTGTGTGTATTTCTGCTTTCATGTTAATTTTATTTATTTATTTTTCAAAGGTAACATGGAATGTTCAAATAAAGTCTTTTTAGTTAAAAAAGGTATTTGAACATTTCATTATTTTATAATTCTAGTTTTAATAATTCCGATTCTCCGTTATCATTGTCGGTCATGGCAAAAAGAACAAATTTTTCTTTTTTCTTTTCCAGCACCATCAACGCTTCGATTTTATATTCGCCCTCCAAAGAGAATAATTTTATTTCTTCGTCGGGTGCGCAAAGATTAATAATTCCAATAAAACTCCCTAATATTTCGCCATCATTCACCCAATCGCTTGTATTTTCTACCGATGCGGAAAAGAAAAGTAAATCATCGTGAACCGATGCGCCCGAAAATCCGGCGACATATCCATCAATAGAAGGCAGTTGAAATTTCACAACATCGAAATCTTCAATTTCCTTTTGATGAAAAACGCAATCTTTAAATTCTGCAATAGAGCAAGAAATCATGGAATTATCGGCCCTATTGAGCAAGAATAATCCGTCTTTATATATCGCAGCACCTTCAATATTGAAGTCTTCTTCTTTAATTTGTAATTCGTATTGAATGGCTGCATAAAATTCACCCAGAGAATGTAAAGCAGATTGCTTTGTATCTGTATTGAAAATCAACAACACACTTCTATTGTCTAAAGACCCCGAGCCAAACAACCAGATTTCATTTTGATACGACACCATGGCCTCAAAATCATATTTATTGAGTTTGGCTACTCTACCCTCTCGCGCATTTTCGAAAAGAGGAAATTTATTCAGCACTTCACCTTCTTCTGAAATTTGAAAAAGGAAATCAGAGTCGTCGCCGCACACATAAATGTTGTTGTTCAACATCTCCATGCCTGAAGCGGAAGGGATTTGCGTTAATAATTTATGTGATAGGATTTTCATTGAAAATAATGGAATGTAATCAGTTATTATTTTGTAATATTTTCAACATCATCAATTCGACTCACCCAATACAATGGTAGAAATTGTATGTTTTTATCTAGTCCGAAACGTGCATTCGAAAACACAATTCCTTTTTTCAAATTAGAATATTTTTGAAGAACGATATGTAAGCTTTTTAAAGATCCTTGGGTTCCCGACTTCACTTCAATGGGATAAATGTCACCCTTATTTTCGATTACATAATCAAGCTCCGACATTGTACCTTTATCTAAGTTAGTCCAATAATTTAGTGCGTAATTTTTTGCTTTGAGTTCCTGTCCAATAAATTGTTCTGTTAATGCCCCTTTGAAGGCGGAAATCAAAGTGCCGTGTGTAAAATCATCTTTTATGGATAGGTTCGCTATTCTTATTAGCAATCCTATATCCAAAAACAATGCTTTAAACTGAATTCCACCTGCAACCAAAGGCAAACCTGCCAGCGATACATTTTGAACTTGATGAATAATTCGAGCTGTTTTCAAAAGCTCAAAGCCTTTCTTTATCGTTGGCCCGGTAAACCTCTCTGAAAGCCTAGTGTACTTAATTTGCGAGCCAATATTTGCTGATATATATGTTAAAACATCATTCAGACAATCTGAACTAATACTTGGTGAGTATTTTTTAAAATCTTCTCTAATAGAATAGAGAAGATCATCTTGAATCTTAACAACACTAATCAAGCTGTTTGTTTCAACAAATGTTTTAACGCATGCTGGCATTCCTCCTACTACAAAATAGCGCGTTAAATGAAATTTTATTGCCTTATCAATCGATTCTGAAAGTGCTTGGGGAGTTTCATTTAAAAGTTCAGCTATTTTCTCTTGTCCGCATGCCAACAAAAACTCATGAAAAGTCATGGGATACATATCCATTTGCTCTACTCTACCCACAGGATATGAGATATTTTTCAATGTAAAATCGAGCAATGAACCAGCTGAAATGATATGAAGATCGGGCATATCTTCATAAAAGTAACGCAAGGCCATTAGGGCTTTCGGACAAGCTTGAATTTCATCAAAAAACACTAAATCTTTTTTCGAATCAATGATTGTATTAAGTTGAATTTCTAATTCTAATACAATTCTTTTCACATCAAAATTCAATTCAAAGATCTGATGTAAATCGGCTCTTTTTTCAAAATTAACGATGTGTGTTTTGCCTTTGTAATGTGTTTTACCAAAGTGTTCTACCGTCCAACTTTTCCCAATTTGCCTGGCACCTCTCACAATCAAAGGCTTTCTATCCGATCTACTTTTCCACTCAAGCAATTGATTTTCAGCAACTCTTATCATAACAACATTCATTTATTAATGATGTAAATATATTAAATTTTAGAAATAAAGACATAAATTACCATGTTTACTTTAGAAATAAAGACATTAATCAAAACAAATAATTTAGAAAAGAAGACATGTAAAACAACAAGAGACGACAACCCAACTTAAATAATTAGTCGTCTTTCAGCTACTATACAATCGTTGCTGCGGAAGAAGTTTCATTAACCGTAGAATTATCCGGTTAATTCTACACTTAAATTTTTCTTTTTTGGCTTGTAACTGTACCTTAGTAAAAAATCGATATATTAGCAGCAAACATGCTAAACACCTTGCCGATATTGCAGATTAACGTGCATTTTGAAACTGGAAAAAGCACAAATGATAATGGCGCAGTATACGCAATGCGTAAGTTGAGATGTTAGCACCAATTGTAAATAGACAAAAGACACAAAATATGAGTTCTACATCAATTACTGGACAGATCAAAAAGATAGCTTTAGAGATTTTGGAAAACTCTCCACAGGGTGTCCGATACTCAGACTTGTCAAGAAAAATCCTTGAGCATGGTAGCTTCAACAAAAACACAATTAGTGGTGCGACATGGGACCTTGACGCAACTTTTCCAAACAAGGTGTACAAGCCTGACAGAGGAGTTTTCAGACTTCTGAAATTTAAAGAAGACGTTGCAACACAACCTGATGAACAGCCGACCACAACAACTCAAAAGAATTCAAAGAAAAAAGAAATTAAAGAAGAAGATTTTTATAAGCCATTTGCAGACTGGTTGGTAAACGAACTTGAAGAATGCACAAACGCAATTGGACTTGGAGGAAATATTTTCAAAGACAAATGGGGTACTCCAGATGTTATTGGTGTACGAGAATCAAAAAGAAGTGACATTATTCAATTTCCGACAGAAATAATAGTTGGCGAAATCAAGACCGACACAAACGGACTAATCACAGCGTTTGGACAGGCATGTGCATACAGGATATTTTCTCATAAATCATACATTGTTGTTCCGAACAACTCACAAATTGAAGACATAACAAGACTTGACACCTTATGCAGGCAATTCGGAATTGGGCTTATTCTTTTTGACAACCAAAACATAGAAGACCCGAATTTTGAAATACGAGTAAGAGCATTTAAAAACGAACCTGATATGTTCTTCGTAAACAAAAACTTGAAACAAATTGAGGACAAACTTTTTAAATAGACTCAACAACTGGTGCTAACAGCATGCAAGCAATATAGCCCTGCCGCAGGCGCAACACAGGGCTACATCGCCTGCACGCAAAACGTTAT
>JBMTCG010000052.1:0-18124 GCA_049430665.1 Flavobacteriales bacterium | reverse complement strand
GGTGCGGGAGTGAAGTACTGGGATGCCATAGCAGAAAAATACAAACTCAATTTAAATGTGATTAGCGACGAAGTAGATTTTACTTTCCGTTTTATGACTTTAGATTGGGATGGCAAAGTGCGTATGGACCCCTCATCGCCTTACGCCATGCAGAGTTTAATTGATTTGAAATCGAAATACGACATAGCTTTTGCTTGTGATACCGATCATGACCGACACGGCATAGTTACCAAAAGTGGAGGCTTGATGCAACCCAATCATTACTTAGCGGTGATGATTGATTACTTGTTTCAGCACCGCAGCAACTGGATTAAAAATGCGGCCATTGGTAAGACTTTGGTGAGCAGTAATATGATTGATTTGATAGCTGCAAAGTTGGGTAGAAAAGTGGTGGAAGTGCCTGTTGGTTTCAAGTGGTTTGTTGACGGACTCATTGATGGATCGCTAGGATTTGTAGGGGAGGAGAGTGCAGGTGCATCGTTCTTAAGAAAAGATGGTTCGGTGTGGACTACCGATAAAGATGGAATTATTCCGGCTTTACTTTCTGCTGAAATTACAGCCAAAACAGGAAGCGATCCTTCACAAATTTACAATCAATTCACGAAAGAATTTGGTTCACCGGTGTACGATAGAATTGATGCTCCGGCAACTCCCGAACAAAAATCGGCGCTTTCTAAGTTGTCGCCATCACAAGTAAAATCAACCGAATTAGCAGGAGAGAAAATTGATTTGATGTTGACCGAAGCACCAGGGAATGGAGCAGCTTTGGGCGGATTGAAAGTAGTTTCTAAAAACGGATGGTTTGCGGCAAGGCCAAGCGGAACTGAAAATATTTATAAAATTTACGCAGAGAGTTTCTTGGGGGAAAGTCATTTAAGAAGCATTCAAGATGAAGCGAAAGTGATTGTGGGTAAAGCAGTAGGGGAGTAAAAATTAGGGCAATAGTTCCTTCGTTCCTCAGGATGACAACCACAGTAAATCAGGGTGAGAGTGAGTTTCGAAAGTGCTGTCATACTGAGGAACGAAGGAACTACTGCGTTGCTAATTTATTTTCTTATCAATCAAATAATCTGCACTCCATTTTCCACCTCCATTGATCAATAATGCGAAAAGCATATAATACAAGGGAATTTCAAATCCGTTGTTTGAACCACCTTCAAGTCCGTTTTCCCAATGCACGCTTACAATGGCGACTATCATGGTGATGATTAATGGAATGGAAATGAGTCGGGTGCCTAAGCCTAACAACAACAAAACAACTCCCAGCGCTTCTGTTCCTGCAGCTAAGTAAGCATTGAAATAGGGAAGAGGGTAGTTCATGCTTTCAAACCATTCACCAATAGAATGTATATCTTCCCATTTAGATTTAGCAGGCATATAAAAGCCATAAGCCAATACCAAGCGCATGGCTAATAAAGGCAAATCTTTTCCTTTACTCAATGAATTTGTCACTGAGTTGTACAAGTTTTTAATTTTCATAAGTTTTAGTTTTTAAATCCGAGAATCAGTTTTGTTTCTAAAATGTTTTGGTAAAAGACGTGAGTCCCTTTTTTCAATTCTTCATCAATTGTGAGATTGAAATCTTTGGAAACTTTTTCAAGCACCTTCTCTACACTTTGAGGTTCATCACTTAGTATTTCCAATGTAGCCAAGAGAAAGGGGGAGAGGTGACTAATTAAAACATTCTTTTCTTGGGGCTCGCGATACATTACCAAGAAATAATTCCCTTTGTCTTCTTCAGAAATTTCGTTGGCTTTTTTCAAATGAACAGGATAGGTGAAATGCAAGAATTGACTTTCGGGATTAAGCACTAGTTTATCGCTTTGAATATTTCCTTGCGTTGAAAATTCAGAGGAAATATCTTTCACCATAAATATTTTTACCTCCATCCATTCAAACAACAAAAGCTCTGAGATGAAGGGATATTTTTTCTTAAGTGGGAATTCTAATGAATTTGAAAAATCAACAAATTCTTCGGGAAGCCTCCATAAAATAGGAGTTTGAGCGGCGTGAGTACTGAAGAAAAGATCAACCGCATAATTCCATTCCTCCTCTGTGAGCAAAGCCAAAGTAAGGGGAAAGGCACTTTGCAAAGTGTCATCAATAACATTGTACACCATTCGGCGATAATGTTTTGCCCTTTCTTCGTTCACTCCTTCAATACTTTTGTATTCTCCTTTTTTGCAGAAAGAGGCTAAAGCCGACTGAACGGAAAATGTTTTGTTAAGCTGCAACATAAGCTGAGTTTTTGATTTTTTGTAGTTGCTGTATTTCACCTTGAAGTTCTTCGAGTTGAGGAATATTGAAATCTCGCTCCAATAAAACAGGAACATCTTTTTCTAATTTAGAAATGGTGTAGGCGAAAAGATCATAAACAGGATCGATGATGGCTTGTCCGTGGGTATCAATAATTAAGTCTTCCGACACCTTAGTGTGTCCGGCCATATGAATGTATTCTGTTTTTTCAATAGCCAATCCGTCGATGAATTCATGCGGATTGTATTGATGGTTAAAACTGTTTACATAAACATTGTTTACATCTAAAAGCAATTTGCAATTTGCTTCACGTAATACTTCATTTACAAACTGCAACTCGCTCATTTCGGGCGCAACAGGAGTGTAATAACTCACAATCTCAATAGCTATTTCTCTTTCCAAAACATCTTGCACTTGTTGTATTCTTTTGGCTACATGGCGCACCGCATCATCTGTAAAAGGAATAGGAAGCAAATCATACAAGTGAGCATTATCGCATTTAGAATAGCTCAAATGTTCAGAATAAATTTTTGCGTTCGTTTCCTTCAAAAATGCTTTTATTTTTTTGAGGAAGTCTATGTCCAATTCATCGGGACTCCCAACAGAAAGTGACAAGCCGTGGGTGAATAATGGATGTTTTTCTAAAGCCTTGTGCAATTGCTTTTTCCAATATCCACCTACGTCCATCCAGTTCTCAGGAGCCACTTCAATGAATGAAGGTTTAAGAATGGAAGAAGCAAGAAAATCTTCTGCAAAATCTTTTCTGAATCCGATGCCAACCATAAGGAGGAATTTTAGAGGGTGAGAAAGGAGGCTTGAAGAATTTCTCAAGCCTCCATTATTGTGATGATTATTTATTTCCGCATTTGCCTTCGCCGCATTTGTGATCGCCCGCTTTTTTCTTGGTACAAGTGCTGTATTTTTAGAACCACATTTAGCTTCACCACATTTGTGGTCTTTGGTTTTAGAGGTGTCGGCACCACATGAATGATCTTTACCGCCACATTTAATTTCTAATGAAGCTCTTGAAGATGAAGCTGATGTTGTTTCGTGAGAGGTGTTAGCAGATACACCTGCAATAGTGAAAATTGTTCCTGCTGCAATTAATGAAGCCGTGATGATTTTTGTTCTTTTTTTCATGACTAGTAAATTTTAAAGTTTAAATTATTTACTAGGGTAGTCGGTGATGATTTTTGTTCCTGACAAGAAAAAGAAAAAAAATTATTTTTTTTCTATTTGTTGAAGAATACGCAGTTTAAAATCTGCAGAAGGGGCAATGCTTTCGATGATATTTTCTTTAGATAATTTTTCTTTCATCATTTTATCTAATAAGATAGCTTGCTTCTCGTAATTGCGACAAGCATCGCAAGAAAGTTTATGCATAAAGAACTGGTATCTCTCTAAGCGGGTTAAGCCGAAATAGATTTTCTTGTCGGCAAGCTCGCTCGCTTTCTTACAAAAAACCAATCCCAATATGTTCATCAAAAAGCGCATCTCTTACTTTTTAAACCAGTTTCTATCTAAGCATTCTCTTAATTGTAATTTAGCTCTATGAAGCACTTGCCAATAGTTAGACGGTGTAATTTCTAATTCCTGACAAATTAAATTTGAATCTTTATCATCTACGTATTTCAGTTGTATGGCCGAATTCCATTTTGAAGGTAATTTATCCATACAAGATTTCAGCGTAAGATTAAAATCTACATTATCTAAAAGATGCTCTTCCGAATTCCAAGAGTGGGGCCCCGATTCTTCTTTCCAATGATCATTCTTATTAAAGAAAATATCGAGGAAAGAATCGCCTTCATATTCTGTGCGGACTTCAACTCTTTTATAAATTGCGCGATGATAATCCATAATCTTGTTTTTCAAAATAGAGTAGAGCCAGGTTTTGGCACTGCTTTCATTTTTAAAAGAGGAAAAAGATTGAACTGCGGCTAAAAAGGTATTTTGAACAATGTCTTCGGCGGCTTCTTGTTTAGATACTTTAGAGAAAGTTTAACGATACATTTCGTCGGCGTAATCGTTAACCCATTGTGAGATGGTAGCGTTTGCCGACATAGAAAATTATTCCTGCATTTTTTTCAACTCATCGTCAATGAACTGAGGAGTTTTAAATTCAACATCTTCTGGCAAGGTAAATTCTTTTGCGTCTTGCGCTAAATTTTTCACTTCTTTAGCTGTAAAACGCATAATAACATCAAACTTTTCAATTTGGTATTCCATTAAGGTACCAGGTATATCTTTAAATGGTGTGCACCAGTTGGGTTCGGTTAAAGTAATTTCGTTGGTGTAATACACATCAAAACTATACGGCGTTTTTCCGGCAATGCTAACAACAGCTTTTTTGCATTTGAATCCAGCAATTTCTTTGGTTTCACCATCAATCAACTTAACGCTATGTGCAGGAACATCTTTTAATAATGAAGGTAAAGTTGATTCGTTGATTTTAGCAGCGTAACGGTGTTTACCAATTTTAGCCACTTCAATTAGTTCACGTGTTTGGTTGTCTACCACGTAATCAATATGTACATAACCAAAAGCGATAGATAGATTGTTGATGTATTTATCGTCTTTAAATTGAAACTCCATTTCTGAAGGCATGATGGCCTGCGTAGAATTGTCGGCATGGGGTTTAGGGTAAGTAATATCGTAAATAATAATACCTTCTGATTTACCTCCTAAAACTTCACAGCCAACCAGACCTATACAGAGGCAGACAATAACGACTATCGTTGAAATGATGCTAATTCTCTTGAAAATCTTCAAAATGCTTGATTATAAACTCGGCTAAAAGTAGCGTATTTTTTAATTAAACGCAATACTACTTAGCAGATGATTTTTTGTAAACCGAAGATGGAAGAAAAATTTGAAAACCAAGCATAGCATATACATTCGCAAATCCAGTATCGTAGATATTTACACCTGCAGATGCTTCCAGAGCTACACTGTTGGTTAAAAAGTAATCGAATCCTAATCCGCCAGCAGCAAAAATTACTCCGGAGCCAGAGCTAACGCCTAATTTACCTTGCACAAAAACGGGTAGTTTTGGAGAAGATTTACCTTCTTCAATTTTGGCAAAATAATATCTTCCTAAAGCAGAAAGAGCAATAAAAGAGCTGTTTTCATAATCAGATCTTGTTATGGTTAAATCTAAAGCGCCGCCTAAAACAAGATTATTTTTAAAGAAATATCCGCAAGATGGGTAGAGTCCGATTTGCGAAACCCCATTACCAATTGATGTTGAAAATAAGCCTCCCACCATTAAATTACCTTTATTCAATTGTGCTTTAGAAACAGAAGAAAAAAGAAGGATTAAAGAAAAGCTAAGAAAGTAGATGTTTAATTTTTTCATAAGTAGTGTGTTAGTAGTTTGGCCAAGGTATCATTTTTTACTTTTCTGGCAAACTCGTAACTTGCCACTGTGGAAGAAAAATTACGCCCCTTAACAGATTGGTTGCCCATTTCGAAAAAAGAAATGCGCAAAAGAGATTGGGAAGAACTCGATGTTATCATCATCTCGGGTGATGCCTATGTTGATCATCCTGCCTTTGGGTCGGCAGTTATTGCGCGTATCATAGAAAGTGAAGGACTGCGTGTAGGTATTGTTCCGCAACCCAACTGGCGCGATAATTTACAAGATTTTCAAAAGCTAGGTAAGCCTAAAATGTTCTTTGGAGTTACGGCGGGCTGCATGGATTCTATGGTGAATCATTACACCGCATCCAAAAGAAAACGATCTTCCGATTCATACACTCCAGGCGGCGAAGCAGGCTTTCGTCCCGATTACGCTTGTACCGTTTACACCAAAATATTAAAACAGCTTTTTCCCGATGTGCCGGTTTTATTAGGTGGTATTGAAGCTTCATTGAGAAGAGTAACGCATTACGATTATTGGAGCGACCAGTTGATGCCTTCCATATTAGAAAGCAGCGGCGCCGACATGTTGGTGTATGGCATGGGCGAACAACCTTTACGGCATATTGTTGATTTGTTAAAAAAAGGAGTTCCATTCGAATCGCTTAAAACCGTTCCTCAAACTTCTATACTTATTAAGGAGGATGAAGAATTGCCCAAAAACAAAAGATGGGATGATGTTGAGTTGGTATCTCATGATGAATGCTTAACCGACAAGAAAAGATACAGTTCGAATTTTAAGATTGTAGAACAAGAATCTAACAAGCTTAATGCTCGACGAATACTTCAAAAGATTGGTGCTAAAACACTGTTAATCAATCCTCCATTTAAAACAATGACGGAGAAAGAAATGGATAATTCTTTTGATTTGCCTTACACAAGATTGCCGCATCCTAAATACAAAACGCGCGGCCCCATTCCAGCTTTCGATATGATTAAATTCTCTATTAATATGCATAGAGGCTGTTTTGGAGGTTGTAGTTTTTGTACCATTTCGGCGCATCAAGGTAAATTTATTGCCAGTCGCTCAGAGAAATCTATTTTAAAAGAAGTTGAAGAAATAGTGAAAATGCCAGATTTCAAAGGATACATTAGTGATTTGGGCGGACCTTCGGCCAATATGTATAAAATGAAGGGAATTGATGAAGCGATTTGCGAACGTTGTGTTAGTCCGTCGTGCATTCATCCTGTAGTTTGCTCAAACTTAGATACGAGTCATCAGCCCATGATTGACTTATATAAAAAGGTTGATGCGCATCCTTTGGTGAAGAAAGCGTTTGTTGGAAGCGGAATTCGCTACGACTTACTAACCCCAAGCTATAACAAAAATGCTGATACTAGTATTGATGAATATATGGATCAGTTGGTGCGACGACATATTAGTGGCCGACTTAAAGTTGCGCCTGAGCATACAGCGGATAACACATTGAAAATCATGCGAAAACCTTCGTTTAAGCATTTTAAGGAATTCAAAAAGAAATACGACGCCATCAATAAAAAGCACGGATTAGATCAACCTTTAATTCCTTATTTCATATCGAGTCACCCAGGAAGTACTGAAGAAGATATGGCTGAGTTGGCTGCTGAAACAAAAGAATTGGGATTCAAATTAGAGCAGGTTCAAGATTTTACGCCAACACCAATGACGGTGGCTACCGAGATATTTTATTCGGGATATCATCCATATACATTGCAAAAGGTTGATGCAGCAATAGCTAGAGATGAAAAGAAAGACCAAAACATTTTCTTTTTCTGGTACAAACCCGAGAACAAGCCTAAGATTGCGCAAAGATTGAAAGCTTTAAAGCGTGAAGACTTATTGGATAAGCTTTTGGAATCAGATTCAAGAAAAGGTTTTCAGTCGGCCGGACAAACAGTTCAAGATAGTATTCCAAAATGGTTGAAAGAACGCCGAGAAAAGGAAGCTAAATTCCAATCAAGAAGCAAATCCAAGAACAAGCGAAAACGATAGCTTGATTAGCGAAAACCTTTATTTGACGGGCTTTTCGATAAATAATATTGTCTTATAATTAATATTATGTTAAATAGTATTTTCAAGAAAACAACTATTGAAATCAGCCCAAAACTTTACCTTCCCCAATGCAATTAATAAATGATTTTTGATTGTGAGATATGCAAATTCTAAAATTCACCTTTAGAAATGCTCCCTTTGATTCTTTAAAACGAAGGAAATTAAATCACCCCCGATTTTGACAGTCCGTTCTTTACATCTCTAATTATCGACTTATCTCTAAAAATGGCGAACAAGAATGTAATTAAAAACGATGCCGATAAATAATACACTAGCATTTTTATCCATTTAGATTCGTCGGCCACCCATTGTCCGGTTTTATCAAATCCATAAAACACCTTCACGTCATAAAACTCGTTGTGTTTTTCTAGGTACTGATTTAATTGAAGCATTAAATCAACTCTTCTTTGTCTAAGAGTTTCGTAGTATGCAGTATTTCTATCTTTAAATGAATTCAAAATAGAATCAACTCTTTTTACTTCATTCTGCAAAATTTGCTTATTGTCATTTAAGGCTTTCTTTTTCTGAGCGCTTTTGGTTACCAAGAAACTATTGTTCTTTATGAAATTGACTAAGGCATCTCCAACTTTGTAGCTACCTGTGGTGTCTTCTCTAAAAATTGTAATGATTGTGAATTCATAACGAATATCAGCCTCTTCAACAACCTGATTAATGTGATCTAAAATAATAGCATCTACAAATTTCAGTTCACTTTCTTTTACATTTAAATATTTTGCTGTGATGTCTTTTTGATTGTTTTTCATGCTGTTTACCACCGGTCCGAAATAATCGAACATCGATTGAAAATTCAATAACGACGTGCATCCGTAGATTCTGGCTTCAAACTTTTTGGGCTGCTTTTGAAAGAAAGTGATGGCAGCTAAAGCCATAGATAAAATAACAGAAAACATTAAAATCCATCTACCTTGAACAAGCCAATTGCGGAATATTCTTTTTAATATATTCATATAGTTATTTAGATAGGATGGCTTTTATTTCAGCCGCCTTATCGCTTAAACCCAGGTTGTTGTAAATTTGGAATAATGCCTTAAGAGTATCGCTGTCATTTGGAGAAAGCTTTCTCGCCATTTCTAATTCGGGGATAGCCTCGTTTAATTTTGCTCTTTGTTTTTCCCCCATTAATCTATTCGATTCAATCACTAATACTGCACCTAATCCGTAATGAGAGTCGGCTCTATCATTGTCTAATTTTAGCACTTCGTTGTAGAACTTTCGAGATAATTCGTACTCACCCATTTGCTGGTATATCTTTGCAATGTTTTCATATATAATAGGGTCGTTCAATTTTTTGTCTACCAACAATTGCATTCTTGCTAAGGCCTCTTTTTGTTTGTTTTGTGCCAATAAAATAGAAACTTCTTCTTTTAAGAACTCAATGATGGTGTCACCTGTGTTGTATTCTTTAAGTTTAGTGAGAGCACTTGTAGTATCGCCCAACTCTAGATTAACTCTAATAATACTTCTTTTGTATTCAATTAAACTTTTTTGTTTGGTGTAGTTCGAATCTATTAAGATACTGAAATAAGGCAATGATTTTTTGTATTCTTTAGCATACAATGATGCGAAGGCGGCGTTATGGTAAGCCGACAAATCATTCTTTTCGGGTTGTACAAATTTTTGCAAATCAATAACGTTGGCGAAAGAACTAAAAGCCTTCGTGTACTCTTCTTTTTGGTAGTAAAAAACACCAATGTTTTGGTAGTAAAAAGTAAGTTGAAGCATTCCGTCTTTTACTTCTGCATCATAATATTTAGAAGCATCTACTTTGTAATATTCGTAGGCAGCATTTTTTGCGGTATCGGCATACACTAGTGCCGAGTCTTCTCTGTTATATAAGTCAGCTAAGCGCACGTACACTTGCACTTTTAATTTATAATATTTACCAAAATCTTTTACTTTTTCTCCTAAGGCCTGTTTTTGAAGAATTACATCCCATGCTTTATGCAGTGATTTTTGAGCGCCAATAAAATCACTTGCGCTGTATGCTAAAGCAGCGTCGATAATGAATTTACCTTGAGCATTTGCAGAAAGTGCAGATGCTATAAATAGTACAATAAACGCAATTTTTCTCATAATCTTTTAGTTGAATTTCACACCAATAATACAAACGTCGTCCACTTGTTCGTGATTGCCTTTCCAGTTTTCAAAAGCTTGTTCAATAATTTCTTTTTGAACCTTAAGAGGTTCGTTTTCCACCGATTTCAACAACTCTCTAAAGCGCTTGTATTTGAATTTTTTACCTTGGTCGCCACCAAACTGATCTGCATAGCCATCGGTAAAAGTATATATTGTATCTCCTTTTTGAAGTGGAATTTCGTGCATTGTAAAAGGGTGCGATTTTTCTTCAATCAAATAACCAACGGGTTGTTTATCTGCACTCACTTCTATAATTTCTTTGTTTCTCATAATCCACAAAGGATTGTTGGCGCCTGCATAATACAAACGGCTGCTCGATTTATCGATTAAGCATAAAGCCAAGTCCATGCCATCCATTTGCTGGTGCTGCACACCTTTTTGACGCAGTGCATTAATGATTTTGGTTCTTAGTCGGTTTAATATCTCGTCGGGATTTTGAATGTTGTCTTCGATAACGATTTCATTTAAGAAACCAATGCCTAACATGCTCATGAACGCACCAGGAACACCGTGACCAGTGCAGTCGGCGGCTACCCAAATGGCTTTATTATCGTTGAAGTAATGTGCCCAATAGAAATCTCCACTTACCACATCTTTGGGTTTAAGCATAACGAAGTACTCCTGACTAATAGCATCCCAATGCTCATCGCTTGTTAGTAGTGCATTTTGTATTCTTTGGGCGTAGCGAATTGAAGACATGATTTCGGCATTCTTCTCCTCTACCATTTCTTTCTGCTTTTTAATGATTTTGGCGCTTTGTTGTTTTAAGCGGAAGTTGGTGAAAATACCAATGGCTAGAATCAAAGTGATTAAGAATGCTCCCAAACTTATATATATGTATAGCTTTTGTTTTTTGGTTTCAGCTTCGTGTTCAATTTGCAAAACCTTTTCTTTGTTGGCAGTAGCTAAGCTATCGGCAATTTTCTTTTTCTCGTAGTTGTGATCCATGCTTCTTTTGTACATGGTTTTCGAAATCTCTTCGCTTTTCAAACTATCTCTAAATGAATAATACAAACGCAGGTACTTAAAAGCAGAATCACTTCTTCCTGCCTTGTTGTATGCGTCGGATAGGCATTCGCATGCAGCTTGTTTAATGAGCGGACCACCATTGTCAACTATCATGTAGTACCCCCTATTACAATTTTCAATGGCTTTTTTGGTGTTTTGCTGAGCCAAGTGAACACCTCCTAAACTTATGTAGGCTTCCGCAACACCTTTGCTATTGTCTATGCTTTTTGATTTCTCAAGAAACAATTGAAAATACTTCAATGCCTCATTGTAGTTTTTTGTCTCCTGAAAGAAATTTCCCAAAATATTGTATGATTCTCTAATGCCCTTTTCGTCACCTATTTCCTCAGCTATCTTAAGTGCATCATAGTAATATTTTTTAGAGATATCGTATTTCTTGTTGCCTTGATATACATTTCCAATGTAGCGATAACATGCAGAAAGCATGGTTTTGTCGCCCATTTCAACAATTAAATTTTTTGCTTTTTCGTAAAAATCGAGCGCTTCCTTAATATTCTTCTGTTTATGGTTAAGAGAACCTAAAGTCATATATGATGCAGCCATACTTGATTTGTTCCCGATTTTCTCATTGATGTGTAAAGATTGATAATGAGCATCTATGGCTTCTAAAAGTCGGTCTTGTCCGAAGTAAACATTGCCAATATTAGCATACGACTCGGCCATCCCTTTTAAATCTCCCCTTTTTTTCTTTATTTCAAGAGATTGCTTGTAATAATCTAGCGCTTGAAGGTATTCCCCTTTGTCGTTAAAAACATTTCCAATTTTTTCAACCAACAAAGCAACTTGCTCCATGTCGCTTTTTTTGTCGGCTAGGTCTAACGCCTCTGTGTATAACTCTAGTGCTTTATTGTAATCTCCCTTTTTGGCGTAGATGGGCGCCATGTTTCCAATTGCTTTAGAGATATCTTCATCAAGCTTCTGTTTTCTGGCAATATTTAAGGCTTTGTCGTAATTCGCCAAAGACGAGTCGTATTGGGCAATTTTAAAATAATAGTTTCCAATGCTGTTGTAAGATTTAACAATGCCCTTATTGTACTTTATGGCTACACTATATTCTAGAGCCTTAAAGAAAAACATTTTAGAAGCATTCAGTTCACCTTTCGTGTAAAACGAAATGCCTTTTAACAAGATAGCATCTGCTCTATAGTTTTTTAAATTGTTGTCGTTGGCGGCGCTATAGGCCAGGTCTGCATATCTTAAAGAGGAGTCGGGACTCACTTTTCTAAACGTGGTTGCTAAATCAAGGTAAATTTTTACAGTATTTACATCGCTATTTTTTTTTGTCAATTCTTTTTTCAAAGAATCAATACTGTGTTCTAATCCCGCCGCTTTACTTACAAAGGTGGAAAGCACTACTATATATAACAGAAAATACCTCATTTTTATTTGCACCCGTAAATTTACTTTTTTTCCCCGATTATCAAAGCCTTTGAATTTTAGTTTTTGAAGTATGGTATTAAGCCTTATATTTAAGTACCTTAAACTACGAACATGAAAAATAAATTATCACTTTTAGTGCTTATTGCACTTTTATCTTTTCCTTATGCATCAAAAGCTGCCAACTACAAAGTAGTGGGTTATTTTGCCGATTGGAGTGGCAATGCCACTGGCATGATGAACAACATTAATTACGATGCACTGACGCATATTAATTATGCTTTTGCAATTCCGAATGATGCCAATGGATACATGTATATCGGAAATCCTAATTTACTTAAAGGCTTGGTAACCAAAGGTCATGCTGCTGGAGTTAAAGTAAATATTTCAGTGGGAGGTGCGAATTCTTCTGGTGACTTTAGAGGGATTTGCGCAAACAATACTTATAGAAATAGATTCCTTGATACCTGTGTTAACTTTATTAAAAAGTACAATTTAGATGGATTAGATTTAGATTGGGAGTTTCCAAATGATGCTACCGAAAAAGTTATGTTGGAAGAATTGTTGAGAGATTTAAGAACAAAATTTGATGATGCTTACCAGTCGTACGGCAAGTACATTGAGTTAACAGTTGCTACTACAGGAACAGACTACTATGGCAACACTCTAACGCACGACGCAACAGGGTATTTAGATTATATAAATATAATGAGTTACGATGATAGTCCGCCCCACCACTCTACTTACAGTTATGCGCAAAGTTGCTTAGGTTACTGGTCTTCGGTAAGGGGCGTTACTCCTGGAATGTTGGTTCTTGGAGTTCCGTTTTATTCAAGAAGCACTGGCGCGGGATATACATCATATTCTTCAATTGCATCTTCAGACCCATCAGGGGCTTACAACGATCAAGATGGGTACTTCATGAAGAACGGTTTCAATCATGATTACAATTCAATGCCTGTTTTAAAACAGAAGGCATCTGCAGTAAAAAATACTTATAAAGCTGCAGGAATGATGATTTGGGAACTTACTCAAGACAGAACTGATCAATATTCTTTGTTGGATGTAATTGGTTCTGAAATGGGAACCTATGTTTCTGTGCAATCTGCGCCTAAAGAAATTCATGAAATCAAATCTTATCCCAACCCTTTTACCCAAGAAACATATATAGATTTGCAACAGCTCAACACGCAAGATGAAAATGTATTAATAGAAATTAGCGATATGAACAGTAAAATAATCTATTCTCAAAGTCATCCAACTAATCAATATTTTGTTTTTAATGCTAACGTTTCTGCTGGAATGTATTTTTGTAAGATTAGTGATTCTAGTGCTAGTTACAACGCTAAATTAATAAAAGAATAAGATGAGAATATTAAGCTTAGTAGCGGTATTCGTATTGTTTTCGATTGCTTGTAAGGTTGATAACACGCAAAAAGTTTTTGATTCTATTGAGCCTCAATCTGAAAATCATTCATTTGTTTTTATGTTGGGCAGTAACCATAATTTCATTAGCACATCTGCGCAAGAAAAACAATTCAATGCCCTTTTTTCGGGCGCTGTTAGTGGGATTGATGCCTCAAAAGTAAATGGTTTTGTGATTTTTCCTGAAGGCGATGCTGGTTTAAGTAGTTCGACAGCTGCTGCTTTTAAAGCATTGTATGAGGGGAGCAATACTATATTTTATCCAGAGGTTTACGAAAACATGATTAGATATGATGTTCAATATACCAACTGGAAAAAAGCGATTAAAAATACTTTGGCATCTTCTTCCATTTGTGCCATTGGTACCAAAACCGTTTTTTTCGGAAAGAATCTAAATATCTATGTTAAAACCCAATTAAATGCAGCTGTTGATTCAACAGCAAATGTTGCGGTTTATGCAGTGAATAAAAGTGTAGTCGCATCCCAAGATACTAGCTTAACTGAGAGTAATCCGAACTACAAGCATTTAAATGTCTTGAAATCTAGTATTGGAGTAAGTGAATTTGGAGAACCTTGTGAAAGTAAGGCTTCAGGCGCCATATGCAAGAAAACATTTGTTTACTCTGTGGGTGCAAATGAAAATCTTAGTGATTTAAATTTTGTTGTAGTGGTGTTCGAAATGCATTCGGGCTTGCCCAAAAAAGTTCTTAATTGCAGAACAATTAAGTTATAACAAAAAAAAACTCCTTCATTTGGGGTAATGAAGGAGTTGCGTTCGTGTAAAATTAAGGTAATACTAACGGGTAAATTAGTTTGATTTTTGTACAGGCACCAAAATTGAACTATACACGAACGGATTAATCTACTTTCTATGAACCAGTATAAAAGAACGTCTTTCTACTTGATGTAAAAGTAAAGTGAGATTGCTCTTTCAACAAATGGTTAATCTTTGTAATTTCACCTTTCTATCTGCGTTTTTATTAATTAATCACTTGATTATCATTCATTTGATAGTTTATTTAATTTCATCCCGATGGCCGAAAACGAAGACAAATTATATAGGTTAATACATTCTTTAGATAAATCGGAAAAAGGATTTGTGAAGAAGTTCGCTGCTCTTCATGTTCGTGAAGATGCTAATGGTGTTCGTTTGTTTGACATATATAACAGGGTGATACCCTACGAAGAGCAAAAACTAGAAAAGCTTTTAGTGAAGGAAAAGTTTTACGGACATCTTCCTAAAGTGAAAAACTACTTGTATGAATTAATATTAAAAGCTCTTCGTAATTATTATATAGAAAAGGATGAGTATTACCGCTTAACCACCATTATTCAAAACGCCAATATTCTAAAAAATAAGTGCTTGCATAAAGAGGCGCTTTCGGTAATTAAAAAAGTAAAAAAGTAATGTTTAGAGCAAGAAAGATGGTTGTTGCTCTCGGAAGCCAATGGAATCGAAAGACAACTTCAGCCTTCCTTTTATGTGTCTCCAGAAGAATATTTTGATGGTTTTGCTGATTGGAGAAATGAAGATAATTTGCATAAAGAAATGCATTACGCTGGTAGGTTTTTTACCGAAATCTACTACCGTGTTTTCTATTTTATTCATTTGATGGAGAAAACCCCAAAAAGTGAATTGGCTAAAAACATTCAAGATCTAACTACTACCAGCGACTACATCAAATACACGTCATTGCAGTCTGTTAGGATTCAAACTTTGCATCTTAAAATAAAGCTTTACGAAAGCTTTATGAAAAATAACAAAAAGGAATTTCATGCGCGTAGTAAAGATTTACTAAAATACTATTCGAATAAAAACATAGCCAAAATTTATTTGCCTGCAACTTTAATCGGACTCATTAATAACCTCGCGCTAGTTGCATTGATGATTGGTGACGAAGATGTTTTTAACGACAGTTTAGATATGTTGCATCAAAAAAAACTACAACTTATCGACACTAGTGAAAGCTCGGTAATAATGGCTGATAACTGTGCTACTTATCTTTCTTCGTACTACTTTATAAAGAAAGGTTGGTTTTCTAAAGGAATAGATTTGTGCAAGTTAAAACTCAATAGTAGTGATGAAATCATTGATGATGCAATGAATGAAAATAGAGCAACTCTTTTTTATTATCAAAGTGTTTTTCTGTTTTTAGAAGGTAGATTTTCTGAGGCAATAAAATCTCTAAATGCCATTGATTTATATACCGAAAAACACACTTCTACTGGCATGGAATCGGAAAGTCTTTTAATTAAAATCCTTTGTCATATAGAATTAGGGAATTATGATTCTGCAGATTACTTGGCTAAAAAATACAATAATTTTCTAGAGAAGAAAGCACCAAACTTTAAACAGAGAATAGCTTTTCTTAAAGCATTATCAAAGCTTAGTAATGTAAGCAAAGACAATCTAGCAAAAGCTTATCAGGTAATAGCTGGCGATCTTAAGGATGAAGATCAGTTGGTTGGGGTTTTCTTAATCGATCTTAATTTGTGGGTGAAATCAGTTCTTGAGAAAAGTGAAGTTAGCAAGTTGTACCAGGAGAAATTCGAACAACTAAAGAAAGAATTTAATTAGTGAGGTGTTGCTGATGTTAAAAAATCGCTGTTCATAAGTAGCCGCTATTGGTTAAAAAATTGCGTATACATATATATATCTTAGACATGTATGCGCATTAAAATTTTCTTTTTATTCATCTCTACAGCACTGTTGCTCTCCCTTCGTTTGGGTGAAAATGATGCTGCATTAGATCTTGCGAAAAGAGAACCTACTGACCCGTTTGCAGAAATTGCGCCTAAATATGAATTGCGTGCCGCATGGGTAACTACTTTCACAAATTTAGATTGGCCCTCGCAACGCGGTCTAACAGCAGAGGAGCAAAAGGCAGAGTTCTGTAGGCTGTTGGATGAATTTCAAATGAATAAAATCAACTGTGTAATTGTTCAAATTCGGGCTTCTGGAGATGCCTTCTACCCTAGCAAGTACGCTCCCTGGTCGGAATACCTTACAGGAACTCAAGGCAAATCGCCTGGCTACGATCCTCTACAATTCATGGTGCAAGAATGCCATAAAAGAAATATGGAATTTCATGCTTGGCTCAATCCTTTTAGAGCAGTTTCAAGCATTAAGTTTAGCAATGTGAGTGATGGTAATATGTATAAAAAACATCCTGATTGGTTTTTTACTTACGGACAAAGTATTTACTTCAATCCGGGTATCAAAGAGGTTCGTCAGCACATACTCAATATTATTGGTGAAGTAGTTCATAATTATGATGTTGACGCCATTCACTTCGATGATTACTTTTATCCATATTCGGTAGAAGGTGAAAACATTAGTGACACCAAAACTTATGAGAAAAACAAGAAAGAATTCACAAGTATTCATGATTGGAGAAGAAACAATATCAACGAATTAATTCGCGAAACAGCCAAGTTCATTAAATTCACTAAATCACATGTGAAATTTGGAGTGAGTCCGCTAGCCATTTGGAGAAACATTAAACAAGACCCATTGGGTTCACAAACAGCAAGCGCACAAACATCTTACGATAATCTTTATTGCGACACAAAAAAATGGATTGAAAAAGGTTGGGTTGATTATGTTGTTCCGCAGTTGTACTGGAGCATTAAGAGTCAATACACAGGGTACAATAATTTATTGCAATGGTGGACTTCCCACCCATATAAAGGGCATATTTATATCGGACAAGCACTATACCGCTTAGAAGATACCAATGTTAAGCATCGTTTCAGCGTGAATGAAGTGCTCGACCAAATAAAACTAAACAGAAAACAAGAGGCAGTGCATGGGAACATTTTTTTTAGAGCCAAAACATTTAGAAATAATCCGCAAAACATTCAAGATTCATTGCAAAAAGGATTGTATAAGCACTTCGCTTTAATTCCACCAATGAAGTGGATAGACAGCATCGCTCCTTGCGCTCCTGTTGATTTAAAAATTAAAAATACCGGCAATGGTTTGTATTTAAGATGGAAAGAACCAGAAGCTAAAAACAGCGATGATAAAGTGGCATACTATGTTGTATATAGATTTAAAAAAGATGAAGCAATTGAGATAACATCTGCAAACAATATTGTTTCTATTGTTCGCCAACCTATGTTTTTTGATCAAGACATTAAAAAAGGAGAAAGCTACAAATACATAGTAACAGCAGTAGATAGATTGCATAACGAGAGCGAAGAATACGCTGCATCAGAAGATTTTTATTAAACCTCCCATTTCTGTGATCCCGTCTGGATTCGAACCAGGACCTTCCCGATTAAAATCGGGATGCTCTATCCAACTGAGCACAAACAAAAAAGCCCCACATTTCTGTGAGGCTTTCTGTGATCCCGTCTGGATTCGAACCAGAGACCTTCCCGATTAAAATCGGGATGCTCTATCCAACTGAGCACAAACAAAAAAGC
>JBMTCG010000051.1:0-18414 GCA_049430665.1 Flavobacteriales bacterium | reverse complement strand
AAGCCGATTGAAAATTATTTTGAATAGAATCGGTTTTCGATAGACCCAAATAAGAAATCATCATGATGTCTTTGGCTCTCACTTCGCTAGCCATTTTCAATGCCGACTCATAGTTTTGGTGTGCAATTGCATATTGTTTCTTAAGCAACTCTACATCTCCAATAAAATTGTAACACACAGCAATTCCCGATCTATCAGAATAATTCTTTCTCAATTTAATACACTCATTATAATAGTGAAGAGCCTTTGTGTAATTTCCTTCGCTTTTATATATATTACCTATTGTTGTGTAAGCATAGCCAACGCCTTTAACATCTTTCAATTCTAAACAATACTGCAAAGTTCTTTCAATCAACTCCATCGCCACTTGATTCTTCCCTAACTTATTGTGCACTATACTTAAGTTTAATGCACTGTAAGCCAATCCTTGTTTATGATTGCATTTTTCAAATAGCTGAAGCGCTTTGTTATCATGCTCAATAGCTTTTATGTATTGCGCCTGAGCACAATACACTATACCCATATTTAGGGCCGTCCACGCCAAACTCAGCGTATCTTTTAACTTTTCAAAAAGAGGTAAAGCTTTATAATGATATTCTAGGGCAGCATCTAAATCTCCTTTGTATTGATTCAAACGAGCCAAGCTGTAATAACTTTTGGCAATACCTTCTTGAAAAGAAATTTTTGTTGCTAAATCGAGGGCTTTTATAGCATAATTATAAGATGGGCTAATCTCACCAATTTCAGAATATGCCAAACTGAGCTCATTAGAAAGAGACACAATTCTGCTTTTATCTTTTTGACTATTCAACAAAAATATAAGTGAATCTATCTCCCTGTTTTGAGCATAGCCAAATGCACAATTAATAAAAAAGAGAAGAATAAAATAATTATACCTCACGTTGCAATACCCCTAAGCTGGATTATAATGTAGGTATTTTTCCTTAATAATGAAAATAAAAATGATGTTTAATAAAAAATGTATATTTCCCACATGAAAAGAATTTTAATGGTTTGTTTGGGCAACATTTGCCGTTCGCCAGTGGCGGAAGGTGTGATGAAAGAGAAGGCTAAAAAGCATAAATTAGATATTGTTGTGGCCTCGGCTGGAACGTCGGGATTTCATGAGGGGGAAGCGCCCGACAAGCGTTCAACACTTAACGCTGCAGAACATGGCGTTGATATTAGGAATCAGAAATCACGCCCGCTTAGAAAAGACGATTTCGAAAGATTCGATTTAATCTTCACCATGGATGAAAGCAATTACCACAATGCTTTAGCTATTGGCGACAAAAAAAATCACCACAAGGTGAGAATGATTATGAATGAAGTTCATCCCAACAGCAACCAATCTGTGCCCGACCCTTATTTTGGTAATGATGGTTTTGAAGATGTATTTCAAATGTTGGATGAAGCCTGCGAAAAAATTGCACTTAAATTAAAAAACGATGAGTACTAAAGGTAAACTGTTGCTCTTCCCCACCCTCTTAGGAGAAAATCATTTCGCAGAAGTTCTGCCTGCTAAAACCATTGAACATATTCGCGCTACCAAATATTTTGTGGTAGAAAATGAAAGAACTGCTCGTAGATTTATTTCTTCATTGAAAAGCAATTTCCCTATTCCTGAATTGAAATTATGGCTTCTCGACAAACACGATGAACATGCCGATTTTAGTGAAGCTTTCGCAGTTTTAGAAAGCGGAGAAAATGTGGGACTTTTATCAGAAGCTGGTTGTCCGGCTATTGCCGACCCAGGCAACAACATCGTAGCCACAGCCCACCAAAAAAACATTCAAGTAGTTCCCTTTGTTGGTCCGAGTTCTATCTTGTTGGCTTTAATGGCATCGGGATTTAACGGACAAAATTTTCATTTTCACGGCTACCTTCCCAAAGACAAATCGGCATTGCACGCAAAACTTAAAAGCATTGAAAACGATTCTAAAAAAAATAAAACGGCACAATTATTTATAGAGACTCCATACAGAAACAACCAAATGTTAGAAGAAATATTGAGTGCTTGCCTACCACAGACTTTATTATGTGTGGCCGCCGACATCACTACAGAAACAGAAGAAATTTTCACTGCATCGTTGGCGCATTGGAAAAAAAACAAAAGAGATTTTCACAAAAGACCAGCCCTATTTTTGCTTCAGGCATAAGAAATTTAGTATCTTCAAAAAAAAGAATAACATGAAAAAAGCATTATTCATCCTATTGATTTTAGTTGCTCAAATTAGCGTTGCAGAAGACAAAACTTTTGTGACAGCGAGTTCTCCCGATGGAAAATACAGCATCAATCATCTAAAAGGCTGGACCCCCACTTTTGGTTCGGGAAATGTTTTAGTGAGTTTAAAAGGGAGTGGCGGCAACAGTGAAAATATTCCTGTTCTGCTAGCTCTTACTAAGGAAGAAAATATTGCTAGCACTTTAACGCTCGATGATTTTGCAGCACGCAATTTCATATTAATTAAAAATATGCTCAACGCCACCGTAACAGAAAGAGGAACAGCCACTATCAATGGTGCTGAAGCGCAAACAACTACATATACTTATGACATTAATGAAAGAACACACAAGGGACTAGTGTATTTTTTCATTCAAAATGGCAATGCTTATCAATTGGTGATTCATTCTGCCGTAGGCGATTTCTCTGAGCCAGTATTTAAACAAATTGCAGAGTCGTTAACTATTAAATAAAAATCGCTAAAAAGGAAAGTGCTGCTAACCATAAAAAAGAATTCACTTTCCATCCGTAATAAGCTACAACATCAGCAATACATAAAGAATAAAAACAAAAATCGGCTAAATTATCGTTTACGATATACACCAACGGATATGGCCAATCACCAATCATTTTACAACACGAATCGTTAATCATCACCAGCAAATCCACTAAGAAATTCAACACTTCATTTTCGGGAATCAACAAAAACAACATCCCTGCATACATGATTAAAGCAACTGCCGGCACCACCAGTAAATTGGCCAGCATAAAATAAACTGGTAAGGTTTGAAAATGAAAAATCAACAAAGGAATTAGAGTAATTTGAACGGCTAAACTCAGCAACAACAAATCGATGATAGGTTTAAGATAAGCCGACTTCACCTTTAACAAATCTTGAAAAATGGGCATAATGAAAATGATGCCCATCATCGCTCCATAAGTGAGCTGAAAGCCGATATCTTGCAAGAAAAACGGATTGATCAACAAAATAATAAAAGCAGAAAGAACAGTAGTGTGCAACAAAGAACTCTTTTTGCCCAAAGCATTACCTACGGCATGTAAAGAAAACATTAAAGCCGATCGCAAAACAGCTGCTTCAAAGCCCACCATCCAGCAGTAAAACCAAATCAGCAGCAAAATTACAACCAAAGGAATGTAGGCGTTTTTGTTCCAAAGTAAACCAATCAAAAAAGCAAGAATTACATAAATAATTCCTACATGCAAACCCGATACCGATAAGATGTGAGATACACCCAGCGCACTAAAATTATCTTTCGTGGCTTTGTCGATATAACCTCTATCACCAATGAGCAGCGACAACAGCAATGATTTTGAATTGGGCGACAAAGTTGAATTCACAATTTTAGCATGCATACTATTGTAAGCCATATATTGCCAATTTCTGTTTTTATTGTGCTGATCAAAACAATCATCATTAACATACAATTTGGCTTGCACACCCTGTCGCAGCAAATACTGTTCAAACCCACTCGGTTCCTTTCCTTTTTTTACCAAAGGATAAACACTAACATTCTTCAATACGAAAGTATCGCCTTTCTCCAGCAATTTTCCTTTAGCGCTATCCATATTCACTTGCACATCAAGACACAAAGAATCATGAATAAGCTGAGCGGTAGTCCAGCAGCCACGTTGAGTAAAACGCACACCATTCGTGAATTTCAAATAAGAAGAAGGCAATTCTATAGGGTCTTTCAAAACAAAATCGTTGCTTTCATTCACTTCCTTAATACCGTAACCCAAAAGAAAAAACAATAAAGCGAGAAGAGTCGATTTTAAAAAATTGGCACCAAAAACAGAATTGATATTTAGTTTTTGAGAATGCCACAGAGCTACATAAAATAGAAATAAAAAGAGCAAAAGAAATACAGTGAATATGAGAGGAACTCCAATGCCACAAATAAAAAAAAGTAAAGGCAAGGCCAAGGGTGAGCGCTGCATAATAGTCTTTTAGAATAGTTAGGAACACTAAACTATAAAAAAGAAAAAAAGAGATATTGATGATTTTTCCACAAAGAAATACTGTACTGCGAAAAATAAACGGGAAGTGCCCAACTTCCCGTTCTTCACCAACAAAAAAACACTACTCCGCAATATCTCTTCGGGTAACAAAACCATTGAAACCAGTAATGGTTGTTGGCAATGTACTTTCATCAAAAAGTTGAAAAGCACTACTTGGCTTATAAGTATTGTAGGTAAAAGCAGATGCATTTAGCACTGGCACATCAATCACTGTATAGGTTTTTATGGGACTTACTTGAGTGCTATTCATCAATACTCTCGGACCGCTTCCTAACGCCCCTAAATTCAACAACTCTAATCCGTTTTTATGGGCTGGATAGTAGGCATGTTGGTGGCCGCTAATGTATAAATCTATCCCTTCGGCCAATAAGAAATCTCGTAAATTATCGGCATCAGCCAACACTTCTCCCGATTTATTTTTAGAACTAACAACAGGATATAAAGGAAGGTGCCCCAGCAAAATTTGCATTCTTGAATTTTTAGCCACCGTGCTCGCCAACTGATTTTGCAACCAGGTTTTCATCTCTGCGGGAACTGTTTGTCCGGCCGCATCCCAACTAATAATAAAGACATTGTTTTCAATGTAGCTGTAATAAAATGGGTAATGTGTAGAATCTACCATATTCACCAAAGTTTGATGCCCTGGGGCAGTCCAGTATTCTTGCGCTAATTGGCGGTCGCGTGCATAAGAAGGAGAAGCATCATGATTACCTACTGTGAAACCAAACGGAATACCTAAATCAACAACCTTTTTACGAACCTTAGTATCAAAAGAGCTCCACATGGCTTTAATTTGATCATCGGTTAAACTATTGCTTTGTCCGGCCACCATATCTCCCCCACACAAAACAATATCGGGATTAATCTCTGCCACTTTATTCATCACCGCCCCTACTTCAGCTTCATAGGCTGTTGAGCCATAACTGCTATTCAAATCGCTTATTACTAAAATTTTAAGGGCTGCATTGGTAGTTTCTCCGGCGTAAGTAGAATCGAAATGAACAATGGCCGTTGTGTCGTTATTATTGTTGTTTGCGTTTGAGTTATTATTGTTCTCGGCTTCAACCTTCTCTTTTTTACAAGCATAAAAAACGCTTAACAAAAGTAACACAACACAAATGGAAATGGAGGTGAATTTAGTTTTCATAGATGAATTTTTTAGTTTCATCAAATGTCAACTACGAAGGAAGAAATTACTAGAAAAGGGCTGCGACTAGTATAGGACAAACCCATAGGACAAAATGGAGACTTACAGTTTTTTCAACAGTTCCGTGAGGGAATCGTCTTCTTCTAAATTCCATTTTTTCTTCATTCGGTACTTTCTTTTGGCCACTGCCGCCACCGAAATATTGAGGAGGTTTGATATCTCTTTATTGCTTTTTCCCATTTTGATATATGAACACATGAGCAATGCCGATTCATCCAAATCGGGATCTTTTTCTTTCAATTTTTTGAAGAAATTGTCTTGTGTATTATCGAGGTGAACCTGAAATTTCTCCCACTTATTTTCATCGCTTTCCTCCAAATCCATGTTGATGGTTTGCTTCAAATTTTTCAAATTGCGAAGCATATTTTCATCGATGGTGGTGTCCATCATCTTTTTAATGTTCTCGTTAATGGTGTTCAGCACCTGTTTCTTTTGCGCGTAATTTAAGGCCAAAAAAGCCATTTCATCTTCTTGTCGCTGCAACTCTACTTTCGATAATTCTACTTTGTGCTCTGTAGTAAGTTGAGTGGTTACTTGCTTTAGTTTAGATTGATGTATTTTATAAATCAACCACGCCAGCATTAACAATAGCAACACATAAATGATGTAAGCCGTTGTACTTAAATACCAAGGAGCCACAATAGTGAATGACATTGTAACCACTTCACTCCTTTGATTATTGATGAAAGCAGATACTTCAAAAGCATACTCGCCAGCAGGCAAATTCGAATATTCTTTTAGGGTGCTAAGAGTGGTATCTAAAGAATAATTTTCTCCCGATTTTTTAAGCACCAAGTAGTAGGTAATCGCTTCTTTGTTGCCAAAAACAGGAAGGTTATAATGAAAAAAAGCACCATCGTTAACCTTCATTTCTCTAATAAAAACAGATGGAAGCGCAGAAATGTTTTGAGGAGTAAACAAGGTAAAACCTTGCTCTACCCCTATTAAATAAGTATGGTCGTTAAGCTTCGTAATATTCTCTGCACTGCCCGCCACATTGTAATCCATATCGAGCAAATTGTATTTTTCCTGGCAGTAGCCATTCACCAAAGAAAGAATGATGGGCTTTTGATTCACCTTGATAAACAGCTCGTCTTCGTTGATATTTCTTAGTCGGTGAAAATCATAGGCAATCTTCGAAAACAGAACAGATTTCACCAATTCCATTTTGTTGTTGATGCTAAACACTCCGCCATAACCAGCTACCATCAAACTCCCTTTTAAAGCAAAAATATCTTTAAAGTAGTTGCCCTCTAAATGATGTTGCTCGTTGTAATTTTGCCATTTCACCACATTTTTAAAATCCTTATCGAGTTGAATTTCATACAAACCTTTGTTGCCGTGAATCATCCAAACAGTGTTGTTTTGAATTTCAAACTTTCGGCACGATTCGGTAAAACCCAGCACTTTAATCACTTCTTTTGAACTGTTGAATAACAATAAACCATCGAGTGTGCCCATTAATAAGTTGTGGTTGGGTAATTCTCTAATCGACCACACCTTGGAATTTCCCGATGTGATTTTTGTAGCCTTATTTCCGTCTATAACATACGCTCCGTATTCGTTGGCGCACAGCAGCTGTCCGTTCACACTCACCAAATCATGCACAAAACCGTTCACCCCTTCAATCTTTTGTGGCGCGCCATTCATATCTAAATTATTGTAAAAATAGAGTCCGCTTGCACTCCCCAAATACACCTTCCCCTTAAACACAATACTTGCATAGCCCATTCCCTCCAAACCTAAATTGTCGTTGATGTATTGATAAGGCAAACCATATTTTAAAATAGAAACGCCATTATCTGTAGCCACCCACAAGTCGCCATTTTTATCGGTGTACAAGCAATTGATAATGTTACTTACCAAACCCTTTGCTTTATCAATAGTTTCCACCACACCCGATTGCGTATTCAGCACCAACACACCATTTCTTTTTGTACCCAAAGCCAATAAATTATTCTTTAAAACAGCAATACTATTCACCTGCGACAACTCTACATTTGCATTAATTTTCTGCAATGATTTATCGCCATCCCACCAGTACAATGCGTTAGTGCCAAGAATTAAAAACTTCTTTTCGAAGGCCACTATTTTGTTCACCGAAACAGCAAAAGACATCAAAGTAAAATCAATACCTGAAGTACTTACAACACCTACCCTTCCCTTCGATGTAAAGACCTTTAAAGCTCCGTTCACGCCAATCAAACAAGAAAAAGACTCCCCCACTTCAGCTCTAAAATATTTCGATTCAACACCATCATACCACACCAACAAATCATCCGATAAGAACAAAGTATTTTTACCAAAACATAGCGTTTGCTTAAACAATTGTGTTCTACCAATCGATGGAATATTCTTAGCCAATGAGGTATATTTCCCATTCTTCAAAACACCAAAATCATTTTCAGAACCGATGTAAAAATTTCCTTTACTATCATGATGACTCGACACCGCCTTTGCATCATAAACCGACTCCCATTTCTCACCCGAATACTGCAACAAGCGATACGCACTAGAAAAATACATCATGCCATTTTGCGCATCTTCATCGATAGCATAAACAGTAGGATGCGTTTTTAAATCATCGGAGGTGTACGACACAATGCGCGGTGCTGCGGCTTGCAACAGCGAAAAAGAAAAAACAAAAAGAAATAGAAAACGAGATACCATGTAGTAAATTCTTGAATGCAAAATAGAGAATATATGGGGTTTAATCAATTAAATTGATTTCAAGACTTTTCAAAAGCAAAGTTCATCATTGATGAAATTTTAATTAATTTCTTTTAATACCTATCTTCTAAAAAAAACACTTCGAGCAAAACAAAAAACGGGAAGTATTCACTTCCCGTTTTTGTATTAGATGAAATAAAAAGATGCTTTAGAACACACTTGCTATTTTATCTCCCATATGCAAATAGGTCTCAATATTGTTCTTAGTGTTATGTATCAAATCCTCATCTATTTTAAAATGCTTGGCATCGAATAGAAGCACAACCGTTGATCCACCAAAAGCGAAGTAACCCATTTCCTGGCCCTTTTCTACAACGGTATTGGGTTGGTAGGTTGAATTAAGACTACCCACCATGGTTGCTCCTACCGGAATCACCAGTATTTCGCCGTGCGCCTCGGTAGTTAAGGTGCAAATCTCCTTTTTGTTTTTACAAAATACTGTAGTGAAATTCGACTGCAGAGCAATGGGTGAAACAGAATAATAGGCGCCATCTATCCTTTTCGATTCTGATGCTTTTCCTGCAAAGGGAAAATGATATCGATGATAGTCGTTGGGTGCTAAGCGCACAATAATCATCGATGAGTTTTCATGCTTCTTAAACAAAACATCATCCTTCAAAAATTCTTTAAGGGTGAATTTCTTTCCTTTCACAAAAAAGCTGTTTACCTCAGAAATTTTTTCGAATGCCAGTACCCTTCCATCTCCCGGTGAAACTAGCCCTTCCCCTATTTTGCGTGCTCCAGGTTTTAACTCGCGAAAGAAGAATTCATTGAAGGTTTTAAATTCGCTCACACTTTTCTTTGATTCACTCATATCAATGTTTAATGAGCTAACAAAGTCAGGAATTCTTTCCACCGACTTACTAGAGCTCATCATTCTACCATATCTTTTGGTGATGGCCTTTTGCTTGGCAATGGGTAAAACGACAAGTTTGCCAAAGGTATTTCCGTATAAAAACTTCAACAATCCTTCTGCCGGAGGACGCTCTGTTTCTATCTTTCCCGTTGACCTGATGATGTATTTGATGTCCATTTATTTTTTGTTTTACTGTGAAGCACAGCATAATTATATAGCGTTAGCGAAAATACGAAATACTCACAAAACCTCTCGACCATTATACCAAAATCGCATCTTTTTTATTTCTGTGACCACTGCACAAGAAAATAAAACAAAAAACGGGATCCGTCAACTGACGAATCCCGTTTCTCTTATTCAGTAATTAAAAATTACTTTTTCTCATCAGCTACTTCTTCGAAGTCAACATCGGTTACTTCAGCGTCGCTTGATGAAGAAGCACCAGCGTTAGCTTGTGCGCCACCAGCTGCTCCACCTTGGTAAGCACCTTGAATATCAGCAGCCAAGTTTTGTAAAGTTTCGTTTACTTTAGTCGTTGCTGCTTCAACTGCTGCGATATCTTGAGATTGGTGAGCCACTTTCAATTCGTTCACCGCATCTTGAATCGTTTGTTTTTTATCGGCAGGTAATTTATCACCTAGCTCTTCCAATTGTTTTTCTACTTGGAAAATCAATCCGTCGGCTTGGTTCAACTTGTCGATTCTTTCTTTAGCCGCTTTATCTGCATCTGCATTTTCAGCTGCTTCACGTTTCATTTTCTCGATTTCTTCTTTAGATAATCCAGAAGAAGCCTCAATACGAATGTTTTGTTGTTTACCTGTTTTATTTTCTTTAGCACTTACATTCAAAATACCATTTGCATCGATATCGAAAGTAACTTCAATTTGCGCTTCACCTCTTCTCATTGGAGGAATACCATCTAAGTGGAATCTACCCAACGATTTGTTGTCTTTCGCCATTGAACGCTCACCTTGCAACACGTGAATTTCTACTGAAGGCTGGTTATCGGCAGCTGTAGAGAAAACTTCTTTTTTGTTGGTAGGAATAGTAGTGTTTGCTTCTACCATTTTGGTCATTACTCCACCCAAAGTTTCAATACCAAAAGAAAGAGGAATTACATCTAACAACAATACATCTTTCACCTCACCTGTTAATACACCACCTTGAATAGCAGCACCAATAGCTACCACTTCATCAGGGTTAACTCCTTTAGAAGGTTCTTTTCCGAAGAAAGCTTTTACCGCTTCCTGGATAGCAGGAATACGAGTAGAACCACCCACTAAAATAATTTCATCGATATCACTTACAGAGTATCCTGAATTTTTCAAAGCTGTTTTACATGGCTCAATAGTTCTTTTGATTAACGAATCGGCCAATTGTTCAAACTTAGCTTTAGTTAAGGTTTTCACTAAGTGTTTAGGAATACCGTTTACTGGCATAATGTAAGGCAAGTTGATTTCTGTAGACGCTGTGCTTGATAATTCAATCTTAGCTTTCTCTGCCGCTTCTTTCAAACGTTGCAAAGCCATTGGATCTTGTTTCAAATCTAAACCTTCGTCTTTTTTGAACTCATCAGCCAACCAGTCGATGATTACGTGGTCGAAGTCATCACCACCTAAGTGTGTGTCACCATCGGTAGATTTTACTTCAAATACACCATCACCCAACTCTAACACAGAAACGTCATGAGTACCACCACCGCAGTCGAAAACCACGATTTTCATATCTTTCCCTTTCTTGTCTAAGCCATAAGCCAAAGCCGCAGCAGTTGGCTCATTGATAATTCTTTTAACTGTTAAACCAGCAATTTCACCAGCTTCTTTAGTTGCTTTTCTTTGCGCATCATTAAAGTATGCAGGCACGGTAATAACGGCTTCAGTAATATCTTGTCCGATAAAATCTTTTGCAGTCGCCTTCATCTTTTGCAAAATCATTGCAGAGATTTCTTGCGGAGTATAGTTTCTATCGTCGATTTTAACACGTGGTGTGTTGTTGTCACCTTTTACGATA
This sequence comes from Flavobacteriales bacterium, assembly GCA_049430665.1. Classification (GTDB taxonomy): domain Bacteria; phylum Bacteroidota; class Bacteroidia; order Flavobacteriales_C; genus JAHEZL01. Next base: position 7,347 of record JBMTCG010000051.1, on the reverse strand, counting down.
GAATAAGGAACTCTTTTCAATTCAGCCAAAGACTGTTCGTAAGAGATACCCATAAATCTCTTGATAGAGAAAATGGTTTTTGTTGGATTGGTGATAGCCTGACGTTTAGCAGGGTCACCTATTTTACGCTCACCATTGTCGGCAAATGCCACAATAGATGGTGTTGTTCTTTTACCTTCACTGTTTGCGATAACTACGGGCTCGCTTCCCTCCATTACGGCAACACATGAGTTGGTAGTTCCTAAGTCAATTCCTATAATCTTTCCCATTTTAAATTTTTTAAATGTTTGCTGTGCTATTGTCAATGGCTGTGCCACGTGGTTTTATGGGACAAGCTGGCATCTTTTGTCAGAAATCCACGCCAAGCCAGTTATTCTCTCAGAATATTTTGTGACAAAAAGACATTTATTACCTTTACCCCGAAGACATAAACAACCTATGAGAAAATTATTTTTGCTTTTAAGCTTGTTGCCATTCACACTGATGGCTCAACCTTTTATCACCAATGAAATTGCCGAGAAATTGTTTTACGATGACTTTACCGACAACAGTGAAAACTGGCCTAGTTTCAACGATCCCGACATTAAAACCTACACAGTTGAAGGCTTCTATTATCTATCTAAAATAAGTGGCGAAAAATCGAGAGCCATTATTCCTGCCTTTAGAAAACAAGAAAATAAGTTCATGATCAAAACATCGTTGATGTTGCTTTCTACTACTCCCAATCAACAAACTTTGGGTGTTTTGTTTATGGCACAATCGGATGGCAGCGGCGGTTTTGTGTTAGAGATTAATAAAAAGCAGCAGTTTAGAGTAAGAGGAATCACGAATATCGGACAATACATCACCAACGGCGAAAACGGTTGGACCAAATCGAAAAATGTTAGAGGAGCCGATGAGTTCAATAAGATTGTGATTAAAGGCTACTATGGTAAATACGACATTTACTTTAACGACCAATATACCTTTTCATTCGAACAAGGCAACTTCAAACAAGGTGAATTCGGATTGTTGCTAGGTCCAGAATCGAAAGCCAAAGTTGATTTCTTTTACCTCTATAAAATATCGGCCAACATTGCAGACAACTTAACCACAGTTACCTCTAAACTCGATAGTTTGCAAAAGGAAAACGATAGCTTAAAACACCATATAGAATATACCTTAGAACGCAAAATAGATTCTTTGGAAAGAGTGAATCAAAAACTTCAAGAAAATGTAGCTTTCTTGCGCGAAGCTGTGAGCAAAAGAGATACTATTCATTTAGATGAGTTTGGTAAACCAATAGAGGAAGAAAAACCTGGTGCAGAAATAAATACAGAACCGCTTGTCGATGATAAGATAGATTTGAAAGAAGTTCCTATTAAAGAAGCCGACAAACCTAAAGAAGAATAATTTTTTTAGATTTACCCACTTAACCACATTCAATGTCAACAAACACTAGCGATTTTAAAAGAGTTACTACTCATACTCTTCAGGAAATGAAAAGCAAAAAGATAAAAATCTCTATGCTTACTGCCTACGACTTCACTATGGCTAAAATCATTGATGGCGCGGGAACAGATGTAATATTGGTGGGCGATTCGGCATCGAATGTAATGGCCGGACACGAAACTACTCTTCCTATTACCCTAGATCAAATGATTTATCATGCGGCATCGGTAATTCGAGGTACCAATCGCGCTTTGGTGGTGGTAGATTTACCTTTTGGTTCTTATCAAGGTAACTCAAAAGAAGCCTTAAACTCGGCCATTAAAATCATGAAAGAAGCGGGTGCCCATGCAGTGAAATTAGAGGGTGGAGCTGAAGTAAAAGAATCTATTGAGAGAATCCTAACCGCTGGTATTCCTGTAATGGGACACTTGGGTTTAACGCCACAGTCTATTTATAAATTTGGTACTTACAGCGTGCGCGCCAAAGAAGATGTTGAAGCTAAAAAACTAATGGAAGATGCTTTGATTTTGCAAGAAGCTGGCGTGTTTGCCATTGTGGTAGAGAAAGTTCCTGCTGCTTTAGGTAAACAGTTGGCTAAGAAATTAAAAATTCCCGTGATCGGTATTGGTGCTGGTGGTTATGTTGACGGACAAGTTCTAGTGTCTCACGATATGTTTGGTATGAATACTGAGTTTAGTCCGCGCTTTTTACGCCGCTACGCCAACCTATTTGCCGACATGACAAAAGCCACCAAAAACTACATCAAAGATGTGAAAAGTGGCGATTTCCCTAACGAAAAAGAACAATACTAATGATTGATGTAATTTACGAAGACAATCATTTAATTGCAGTAAACAAGGCTGCAAGCGACTTGGTGCAAGGCGATAAAACCGGCGACGAGCCGCTTGGCGATAAAATAAAAGCTTTCTTAAAAGAAAAATACAACAAACCTGGCGATGTTTATTTGGGTGTTACGCACCGCATCGATAGGCCCGTTACTGGCGTTGTTCTCTTCGCTAAAACATCAAAAGCTCTGGCGCGCGTAAACCAAATGTTTCAAGATAAAACCATTCAAAAAACATATTGGGCTATAGTAGTTCAACCGCCTCCCTTAAAAGAAGATGAGCTAAAAAATTACTTGGTAAAGAATTCAGAAAAGAATAAATCTTTCGCTTTCAAACAAGAGATTAAAAATTCTAAGTTGGCTGTTTTAACTTACAAATGGCTTACTTCTTACGACCACCAAAATTTACTGGAGGTTTCTCCCAAAACAGGTAGACATCACCAAATACGCGTTCAGCTATCTAAGATTGGTTGCGTGATTCAAGGCGACACAAAATACGGAGCGCCCATGCCCAACAAAGACAGAAGCATTTGCTTGCATGCTCGTTACCTCACCTTTATGCATCCTGTAACGAATGTAAAAATCACTATTGAAGCGCCAGTTCCCGATAATGCTTACTGGAAGAATTTTAAGAATTATAAGGAATAAAACACTTCAATATTACCTATTTTAGCATTTTAATTTATTGCAATGAAAATCGACTTTACAAAATCAAACGGACTGGTTCCGGCCATCATTCAAGACGCAAAATCAAAAGCTGTTTTAATGTTGGGCTATATGAACGAAGAAGCTTTTGCCAAAACCAAAGAAAGCGGCAAAGTGACTTTCTTCAGCAGAACGAAAAATCGCTTGTGGACCAAAGGTGAAGAAAGTGGAAACTGCTTGAATGTGGTGGATATCAAAATCGATTGCGATAACGATACTTTATTGATCAAAGCAAACCCCGTAGGACCAACTTGCCACACTGGCACCGACACCTGCTGGGCAGAAAAAAGCGAAACCTCTCCTACCGAGTTTTTGGCTTACTTGGAAGAAACCATCCAAAACAGAAAAAACAATCCGTCGGAGAAATCATACACCTCTCAACTCTTGGCCAGAGGCATCAACAAAGTCGCTCAAAAAGTGGGCGAAGAAGCGGTTGAATTGGTCATCGAAGCCAAAGACAACAACGAAGATTTATTCTTAGGCGAAGCAGCCGATTTGATGTACCATTATGTTGTGTTGTTGGCGGCGAAAGGATATAAGTTTGAGGATGTTGTGAAGGTGTTGAAGGAGAGGCATAAGTAACTTGCTAAGAACCTTTATTCAAGAAAACATGATCTATCCTTATATAGATACTTTGACTTTCAAAAATTCATATTAAATGAACAAAGAAACGACCGAATTAAATTTGTTTCGATTGAATAAGTGGTTGTTTTACTTTTATTTACTAGAGACTTTAACAATCCTTCTTTTACTTAAATTTCAAATTATTTCATATGGAGTGGATTCAACTGATGCTATTATGTTCCTCCTATTTATAATTATATTACTTTTTAATTCCTTAATTTATTGGATAATAACAAGAGTGTCTTATACATGGCAAACAGCTCTTAGTGTCTTTAGTCAAATTTCAATGACTATCGTTAGCTTCTATTATTTTTTGAAGATGGATTTCATCTTAAATAGAATTACTTCTAATTTCCTCCCCTCTGCTAAGTTTAGCGTAGCGAACTTTGCTGAATTTTTTCCCGAAGCTTTCAGCTTCATGAATTAAATAAGATAAAATCTTGAAGAAAAGATTCCGCTGAGCTGAAAGCTTAACGGAGCTGGGTATGAGAGACTGTTAATTTCTAATCCGTCGTAAACACATACTTCTTGCTGCAATCCACAAACAACGTCATATCATTTAATTTGCGCGGTTCTCCATTAGGCATTATGCAAATGATGTTCGTGAAATACAAAGGCACTCCCGGTTTCAAATTATGAATATACATGCGCATGGCAGGAGAAAACTTGTCGCCCAAGGATGGATATTTCACTTCGCCTGTGTCCACTAAAACGACCATTTCAAAAGAGGCTATTTTCAATTTTCTGGTTACGTTGAAGCGCTTCATGCTAGCATACATAAGATTCGATTCTATTAAGCGATGACGCGTTATAATTGAATCTCCTTTCACTCCATCTACCATAGCATATGGATTTTGTAGCTGAACGATTTTGTATTTTTTGGTGAGTCCCAACTCTACTTTTCCATTGGGCTTTTGAACATAAATGGCCAACACGCACTCAAAACCTTCAGTCACTTTAATTTTAAAATAATCACCACTTCTGCTAATCTCACCACCTTGCAAAGTCACAACATTTAACTTGTTTTTTCCTTTCACTGTAATGTGCAATCTATTGGTAAAATCGGTGTACATCACTGTATCTGATTCTTCCACCACAATTTCCATTTTAGGATTGCGCACCTTAAAGCTGTAAGTAAAGGCAGAGTCGCTCTCTGTTTGAGCTTCAAGAAAGAAGAAACTCAAACTACAAATACAGAAAGTCAGTGCTTTTTTTATCATTTAAAATTCAAGGTATTTTCGAATTTGCGCTACGCTTGTAAAATCTACGCTAACGATATTCATTTCAAATTTATGCTTTTCGCCTTTACCAGCAACTTTCAATTTTTTAAAATCGGCAGCAGAAAATACAGCCAGTTTATTGTCTTCAGTTAAAGCCCACATTACATTGGTAGATGCCGGATTGTAAGAGAAAGTGTTTACTTGATAATAGGTAAACAATGCGTTTTTACTTTTCTCTACCAAATAGGCTTTGCTAATTTTTAGCGACTTTTTATCTACATCTTTTTTGTCGGTGAAATCGGCAGCGAGCAATGCGCCTTGTGGCAGGCTACTCGGACAATCGCTGTTGTACACCCCAAACTTACTGATAGAAAACTGACGGTTTATTAAGGCCGTAGCCACATCATTTTTAGAAGCAGAAGCACCTACATTTCTAAAAGCATTGAGCGAATTAACTTGCGATTTTTGCTCATCGTCGAACTTCTTAGCCAAAGCTTTTTTCTCTTTTTCTTTGTTTTTAATTATCTCTTGTGAAGCCTTGTATTGCTCATCAAAAACCTTTTTGGCATGCGCATAATCGGCGCTGGTAAAAACAGGCGAACATGCAAACTCTTTCACTTCTTTGCCTCTTTCGAAATGCAAAAGGTAAGTGCCATTTTCGTTTCTATCAACACTTACGTCATCCCATTCGGCCATATCTTTAGATGGATCGATGCCTTGTGTGTCATCTATTTGAAACAACACATTTTTATACATCGCAAACTCAGGAAACTCCGATTCTACCATGTCTAATTTGATGTGTTGCCTTTTAGGATTGGCCAATTGAGGTGTATAAATAGCTGCATTTTCGGGTTTCACGAAGATACTTTCCTGCGTTTTAACTTTCATATTACTGCTGTCTCTGCTTAAGAAAGTCCATTTTTTATCATCAAGATTGTAGCTGTAAATGTTGTACTTATCTTCTACATACTGAGAGGCAAAATCAATGGTAATTGTCTTTCCGTTTTTGATAAACACCTCGTTTTTGTTTTGAAGCGCCAGCAACTCAAACATACCTGCCGACTCAAAATGTCGCTTCACTCCAGCCGAATCGTAATCCATAGGAATACCAGCCACAAACACATCTATCATATCTCTAAATTCACGGTAACGCAATTCCACATTACCATTGATGGTATTGCCTAACGAATCAACCAAAGTATTGGCCTCAATGGTGATAACAGTTCCGCTTGAAATTTTAAGTACCGAACGCTCGTTGGCATTGATGGAGATGGTATCATATACAATAGGAATATTGGGAAATGGTCGGTTATTTTTAGCAGCGGTTTGCTCTTTTTCTTTGTCCACAAGTACTGGAGTATCTTCACCACTCACCAGCACCAATGCCACTATTGTAGCCACTACACTAGCGCCAATAAAGCCTTTAAATAAGTTCATCTTAAACTTCATTGCTTTGGCCGCCGCGTGCGATTTAAGCAGTTGATCAAAATTTTTATATTGATTCGCTTCAGCTTCGGTGGGCTGTTTTCTGTCTATTATGATTTTAGGCTTATCCATGGTTACGAACTTTTAAATTCAACATCCCTTTCATTTTCTGCATAATTCTATGCGACTTCACTCGTGCACTTTCTTCAGTAATATCAAGTATTTCGGCAATTTCTTTAAATCGGCGTTTTTCGAAATAGCGCATCTCTATCATTAAAACCTCATCTGCATCAAGCTGAGATAAAACATGCTGCATTTGCTCCATTCGTTCTTCTAACTCCTCTTTATCAGTAGTTTCTAACTCACTAGCGATTTCTTCTAATTGAGTTGTTGTAACATCTATCACGCGAAAAGCAGCATTTTTTCTATGTCGGTCGTTTAAAGTATTTACAGCTATTCTATACAACCACGGCGCAAAAGGCAAACCTTGAAATTTAAATTTCTTAATGTTTTCTATGGCTTTCAAAAAAACCTCGGCGGTAATTTCGCCTGCCAATTCTTTGTTGAATGTTCGTTTCGACAAGAAATAGAAAATGGGAAAATAGTATTTGTTGTACAAAGGCTCGAAGAAGGAAATATCCTCTTGTGCCTTTTTAATTTGAATAAACTCTTCCTCTGCGCTTAACATAAACCTGATTTTAGTTTAACCCCTTGTATCAACACTAACGTGGAAAAAAATTTCCGTTACAGAATTAGAGTAAAATAAATAAAAAAATGAATAGTGAGTGCCTGTCCGTCCACCGACGGATGAGAGTGGGTTTTGAGAAAACAAAAAAGAGCGTGGTCGCTTTCGCTCCACGATCTTTTCTGTTTTAGTACCTCGGAAGGGACTTGAACCCTTACGGCATTGCTGCCACAGGATTTTAAGTCCTGCGTGTCTACCATTCCACCACCAAGGCAAACCATAAAATGAAAATGGTAGTTTTCATTCTGCTTCAATTAAAAAAACCCTGCAAAGAGGGTTCTTTATGGAGCGAAAGACGGGACTCGAACCCGCGACCCCGACCTTGGCAAGGTCGTGCTCTACCAACTGAGCTA
>JBMTCG010000050.1:0-19018 GCA_049430665.1 Flavobacteriales bacterium | reverse complement strand
ACATCAGTTTCAATAAATTCAACTTTTAAATGGCCAACTTATAGGGAAGCTGACAATTACTCAATGTAATTGTAATGTTATTATTATTCGCGCCAAGATTAATTCATACCATGCTAACATCACAAATCTAGGTACACGTGGTCATAAAGAAATTAAAGAACGATTAACCAAAGAGATCGCATGGCCCCTTCTCCGAACGACCAATTATAGTACTCTTTTTGTGCGTGACTTTCAAAAGCGATAAACGCCAATAAAACAGTTAAAAACCTTCTTGAAGCAATCCCCATCGCTAGAAATTTATTCATATAGTGTAGTTAAAATGTGTTTTTAAATCTAGAATATAAATTCATATAAACAAAATTAAAGTTTGTCGACAAAAAAAAGAACATTCATCCATTTACTGCTTTTCTTTTGCAATTAAAGAATTAAGTAATTAATTATATATTTGTTTCGAATGATTTCTAAGAAAACAAAATATGCAATTAACGCCTTAGTTTACTTGGCTAAAAAAGTAGATGAGGGTCCGATTTTAATTAGTGAAATTGCAACTGCAGAAAGAATTCCTCAAAAGTTTTTAGAAGCCATATTACTCGATTTAAAAAAAGCAGGAATTCTAGCCAGCAAAAAAGGAAAAGGCGGAGGATATTATTTACTTAAGCCCACTTTTGAAATCAACATCGCTGATGTGATGCGATTGCTTGAAGGTCCGATTGCCCTGCTACCCTGCGTTTCCTACAAATTCTACGAAAGATGTGATGAGTGCAAAGACGAGGAAACTTGTGGTATTAGAGATACTTTTCTTGATGTGCGTAATGAAACAGTGCAATTGCTTAAAATGGCCACACTTAAGAATATACTTGATAGAGAAGCAAAACTTAAAATGAAGGTGAAGAAGTAGATATTCTATTTTTACACAATATCAACCATCGACTTTACTTTAAAAAAAACGTACAAAAAAAGCCCTTTCGATTACTTTCGAAAGGGCTTTTAAATGTTGTTTGAAATCTACTCTGCAGCAGGTTCTTCTGAAGCCGATGGCGCTTCGCCTTCTCCACCTTCAACAGCACCGCCTTCACCTTCTACTGCTTCATCTTCATCAGAAGCAGGAACTTTAGCTACCGCAGCAATTTCATCGCTTCCTCTTAAGTTGATGAGTTTAACACCCTGTGTTGCTCTACCCATTAATCTCAATTCGGCAACTGCAATACGAATAGCGATACCAGAACGATTGATGATCATTAAATCATCTTCGTCGGTTACACTTTTCAATGCCACCAATGAACCCGTTTTATCGGTAATATTTAATGTTTTAACTCCTTTACCTCCTCTATTGGTGATTCTGTAAACAGGCTCTCCATCTTCAGGATCGTTTAAGTATGTACGTTTACCAAATCCTTTTTCAGAAACCACTAATACAGATTCTTTAGCTGGGTCTTGAATAGCAATCATTCCAACTACTTCATCTTTATCGTCATCCATGTTAACACCACGAACACCAGTTGCATTTCTACCCATCGGACGAACAGTAGATTCGTTGAAACGAATACATCTTCCCGATTTGATAGCAATTAATATCTCGTTGCTTCCTGTTGTTAATCTTGCTTCAAGTAATTGGTCACCTTCACGAACATTGATGGCATTGATACCATTAGCTCTCGGACGAGAATAAGCCTCCAAAGAAGTTTTCTTAATCACCCCTTGTTTAGTCACCATAATGATGAAGTTATTGTTAATGTAAGACTCATCTTTTAAGTCGCCCACATTAATATAAGCCATCATCTTATCGTCGCGCTCTAAGTTGATTAAGTTTTGAATCGCTCTACCTTTTGATGTTTTATTTCCTTCAGGAATATCGAATATTCTCATCCAGAAACATTTTCCTTTCTCGGTGAACACCAACAACCAATCGTGGTTTTTAGCGATAAACAAGTGTTCTAAGAAATCTTCGTCTCTTGTTGCAGAACCTTTAGAACCTACACCACCTCTACCTTGACGACGGTATTCTGTTAATTCAGTTCTTTTAATGTATCCTAAATGCGAAATGGTAACAACCACTTCTTTGTTTGGAATAATATCTTCTACTCTGAAGTCACCACCAGAGAAATCGATTTCTGTTTTTCTTGAGTCACCAAATTTATCTCTCAACTCAATCAATTCATTTTTGATGATTTCAAAACGTCTTTCTTTAGATGCCAAGATATCTTTACACTCTTTGATGAAGTTCATCACTTCTTCGTATTCAGCGCGCAATTTATCTTGCTCTAAACCTGTTAACTGACGCAATCTCATCTCTACAATAGCACGAGATTGAATGTCGCTTAATTTGAAGCGTTCCATTAATTTCTCACGCGCCTCATCTGGAGATTTAGACGCTTTAATTAATGCAATCACTTCATCGATGTTATCAGAAGCAATGATTAATCCTTCTAAGATGTGCGCTCTTTCTTCTGCTTTTCTTAAGTCGTATTGCGTTCTTCTCACCACCACTTCATGGCGATGCTCAACGAAACAAGCAATCATTTCTTTTAAGTTCAATAAACGAGGACGACCCGCTACCAAGCAAATGTTGTTTACACTAAAAGAAGATTGTAATGCCGTGTATTTGTATAAGCTGTTCAATACCACGTTAGTAATGGCATTGTTTTTAATTTCGTAAACGATACGCATACCGCTTCTATCCGATTCATCACGGATATCAGAGATGCCTTCTAATTTTTTGTCGTTGATTAAATCGGCAGTTTTCTTAATCATCTCTGCCTTATTCACTTGGTAAGGAATTTCAGTAACGATGATTCTTTCTCTTCCGCCTTCTACTTCAATTTCCGATTTAGCGCGCAAAACCACTCTACCTCTTCCTGTTTCAAAAGCCTCTTTCACACCGTCGTACCCATAAATTGTTCCGCCCGTAGGGAAATCGGGAGCTTTTACAAATTGCATCAAATCGGCAACCGTAACATCATTGTTTTCAATATAAGCAACGATACCATTGATAATCTCCGTTAAGTTGTGAGGAGGCATGTTGGTAGCCATACCCACCGCAATACCAGAAGCACCATTCACCAACAAGTTGGGAAGAACAGTTGGTAAAACAGTTGGCTCTTGTAAAGTATCATCGAAGTTTAAAGAGAAATCAACTGTTTCTTTTTCGATATCACGAATCATCTCTTCTGCAATTTTTTGCAAACGAGCTTCGGTGTACCTCATTGCCGCCGGACTATCACCATCCACAGAACCGTAGTTACCTTGTCCGTCAACTAGTGGATATCTCAACGACCATTCCTGCGCCATACGCACCATTGCATCATATACAGAGGTGTCGCCATGTGGGTGGTACTTTCCTAATACCTCACCAACGATTCTCGCTGATTTCTTATAAGCACGATTAGACAAAACGCCCAATTCCAACATACCATACAACACTCTTCTGTGTACTGGTTTCAATCCATCACGCACATCGGGTAACGCACGAGAAACAATCACCGACATCGAGTAATCGATGTACGAAGATTTCATTTGATCCTCAATGTCTATTCTAATAATTTTTTCGCCTTCAGCCATAGTACTTATATATAAGGTATAATAATTTTATATAGGGCAACGAAAATACTAAATCGAGGTCCCAATTACAGAATTTTATACCCCTCACTTACTAACAAATTTTTGTTAGAAATTAACAATTGAAAGAAGGCCTTAAAACTATTGGTATTCTTATTTTTGAATATATTTACCCTTGTCGTATATTTACAACGATTTATTATGGAAGCAAAGTTTTCACCAAGAGTCAAAGATGTCATCACCTACAGCCGAGAGGAAGCTCTTCGTTTGGGGCACGATTACATTGGAGTGGAGCATCTTTTTTTGGGCATTTTGCGTGAAGGAGAAGGCAACGCTGTTAAGATTTTGAAAAATTTGAAAGTTGATTTGTCTGAGTTGAGAAAATCAATTGAGAACAATATAAAGTCGAAATCTAAAAATTTCAACCAACCAGGCAACATCCCTTTAGTGAAACAAGCCGAAAGAGCTTTAAAAATCACTTATTTGGAAGCGAAGTTGTTTAAAAGCCAAATGATAGGCACAGAACACTTGCTTTTATCTATTTTAAAAGACGAAGACAATATAATAACCAAAGTATTTGATGACTACAACATCGATTACGATTCAATCAAAGAAGAAATGCACGTAGTAGAAGACGAAACCGAAACAGGTCCTAAATCAGAATTACCAGGAACCCCTGCCGATGACGATAATGATGACGATGCCAACGAATTCTCATCTGGTCCGTCAGCCAAAAAACCAGTCGACACCAAATCTAAAACTCCAGTTTTAGACAACTTCGGTAGAGACCTTACTAAAATGGCTATCGAGGGCAGATTAGACCCCATCGTAGGTAGAGAAAAAGAAATTGAGAGAGTATCTCAAATTTTAAGTAGAAGAAAAAAGAACAACCCTATATTAATAGGTGAGCCAGGTGTGGGTAAATCAGCCATTGCCGAAGGTTTAGCTTTAAGAATCATTCAAAGAAAAGTTTCTAGAGTTTTGTTTGGAAAAAGAATAGTGACTTTAGACTTGGCTTCTTTGGTTGCAGGTACTAAGTATCGCGGACAATTCGAAGAGAGAATGAAAGCAGTGATGAACGAATTAGAGAAATCACCTGAAGTTATTCTTTTCATCGATGAGATTCACACTATTATAGGTGCTGGCGGAGCTTCTGGCTCATTAGATGCATCAAATATGTTTAAACCTGCTTTAGCGCGTGGTGAACTTCAATGCATTGGTGCTACTACTTTAGATGAGTACCGTCAATATATCGAGAAAGATGGTGCCTTGGAAAGAAGATTCCAAAAAGTAGTTGTTGAGCCAACAACAATTGATGAGACCATTCAAATTTTAAACAACGTTAAAGAGAAATACGAAGATCACCACAACGTAGTGTACACTCCTGAAGCTATTGCCGCTTGCGTTAAACTTTCTGAGAGATACATTACCGATCGTCATTTGCCTGATAAAGCGATTGATGCTTTAGATGAAGCTGGTTCTCGCGTACACATCACCAATATCAATGTTCCTAAAGAAATCCTAGATATCGAAAAAGACATCGAAGGCATTAAGGAAGAGAAGAACAAAGTGGTGAAGAGTCAGAAATACGAAGAAGCCGCTCGCTTAAGAGATAGAGAACGTCAGTTAATTGAGAAATTAGAAGACGCTAAAAAACGTTGGGAAGACGAAACCAAAAACAACCGCGAAACAGTTAACGAAGAAGATGTTGCTGAAGTAATTGGCATGATGACAGGTATTCCTACCAAACGTATTGCCGAAAAGGAAAGTGGTAAGTTGGCTAGAATGCCTGAAGAATTGAAAGGTAAGGTAATCGGACAAGCGGATGCTATCGACAAAGTAGTTAAAGCGATTCAACGTAACCGTGCCGGATTGAAAGATCCTAACAAACCAATTGGTTCGTTCATTTTCTTAGGTCCTACAGGTGTTGGTAAAACGCAATTGGCTAAAGAATTGGCTAAGTTCTTATTCGATACCGAAGATGCAATGATTCGTATCGACATGAGTGAATACATGGAGAAATTTGCTATTTCTAGATTGATTGGTGCACCTCCGGGATATGTTGGTTATGAAGAAGGCGGACAATTAACTGAAAAAGTTAGAAGAAAACCATATTCTATTATCTTGTTAGATGAGATTGAAAAAGCGCATCCAGATGTGTTCAACTTATTGTTGCAAGCTTTAGATGACGGACAAATGACGGATAGCCTTGGAAGAAAAATCGATTTCAAGAATTCTGTAATCATTATGACCTCTAACATTGGTACACGTAAGTTAAAAGAATTCGGTACAGGTGTAGGTTTCCAAACAAATGCTAAATTGACTGCAGCAGATGAAAATGCGAAAAGCGTAATCACAGGTGCATTGAAAAAATCATTTGCTCCTGAGTTCTTAAACAGAATTGATGATGTAATCTTATTCAACTCTTTGAACAAAGAAGACATTCACCAAATTATCGATATCGAATTAGAGAAATTATACAAACGCGTTGCTTCTCTAGGTTTAAGCTTAAAAGTTTCTACGGAAGCTAAAGATTATATCGAGAATAAAGGATTCGACAGTGAATATGGTGCTCGTCCGTTAAAACGTGCTATCCAAAAATATTTGGAAGATGCCGTTGCAGAGGAAATCATCAAATCTAATTTGAAGGAAGGTGATTCTATACAGGTTGATTTCGACAAAGAGAAAAACGAAATCACTTTGAAAATCACTAAACCTAAGAATCCAAAGAAGAAAACAAAAGAAGAACCTGAACAAGAAGGTGAATAACAAAAAAGCCCCCGTAAAACAACGGGGGCTTTTCATTTAAAGCTATTTCACTTACTGAACATACGAACCTTTCACTCCTACTCTTGCTGGTGAAAAAGAATTATCGTACTCATCATTGCTGTTTACCAGCTTATCATCAATAAACACCTGAACATTATACTTTACAGAAGTATCTGCATTGCTAACTCTCAATTCATACTCTAAAGGTTCACCAACATAATACACCTCATGACTCACTTCAAAAGGGATATCAACTTTCTCTGAACTGAATTCAATTCCAGGCCCCATTTTACCATAAAGCTCACTAGCATCCTTGCTATCCCCCGTTATCACATAATGAAAAACATGACGGTTCTTGGTATCTGTGGTACAAGCAAAAAGCATTGCACATAAAGAAACCGATAAAAGTATTTTTTTCATAGAACAAAAGTAATTAAGCAATTTATACATCGCTACTATTAATTGTTTTTTTATTAGAAATCCACGGTTAATTACAATGAAAAACAGGCAACCGTGGAGATTGCCTGTAGTTCAGTAAATGTTTCGTGTAGTAGCTGCGACCTATTTGTACTTAAGCTCTTCAACATACTTTTTCTTAGCTTGAGCAATTTTAAGGTCTAAGGCTTTAATCTTTCTCAAATCCGGATTGTTTTTCAAAAACTCCTCCACCTGCTGGCGTTGGTACTTTTTAATTAGTTCATTCATAACTTTCCGTTTTAAGGTTTCTTGTAGCTAAGACAATCTCAAAGAAGAAAAGTTACAAGCCCATTAAATTTTTCTATTTTAGATGAACAATCATTCAATTTTCGACATGAAAAAAATCGCAGTTATAGGTTCGGGGACAATGGGCAACGGCATAGCACACTGCTTTGCGCAAAAGGGTTTTGAGGTTTCATTAGTAGATATTTCTCAAGAGGCATTGCTCAAAGCTATTTCCACTATCGAAAAGAATTTAGATAGAATGGTAAAAAAAGAACTCATTAATGAAGATCAGAAAAAATCAACTTTAAAAAACATCACCACTCACACTTCAATAAAAGAAGGGGTAAAAGACGTTGAATTGGTAGTTGAAGCAGCATCGGAAAACATAGATATAAAGCTCAAAATATTTAAAGAATTAGATGAATTCACCTCTCCACAAACCATTTTAGCATCCAACACTTCTTCTATTTCCATTACAAAAATTGCTTCGGTCACCAAAAGAGCACATCAAGTAATCGGCATGCATTTCATGAATCCAGTGCCTTTAATGAAATTGGTGGAAGTAATTAATGGATTTTCAACTTCTACAGATACTACCCAAGCAGTATTAGCTATATCAGAGCAACTCGACAAGATTGCAGTCTGTGCCAACGACTATCCTGGTTTTGTGGCCAACAGAATATTGATGCCCATGATTAACGAGGCTATTTATACTCTACACGAAGGAGTGGCTGGCGTAAAAGAAATCGACACCATTATGAAATTAGGGATGGCACATCCAATGGGGCCACTTCAATTGGCCGATTTTATAGGCTTGGATGTATGTTTATCCATCTTAAAAGTATTGCACGAAGGCTTCGGCAATCCAAAATATGCGGCTTGTCCGCTTTTAGTAAACATGGTTCAAGCTGGTAAACTAGGAGCCAAAACAAAAGAAGGATTTTATATTTACCAAGCCGAAACCAAAGAATTGCAGGTCTCCCCTCAGTTTTCAAAATAAAATAGAAAACCCCGAAGAGTAATCTTCGGGGTTTTCTTTTATAATCTATCTCTTAATTACAGCTCACATCATTTGTAGCCGAATCCCAGCAAGCACTATTGCCTAGCGGACCAATAACTTTACCATGTCTATCGGCAGTACTCCACATCACTTGGGTTAGTTCTTTTTTAGCTGCATCGTAAATATCATAATGACCGTTAAACTCGGCATCTGTATTTACATAGTAATTGATATAGTTACCATAAGCAGTATCATTCGCATCACTCACGGTAAACTTAGTAGAGTGCGTTGAATTAGTGGAATTGTTTGTCCAATCTATTATTAAGTAATTTACAGTTCCTGAAGTTGCTCCTTTGTTTAGTTTCCACTGACCAGAAGTACCATCTAATTTAGAAGTACCTGTGTACCACTCATAATTTTGGAAACCTCCTTGCTGAGAAACCAACATTTTCCATGCTACTTCATCTCCATCTACCTTACCATGAAGATTAGCTGTATACTTAGTGCCTTTAACTACTACATCATAAGACCAAACATAGTCTTTATCCTTTGACGAATATTTTGCTTCATGGTTGAATGCTTCTTTAAATGATGCAACAGGAACTGCAATGTTTAATGCAATAACAGAGTTCCAATAGTACATTCCAGCAGTTACATATCCATATGCAATGCCTTCTGTTTTATTACTCCCAGTTAAACTCGATGAACTAAAATCCATTGATGTAGCTGCCGGTAAAGCAGGAGCGTCTTTATCTTTGTTACATGAAGTAGTCATTAAACCAACAGCTAAAGCAACGATAGCCACTTTTTTTGATTGACGGGTAATAAATGATTTCATAAAATATTAAACGTTAAGGGTTTGTTTGCGAGAAAGACGAAGATAATAGCAAGGGGTTGCTTTATGCAAGAAAAAAGTCGAAAAGAAACCTTAATTTCGCAGCCTCAAATAATTTTACAATGATTGAAGCAATAAATGTATCCCTGCAATTTGGCAAAAGAGTTTTGTTCGATGAGGTGAATATTAAGTTCACAGGCGGAAACTGCTATGGCGTAATTGGTGCCAACGGAACAGGGAAATCTACTTTTTTAAAAATATTGGCGGGCGATTTAGAGCCTAATTCGGGACATATTTACATTGAGCCAGGGAAGCGTTTCACTATGTTGAAACAAAATCACTTTGAGTTTGATGAATTTCCAGTTTTAGATACGGTGATTATGGGCCACAAAAGGCTTTACACTATCATGCAAGAAAAAGATGCTATTTATGCTAAACCCGACTTTTCAGAAGAAGACGGAATGAAAGCATCTGAGCTGGAATCGGAGTTCGCTGAGATGGATGGATGGAATGCTCAATCGGAAGCTGCAATTTTACTTAGTGGACTGGGAATCAAGGATGAAATGCATGCTACCTTAATGAAAGATTTAAAAGGTTCTGATAAAGTAAAGGTGCTATTGGCACAAGCTTTATTTGGCAATCCAGATATATTGATTCTCGATGAGCCAACGAATGACTTGGACATGAACACGATTGCTTGGTTAGAAGACTTCCTTTTGGATTTCAACAACACCGTAATCGTTGTATCGCACGACCGTCGTTTCTTAGATACCGTTTGTACCAACATCGCCGATATCGATTTTGGTAAAATCACTCTCTTCCCCGGTAACTACACTTTTTGGTACCAGGCGAGTCAGCTGGTTTTAGCACAAAAAGCACAGGCCAACAAAAAAGCCGAAGACAGAATTAAAGAACTTCAAGATTTCGTTGCCCGCTTTAGCGCCAACGCCTCTAAATCGAGACAAGCAACAAGTAGAAAGAAAGCCTTAGATAAAATTTCATTAGAAGACATAAAAGCCTCAAACAGAAGGTATCCAGGCATTATATTTCAACAAAACCGTGAATCTGGTAATCAGGTTCTAACAGTAGAGAAACTAAACAAAACTGTAGAAGGTAAAGTTCTTTTAAACAACATTGAATTTGTTGTAAACAAGGGCGACAAAATCGCATTTATTGGCAAGGAAGGTCCGGCCATCACCGCCTTATTTCAAATTCTATCTGGCGAAGCACAACCTGATTCGGGCACGTGCACTTACGGACAAACCATCACTACCTCTTACCTACCCAATGAAAACGCTAAATACTTCACCGGCAAACTAAATCTAATCGATTGGTTACGTCAGTATTCTGGCGACCAAGATGAGGTGTATATCAGAGGATTTTTAGGTA
Source organism: Flavobacteriales bacterium (assembly GCA_049430665.1). Classification (GTDB taxonomy): domain Bacteria; phylum Bacteroidota; class Bacteroidia; order Flavobacteriales_C; genus JAHEZL01. The sequence continues at coordinate 8,768 of JBMTCG010000050.1, read as the reverse complement.
AAATGTTGTTCTCTGGCGATGAGGTAATGAAAAAATCGAATGTACTTTCGGGAGGAGAAAAAGTAAGATGTATGGTTTCACGAATGATGCTCACATCGGCCAACCTGTTGATACTAGATGAACCAACGAATCACCTCGACATGGAATCCATCACAGCCTTCAACAACGCTTTGAAAAACTTCCCTGGCATCGTTTTATTCACCTCTCACGACCGTGAGTTCACCCAAACTGTAGCCAACAGAATCATTGAAATTACGCCGAAAGGGCAAATTGACAAGCCAATGACTTATGATGACTATATGGCCGACCCTAAGGTTGCGGCGCTGAGAGAGCAAATGTACTCGTAATGTAGAGACGCAAAATTTTGCGTCTTAATACACAAACAAAAAAAATGAGACGCAAAATTTTGGGTCTCTACAAAACAAAAAGCCTCTCGATTTTTATCAAGAGGCTTTTCTATTTTCAAATAAATCTAGAATCTTCTTCTAGGTCTTTCGTCGCGTCTTCCACTTCCTCCGCTACCACCTTCTCTGCGTCCGCCGCCAAATCCGCCACGACTTCCACCATCACGACCACCGCCGCTTCCGCCTTCTCTTCTACCATAACCACCTCTTGGAGCGCTACTAAAACGATCACGGCCACCGCCGCCGTATCCACCTCTTCCACCACCATATCGGCCGCCTCCGCCGCCACCTCTGGCTGCTTTGTCAACACGAATATCTCTACCTCTAAAAGTAAATCCGTTAAAATCATCCATTACTTTTTCAGAATGTTGTTCTGTAATTTCAAAGTAAGAATGCTTGTCTTCAATCTTATCAATACTAATATCATCAACCGACAAACGAGTTTGCATAGAAACCAACTCAATCAAATCTCTATCGTCAACTCTGTCCATTTCTCCAATATTGATGAAGAAACGAGTTTTTCCGTTTGAGCGAGCCTGACCTCTATCTTCAAATCTATCTCCACCTCTTTCGCGACCGCCATCTCTACTCTCTCTTCTTTCACCACCACCGTTTAAATCGCGGTTATCGAAAGACAATTTTTTCAACTCAATAGCAACTAATTTTTCAATCAATTCCTCTCTGGTTAATTCAGCAAATAACTCTTGAACTTTAGTGTCTACTTCTTCAATATTCTTAGCCAAAGGCTTTGCTGCCACTACTTTTTCTGCCCATTGCGTTAATTTCAACAACAAGATATTGCTAGCACTAGGAATCATTACTTTTTCGAAAGCAACTTTCAATTCTCTCTCTAACATCTTGATTTTTCTAACATCACCTTGCGACACAAAAGCAATCGACAAACCGTCTTTACCAGCTCTAGCTGTTCGTCCGCTTCTATGGGTATAGAAAGCAAAACTATCTGGCAATGAATGATGGAAAACGTGTGTTAAGTCGTTAACATCAATACCGCGAGCTGCAACGTCGGTAGCAATTAACACTTGTAAACCACCGGCTTTAAAGCGTTTCATCACTTGGTCGCGCTGACTTTGAGACATATCTCCATGCAAAGGCTCAGCTTTGATATCGTGTTTCTTAAGATCTTCAGCCAACTGTTGAGTAATGATTTTAGTGCGACAGAATACTATACCACGCATTTCCTCTGTTGCCTCAATAAATCTTTTCAACGCTTGTGTTTTATCAGATTCACGCACTACTGCATACTGATGCTTGATTTTTTTGTTCATTTCACCGCCTTTGTTCACTGCTATTTCAGCAGCTTCAGGCATGTATTTACTCACAATTCTTCTGATGTCTTTAGGCATAGTTGCCGAGAACAACCAAGTAACTTTATCTTCTGGAGTATGCGATAAAATTTCATCGATATCCTCTTTAAAGCCCATGTTCAACATTTCATCTGCCTCATCTAAAATAACGTGGCTAATGTCGGTGATAGATAATGCTTTTCTGCTCATCAAATCCATTAACCTACCTGGCGTTGCGATAATGATGTGCGGCGTATTTTTAAGAGCGCGCATTTGCTCAACGATAGATGCTCCACCGTAAACAACTACGATTCTAATGGTGCTTGTGTACTTCGCAAACAACTGTAATTGCTGTGCAATTTGTTGTCCTAGTTCACGTGTAGGCGCCAAAATTAAAGCTTGTGTATGTCTCAATTCTGGTTTCAAAACCTCTAATAGAGGTAAGCCGAAAGCGGCAGTTTTACCTGTTCCAGTTTGAGCAAGTCCTATAAAGTTGCGTGGTTCTCCTATAAGTATTGGTATTGCTTGTTCTTGAATAGGTGTAGGGGTTTCAATACCCATCTCTGTTAAGGCCTTCAAAAGGGGCGCCGATAATCCGAGTTCTGTAAAATTTGTCAATGTATATTATTTAAAATGAGGCGCAAAGATACGATAAATTCACTGAAAAGCTAACCAGAGCGCATATCGGTGGCTTGAAAATTGAAATTAAACAATGTCGTGTTGATATTATTCTTGATGAAAAACCCCACATCCAATAGAGTGCACTACTTTTGAAAACGTGAAACAAATGAAAACAAAAACCCTAGTATTACTTTTTCTTTTGATTGGGTTGTGTGCATTTGCGCAACTACTACCAAAAGACACTACACAATTTCCTTACGACAGAAACTATTTCGTGTCGCCCGTTGACGGTCCGGTTAAATTAGCTGGTAACTTCGGAGAATTACGTCCCAACCATTTTCATGGAGGGATTGATGTTTCAACCGACGGACAAATTGGTAAAAGAATTTATTCTTGCGCAGAGGGTTATGTATCTCGAATCTCTATGAACTCGGCTTGGGGTTATGGAAAAACATTGTACATCACGCATCCCAACGGACTCACCACAGTGTATTGCCATCTCGATGGATTTGCACCCAAAGTTGATTCAGCGCTAAAAGCAAAGAGAATTCAATTGCAAGAAAACAAGAACGATATTTATTTCGATCCTATTGATTACCCAGTTAAGAAGAAACAATTTGTAGCTTATTCTGGAACAACGGGGCATAGTCCAACCCCACACTTACACCTTGAAGTTCACAGAGGAACAACAGAAATAAATCCCTTGTTTTTCAATTGGGGCGTAGTTGACAATATTGCACCTGTCATTAAAGGAATAAGAATTTACCCTCTTTCTGATACATCTGCTGTAAACAAGTCAAAAACACCTTTATATCTGCACACCCCAAAATTAAATGGCGCAGTGCAGTTTTACACTGAAAAAGATTCTGTAAAATACACCGACACTACTAAGGTTTACGGCCCATTTGGTATTGGCTATTTTGCAACCGATAAGTTTACAGGCAGAGCTAACACTTTTGGCGTTTACAAAGCCACAGTTTATTTCGACGACAAACTAATTTACAGTCACTCTTTAGATGAAATTGAGCACACCAAATGGAGGTATATTAATAGTCATACCGATTACCTTTTTAAAAGAGAACAAAAACGCTGGATAGAAAAATGTTTTCTCGACCAGAATTACCTAACTACCATTTACGATAGCGTTGCCAACAGAGGAAGAATGTCGTTTAACGACACCTTGGTGCATACTGTGAAAATTGAAGTATTCGATATACACGGCAACAAAGCGTCGGTAAGTTTACCAGTGGTTATGGGCCCCAAAACATCTTACACTTTGCACAAAAGAAACGACACTGTTCCTTATATTTTACACAACGAAGAATTTGAATATGCCGACAGCAATTTCAAGTTCAAGTTACCAGCCTATTCGGTGTACAATGATGTTAAATTGAAATACAAGAAGGGGCCGAAAGTAGGTAAATGCGTTTCTACCACCCACACCATTTGCCATGATGCTACCCCCTTGCAAAACGGCGCAATGATATGTTTTGCCATTGACACTTCACTTTATTGCTACCGCGATAAATTCACCATTGGCTTGTTAGATGGAAACAACGTTATTGTGCAATACAAAGCAGCAGATTTACACAACGATACAGCATCGGGAGAAATAAGAAACTTTGGTAGATATTGCTTGTCTATCGACACCCTCGCGCCCTATATCCATGCCCAAAACGTTAAGAACAATCAAAAGATAGGTGAATTAAAAGAATTGAAATTCACTATTGAAGACTGGCAATCAAAGATCGCGCGCTTCGATGGTTATTTTGATGAAAAATGGGAATTGTTGGAATACGATTCTAAAACAAAGACCATTAGCATGAAAATACCTAGCTATATTGCAGAAGGTGAACACACGGTGCGTATTGTGGTAATCGACAACAATTTGAATAAGCGAGAATTAATACTCACAATAATTAAATAGTACCGCCGTTTTTGTTAGCTTTACGCTATGCAAAAAAAGTTAACATACCTCCTAATTTCATTTCTGCTTTTATCCTTTTGTGCTATAGCACAAGGCGACAAAAAGAAAAAAATAGTACAACTCACTGGAATCATTATTTCTGCCGATAGCATGCAAGCAGTATCTTATACAAGCATTCTAATAGCGGGCACCAATCGCGGTACTATGGCCGATGCCTCTGGCTATTTTTCATTGGTGATTACCGCAGGCGACACCTTAAAATTCTCATCGGTGGGTTTTCAAACAGAAACTTATCGCCTACCAGATACACTCACTCAATCTTCTTATTCATTAATACAATTGATGAAAAGAGACACTGCTATTTACCCAACAGTAAACATTACCCGCTGGCCTTCTTACCAGCAGTTTAAATATGCTTTTGAAAATAAAGTTATTCCAGAAGGCGATTACGAATATGCACAACGCAACATGAAACGCGTGGAAGTGAATAACTCTGAATACAAAGCCGATGCTAGTTTAAATCATAAATATTTACAAAATCAAGCTAAAAGTCAGTTGTATTATGGCGGACAAATTCCACCAAACAATTTGCTAAACCCCATTGCTTGGGCTTCTTTTTTAAGAGCATGGAAAAACGGAGAACTTAAAATTGAAAAGTAGATTTTTTCATATCATCGCTTTTCTTTTTTTGTGTTTTAATCTTCAAGCACAAGATAAAGTTGAAGTGTATGGAAGCGCTTTAGATTCTGCAGGCAAAAAAATTGGCAACGTTAATATCTACGTTTTAGAAACGCGTGAAAGTTTTACAGCCAACGATTCAGGCTATTATGAATTCGCTATTCCTGCCAACAAAAATATTACGATTGAGTTTTCGCATGTTGCCCACCACCCCATCTCCGTTACAATAAATGCCAAGGTTAGAACCAAAATAAACATCACTATGGAAAGCAGTATGGTGATGACCGCTAAAGTTAATGTGGATGCTAAAAAACAATCGGGAGGAATAAAAATAAACAGCAAACACTTAAATAATCTACCCTCTGCTGGCGGCGATGCTTTAGACATTGTAAAATCGCAGCCTGGCGTTAGTAGCAACAATGAGTTAAGCAGTCAGTACTCTGTTCGTGGTGGAAATTTCGATGAGAATTTAATTTATGTCAACGGCATTGAAATCTTTAGACCTATGTTGGTGCGTGCTGGAGAGCAAGAAGGTTTAAGCTTTGTGAATGCCGATATGGTTGACAACATTAACTTTTATGCTGGAGGATTTGAAGCGCGATATGGAGATAAAATGTCGAGTGTTTTAGATATCACTTACAAGCGCCCCGACTCCACCGCAAGCTCTCTCAACCTAAGTTTTTTAGGCTTTAGAGCACACACCGAAGGGAAATTAAACAAAAAAGGAACTTACCTTTTGGGCTTCCGTCAGAAATCGAATGCCTACCTTCTAAACACCAGCGATACCAAAGGAACCTATAGGCCTAACTTCATCGATTTTCAAAGCTATATCACCTATCCTTTGGGCAAAAAATGGGATATTTCTTTTCTAGGAAACGCAGCGCGCAACCAATACATTTCTATTCCCGAAAACAGAACCACACGCTTTGGCGGTATCAATAATGCTTTTGAGATGAAGGTTTATTTTGACGGTCAAGAGAATGATATTTTCGAAAGTTACTTTGGTGCTCTTTCTGCCGAATACAAACCCAATTACCGATTGAAATCAAGATTTACCCTCTCGGCATTTAACTCATACGAGCAAGTGGCATTTGATATTGAAGGACAATATGCACTTAATCAATTGGAAACTGATTTGGGTAGCACCGATTTTGGTAAAGTAGCTTTTAACCTTGGTGTTGGCGGCTTTTTAAATCATACTCGAAGTAAGCTAAACTCCACCATCATAAACCTCGAAAATTTCAACGAATACAAAATGAGCAATGGCTCTTTTCTTTACGGATTGAAATACCAAATAGAAATGGTAGATGCTTCTTACAAAGAATGGCAATACTTAGATTCTGCAGGTTTTTCTTTACCAAAAAACACAGAAGAAATTGTTCTTCCTGTTTTGATTCAAGCAAAAAACAAATTACAAACGAATAGATTCAGCGGTTTTTTACAGCGAAATTGGACTCTCATTGAAAACAAAAAAACAGGCCGAGATCTTTCTGTTTTTGCTGGTGTTAGAGCCAATTACTGGGATTACAACAAGCAGCTGGTGGTGAGTCCGCGTGTTAGTATTTCCTTTGTTCCTTCCAATAAAATGAACGACTCCTTGCGCTTCTCTTACCGCGCTTATGTAGGTGTTTACCAACAACCACCGCTGTACAAGGAACTAAGAAACTTAGAGTTTGAATTGCAAAACGGAGTAATGGCGCAAACCTCTATTCAGTATGGCGCTGCTATGAACATGATGTTTTTTATGTGGAACAGGCCATTTAAGCTAAGCACCGAAGCCTATTGCAAAGACATGTACAACCTTATTCCTTACAACGTAGATCAAGTACAAATAAACTACTTTGGTAAAAATGATGCACGCGGTTACGCTCGTGGCATAGAAGGAAGATTGAATGGTGAATTTGTTAGAGGACTAGAGTCGTGGCTAAGCATTACCTACATGACCTCTAAGGAAAACTTAAACAGCGATTATTATTACAGAAAATTCAATACCAATGGAGAAGAAATAAGTGGTGGTTATCCAACCAGCAAAGTGGTGAGCGACAGTGTTTTGGTAAATCCAGGTTATATCCACCGACCAACAGACCAAAGAGTAAACGTAAGTGTATTTTTTCAAGATGAAATGCCTCGTTTCCCAGCATTTAAATTGCATTTAAATTTAACATACGGAACAGGTTATCCTTTCGGACAAATGAATGCGGTACAATATAGAAATGCTTTTAGAATTGCCGATTACAAAAGAGTTGACATAGGATTTTCTTATGAATTAATTCAAGACAATAAACTAAGAAGGGGGAAAAAATTTCTCGCCATCAAGCCTAACAGCCTACTTCGCTTTTGCGACAATTTAATGTTTAGACTCGAGGTGTTTAACTTATTGGATATTCAAAATACAGTAAGTTATTTATGGATAAAAGACGTATCGAATACACAATATGCTGTTCCCAACCACCTTACAGGAAGATTATTGAATTTTAGAATACTCGCTAAATTTTAATGAATAATTAAACATTTCTCCTTTTTTATAATTTGTTAATAATTTCCCCTTTTCAAAGCTTAAGCCCTAAAATGAATCGGTTATATTTGTGGGGTATCCATTAAAAAAACCGACATGAAATTTATTGTATCAAGTGCTACATTATTAAAACAATTGCAGCTTACAGGCGGAGTGTTGAGCTCGAACAACGCATTGCCCATTTTAGATAACTTCCTTTTCGATATCAACGGCAATGACTTGAGTATTTCAGCTTCCGACTTAGAAATCACCATGTCGGCGAAAATGCAAATCGAATCTAAAGAGAATGGCAAAGTGGCTATTCCTGGTAAATTACTCATTGAGATTTTAAAAACTTTTCCCGATCATCCTCTTACTTTCTCTGTAAACAAAGAGAATTTTGGTATTGAGATTTTAAGCGACTACGGTAAATATAAATTAAGCGGTTTCAATGGCGAAGAGTTTCCTAAAACTCCAGCTATCGAGCAAGCTTCAACTGTTGAAATCAACTCTAAAGTATTGTTGGGTGCTATCAACAAAACCTTGTTTGCTGCGGGTAACGACGAATTGAGACCGGTAATGTCGGGAGTTTTTTGCGAGTTATCTCAAGAAAACATCACTTTCGTTGCTACAGATGCACACAAATTGGTTCGTTACAAACGTTTCGATTCTAAAGCAGGCAAAACATCTTCATTCATTTTGCCTTCAAAACCACTTACTCTATTGCGTTCTAACATAGGAACAAAAGACGTAGCGGTAAAAGTAGAATACAATGCATCTAACGCTTTCTTCTCTTTCGACAACATCAACTTGATTTGCCGATTGATTGAAGGTAAATACCCTAACTACGAAGCAGTTATTCCAAAACAAAATCCAAATAAATTAACCATCGACAGAGCTTTATTGTTAAACTCTATCAAACGTGTTTCTATCTTCGCCAACAAAACAACACACCAAGTTCGTTTGAAAATTCAAGGAAGCGAGTTAAACATTTCTGCCGAAGACTTAGATTTCTCTAACGAAGCAAGCGAAAGATTAACTTGTCAGTACGAAGGCGACGACATGGAAATTGGTTTCAACTCTAAATTCTTAATTGAAATGTTGAACAACATGGACAGCAACAGTATCAATATCGAGATGTCGGCACCTAACCGCGCTGGTATTATCATTCCTTCTGTAGAAGAAAGAAATGCCGATGAAGATATTTTGATGTTAGTTATGCCGGTAATGTTGAACTGATAATCATTTTACAACATAAAAAAGAGCGATGGTTTTTAATCATCGCTCTTTTTGTTTTAAGACAGTTCGTCATTGCACCCAGCTCGTCATTGCGAGGTACC
>JBMTCG010000049.1:0-19353 GCA_049430665.1 Flavobacteriales bacterium | reverse complement strand
TTGTTGGTTTTCCTACCCAAGAGGTTGCGCCTCGCTAAAATAGCTGTAGATGTTAGGTTTGCGAGTTATTTATACCCTATCGGGTATATTTCATTCAATTTTATCATATACTAAAAACGTATAAAATATCAATTTAATTAAAATGGTGTTCGTTTATTGTATTTTATTATTTATTTTGTATATTTGTATACATTAATTATATAATGAAAGAAACAAGTAACATAGCTGCCTTCGTGAAATACCAGCGCGAAAAGCAAAAGCTTACTCAAGAGCAACTGGCTGATATGACTGGGGTTGGACTTCATTTTCTTCGTGATTTGGAACAAGGAAGATCGAAGCTTAGATTGGATAAAGTGAATGAAGTTCTTTCGTTTTTCGGCTTTCATTTAGGAGTGAATTCTAAAGCAAATGATCCTTGGCAAATTTGGTATAATTTACTTGGTAAAGCAGTTACTATTACAAAGACGAATAAAATACAAGTGGTGGGTTTTTTAATGAATGAAGTGAGAGATGAAAAGGGAAATATTGTTGCGTGGAAGATTTTGCCTAATCCAAAAGCATTGGAATGGAATAAAAAGCAAGATCCTACTTTTTTAATTGAAGTAAAGCACGATGAAATAATGGAAATAAATCTTCAATAAAAATGAAAAAAGGAAAAGTGTATTTTCATGAAACTCATGTTGGTGACGTGGAGCAAAATGAAAGTGGATATCATTTTACTTACAGCGAAGAATATGTGAGAAATCCTATTCATGGCGCTATTAGTCAGACATTGCCTGTTCGTACTGAGACCTACACAGATGAAAAAAATATGCTTCCGTTTTTTGATGGTTTGATTCCCGAAGGTTTTTTACTCGATATAGCATTGAAGAATTGGAAGCTCAACGAAAAAGATAGAATGGAACTGTTGTTAAGTGTGTGCAAAGATTGTATTGGTGCCGTAAGTGTAATAAGAGAATAAGATGGAAAGTAAGTTAAATAGATGTTTGTATTGCTACAAAGAATTAGATGAAAATCAAGTTGATTTTCATCCTAAATGCAGCAAAAAAATATTCAATACATTAATTCCGCCAATCTTGTCATTAAGCAAAAAGGAGCTTCATGAAATGGCTGAAGAAATTACCAAAAGAAGCATCACTATTCCGGGTGTTCAGCCTAAATTGTCGCTCAATTTAGAAGCTCTTCCTGATGATCCTAAAAAATCACGATTAACCATTGTTGGTTTATGGGGGCAATATATTTTAAAACCTCAATCTGAAGTGTATCCATCCATTCCAGAAAATGAGGATTTAACTATGCATTTAGCGCAATTGGCTGGCATCGAAACGGCGCAGCATACTTTGTTGAGAACCGAGACCAATCAATTGGTATATGTTACCAAAAGATTTGATAGAGACAATGGTAAAAAAGTGCCTATGGAAGATTTCTGTCAGTTGATGGAGGTGTCTAGTGTTGGAAGAAGTAAATACGATAACGGTACGATGGAGAAGGTGGGTAAAACAATTAAAAAATATTCTTCGGCCCCGGGTATCGATTTGATTAAATTCTTTGATATAGCTGTTTTCTCTTTTATCACAGGAAATGCCGATATGCATTTGAAGAATTTCTCTATCATCAAAAACGATGAAAATCAATATCGTTTATCTCCGGCTTACGACTTAATGTCGAGTACTTTGGTAATGGGGAAAGCTGATCCTGAGCAGATGGCTTTGCATATGAATGGAAAGAAAAATAAAATACGAAGAAAAGATTTTATTGAATTGGCTAAAAAGATAGAGATAACTCCAGTTGCTGCAGAAAAAATAATGATGAAATACGCTTCTTTAATAAGTGAATTTCAAGATTTTATTTCTAAAAGTTTTTTAAACGACGAGTTAAAAAAACAGTACATTCAAATACTAAAAGACAGGAGCAGGGCTTTGGAGATTCACGACAAATAATAACTCACCGTCGATCGTATCTTATCTGGTAATATTGGTTTCAAGAAATATTCGTTAGCCTTATTTTTAAACGATTCCAGTTTGTGGTTGTGGTCGTCAGATGTAGTGCAAATCACCACAGGAGTATTGAAATTTGCCTGATCTTCACTAGAGCGAATCATTTCTAATAGTCTTAACCCCACTTATGTTTGGAATGTTGATGTCTAAAAATATAATGTCGAATTTATTTAAACCCAAAATGGTTTTGGCGTAATTGCCTTCTTCACACAAAAAAACTTCTGAATCTTCTTTGAGCAATGTGTTTACAAGTAGCTTGGCTTGCATTTGCTCATCTTCTACTACAAGTACTTTCTTTTTCAAAACTGTTGATTTAGGGTTTGGATTTACCCTTACTTGCAGAAAGGATGAAAGGTTTCAAAAAATGAAAATTTTGCAGAAAATACTTACAATTCCTTTTTAAGAGCCAATAAAAACTTCTTTACTTTCTCTAAAGATTGCACCATTTCCACTTCTTTTTTGGCTTCAAACTTATGTTTCTTTAGTTTGTCTTTGGCTCCACTTAAAGTGAAACCTCTTTCTTTCACCAAGTGGTGAATGAGTTTGAAATTTTCTACATCGTCTTTGGTAAACAAGCGATTGCCCTTTTTACTTTTCTTGGGTTTAAGAATATCGAATTCCTTCTCCCAAAAGCGAATCAATGAAGTGTTTACATCAAACATTTCAGATACTTCACCAATGGTGTAATACAATTTCGATGTTTCTTTTTCCTTGTAGGGCACTTTGACTAATTTGTGGGTAAAGATATAAAAATATGATTATCACTTATTTTAAAATTTTCACCACAGAGACGCAGAGTACACGGAGTTTCTAAGAGAAATGAAATTGATTAATTGGGTCACAGAGACACTGCGTTTTAATAGAGTACACAGAGAGTAGCTCTCAAAATAAGGTATGTGTTTTTAAGTCCTTCTCTCAGTGAACTCCTTTAAGCAAAGCGTCATTGTGTTCTTGTAAATATCTGTAGAACTCAGTGTACTCTGTGTCTCTGTGGTTAAAAAAATTGTTTCCGATTAATCGAGTGCACGGTTGATGCGTCGCGATATTTCCATCATCTCACGGTATTCAGTATAAGTAATATCATCAAAAAAGAAATTAGCAGGATCTACTTTGGTTCCTTTTTTTATTACTTCATAATGAAGGTGCATAGCGGTAGAAATACCCGTTGAACCAACTCCTCCAATTACATCTCCTCGTTTTATTTTATCGCCTTTTTGAACATCGATTCTACTCATGTGCCCATATAAAGTTTGAAAACCATAATCATGTTTAATAATTACATGTTTTCCATAGCCACTTCCGTTGGTGCCTGCGAAAACAACTGTGCCATCACCTGTAGCGCGAATGGCTGTGCCTTTGGGGGCGGTGAAATCCTGACCCGTATGCATTTTATAAGTATCATGAACGGGGTGTAATCGCATACCGAATCCCGATGATAGCTGTACGTTATGCTTGTTTTTTAAAGGTTGAATGGCTGGAATAGTAGCTATTTTATGCGCTACATCTCTTGCTTTTTTCTGTATTCTTTTGAACGATTCTTCTTGTACTTGAATTTTGGCTTCCAAGGCTTTTAGCTTGGTATTGGTGCTTTTCATTAAGTGCGAATATTCGTAGCCACTTAAATCTTCATTCATTTTGTGTCCGCCTACACCAGCGGTTCTTTGCTCCTCAGTGAGTGGTGTTAAACCAAAAACAGAGGCATACAAACTATCGTCTTGATTGGCTAGCTTTTGTAAATCTTTGTTCATCCTCTCCATACGCAAGCTCATCAAAGCGTACTCGTATTTAAGTTTGTCTATCTCTCTCGATTTTCTTTTTGAAACGTATTTTTCTAAGTAAGGAAGTAAGGCCATGTTGATTAAAAAGGCAATCAAAGTGACCACTAAAAGAAATACCAAAGCCTTACGCGGTTTTCTTTTCGCATATTTTATCGATTGTCCTACTCCAAATTTCTCTTTTGACATACGATTACTTAGATTTGCCAATTAAAGCAAGGCTCGTGAAGATAAGATTTTTTTGTGTTTGAGCAAAGCCCTGAAATTAACGATTTTACATTTATTTTATGAAAGCTGCTGAAGTACGCGAACAGTTTATGAAATTTTTTGAGAGCAAAGGACACCACATCGTTCCTTCGGCTCCAATGGTGGTTAAAAACGATCCAACCCTAATGTTTACCAACGCCGGGATGAATCAGTTTAAAGATATTTTTTTAGGGAATTCGCCTGTGAAATATCCACGTATCGCCAATACACAAAAGTGTTTGCGCGTGTCGGGTAAACACAACGATTTAGAAGAAGTAGGGGTAGATACTTACCATCATACTATGTTCGAAATGCTAGGTAACTGGTCGTTTGGTGATTACTTTAAAAAAGAGGCGATTGAGTGGGCTTGGCAGTTGCTAACTGACGTTTATAAAATCGATAAAGATCGCTTGTACGTTACCGTTTTTGAAGGAGATAAAGACAGTAACTTAGGTTTCGATCAAGAGGCATACGACGAATGGAAAAAATACATTGCAGAAGATAGAATCTTGAACGGAAATAAGAAAGATAACTTTTGGGAAATGGGCGATCAAGGTCCGTGCGGCCCCTGCAGCGAAATTCACTATGACGGAAGATCTGATGAAGACAGAAAAAAAGTAAGTGGCGCATCTCTAGTGAACAACGACCATCCTCAAGTAATTGAAGTTTGGAACAATGTGTTCATGGAATTCAATCGTAAAGCAGATTGTTCATTAGAGAAATTACCCGCTCAACATGTGGATACAGGTATGGGCTTCGAGCGTTTAGTGCGTACTTTACAAGGAAAAACATCAAATTACGATACCGACGTTTTTACTCCGCTGATTTACAGAATAGAAAAAATCACCAATAAAAAATACGGTGTTACTGAAGAAACAGATATCGCTATTCGTGTGATTTCCGATCATATTCGTGCGGTTTCTTTCGCTATTGCCGACGGACAAATGCCGTCGAACACCGGCGCAGGTTATGTTATTCGTCGTATTTTAAGAAGAGCCGTTCGATATGGCTATAGCAAGTTAAATATGAATGAACCTTTCATCTATCAATTGGTGGAAGTGTTGAATGAGCAAATGGGCAAGTTCTTCCCTGAATTGGAAAAACAACAAGAGTTCATTGAAAAAGTAATCAAAGAAGAAGAGCAAAATTTCTTGAGAACTTTGGAGAAAGGAATTCAAAAGTTTGAGTCTAAGGCTGAAAGTCTAAAGTCTAAAGTGATTGAAGGATCTTTCGCTTTTGAATTGTTTGATACGTATGGTTTTCCTATCGACTTAACCGATTTATTGGCGCGTGAAAAAGGCTTGACGGTTGATATGAAAGGTTTTCAAGCAGAGTTAGAAAAACAAAAAGAACGCTCTCGCTCTGCATCAGCAGTAGAAACAGACGATTGGATTTCTGTAAACGCAGGGGAAGGCAAATTTGTGGGCTACGATCAACTAGAAGCGACTTCAAAAATATTGCGCTACCGTAAAGTAAAAACCAAAGGAAAAGAATTGGTGCAAGTGGAATTGGGTGAAACTCCTTTTTATGCAGAAGGTGGCGGACAAGTGGGCGACCGCGGTTTCTTAGAAGTGGGCGGAGAAAAATATTCAGTATTGGATTGCAAAAAAGAGAATGGAGTATTCCTTCATTTCTTAGATAAATTACCCAAAGATGTAAATGCTGAAGTGAAAGCAGTGGTGAACAAATCGAAACGTTTGGCTACCGAAGCAAATCACTCTGCAACGCACTTGTTGCACCATGCTTTACGCTGTGTTTTAGGAACTCATGTAGAGCAAAAAGGATCGTTGGTGAATGAAAATAATTTGCGTTTCGACTTCTCTCATTTTCAAAAAGTGACCGATGAAGAATTGAAACAAATCCAAGACATAGTGAACCAAAATATTCGCGCCAATATTTCATTACAAGAAGAAAGAGCTATCGCTATTGATGAAGCTAAAAAACGCGGAGCAATGGCTTTATTTGGCGAAAAATATGGCGATAAGGTGCGTATGGTTCAGTTTGGTGAATCTGTGGAATTGTGCGGTGGAACTCACGTTAAATCAACAGTGCAAATTGGTAAAGTGATTGTGCTTTCTGAAAGTGCTGTTGCAGCAGGTATCAGAAGGATTGAAGCTATCACTGGCGAAAAAGCCGATGCTTATATCAACGAGCAATTACAATTGTTGCAAGAGGTGAAAGAGGTGTTGAAAAATCCGAAAGATTTGAAAAAAGCAGCGCAACAATTAATCGACGACAATGCTAAATTAACGAAAGATATTTCGGCTCTATTGAGCGAAAAGGCTAAAGGATTAAAAGTTGAATTGCTTAAAGAAATTGAGCAATTGGGCGGCGTTAGTTTCTTGGCGAAAAAGATAGAATTGGAATCGGTAGATGCTATTAAAGATTTGTCTTTTCAGTTGAAAGCTGAAGTGCCAAACTTATTCATGGTGTTAGCGGCTGAGATTGCTGGAAAACCAAATTTAACGGTGGTAATTAACGAAGAATTGGTGAAAGCTAAGGGATGGAATGCTTCGAATATCGTTCGCGAATTGGCGAAAGAAATTCAAGGTGGTGGTGGCGGACAGCCATTCTATGCCACAGCAGGTGGAAATAATTTAGGTGGTATTGGTTCTGCTCTAGAGAAAGCAAAACAAATTGTGTTGTAATCCCACGATTTTCGTGCATTGTTAATATGTTCATAAATAATCGAAAAATAGTAACCCTGCGATTTTAATTATTCGTGGATTAATTCAAACTTTAGTTCCTGTTAATCAAAAATTAAAAAACACAAATGATTCATCCTTCCACCGAGATTAAACACGTAAGCGATGCTATTGGCTACGGAATTTTCGCCAAAAAATTTATTCCAAAGGGAACTATAGTTTATGTAAAAGACAGCCTTGAAATTGAGGTGGATGATGAGCAATACGCTAAGCATTCTAAACCTATGCAAGATGTTATTGAGAAATATTCTTACATCGACGAAAGAGGTATTAGAATTTTGAGCTGGGATTTAGCTAAGTATGTAAATCACAATTGCGACAGAAATACGATTAGTACTGGTTACGGATTTGAAATTGCTATTCGCGATATTCAAGCTGGTGAGGAGATTACCGATGAGTATGGTATTTTTAATCTAGATAATTCTTTCCCTTGTGGTTGTGGTGCTGCAAATTGTCGCGGACACATTCATCCTGAAGATTTAGACAATCTTGCTCCTGTTTGGGATGCTGAAATTAAAGATGCTTTAAAGAGTTTCCATAGCGTTGAGCAACCTTTATTGCCTTTAGTAGAAGAAGGAATTAAAAAAGAATTGGATGCGATGTTTGCCGATCCAATTACTTTTAAATCGATTGCTAATCTTCGTTGTTTAGAGAAAAAAGTGAAGTAGTTGTTGCAAAATAGAAGCAATAGGAAATGATAAAGAAAAAGGCTTGAGAAAATTCTCAAGCCTTTTTTGTTAGTTTTTATTTCGGGTAAAAGATATACGCCACCACAATAGCCGCTATCACACCGCATAAATCAGCAAATAATGCAGCGCCTAAAGCATATCTAGTTTTCTTAATTCCAATGGAACCAAAATATACAGCTAAGATGAAGAAGGTTGTATCGGCTGCTCCTTGAAAAATACACGATAAAAATCCTTGAAATGATTCGGGGCCGAAAGTCTTCATTGTCTCCACCATCATACCTCTTGCACCACTTCCGCTTAATGGTTTCATTATAGCAGTTGGTATTGCATCTACCCACAATAAATCGGCGTGGGGAAAGAAGAAAGCAATACTATACTTAATACCATCTTGCAGCCAATCCATCCCGCCACTGGCTCTAAAAACACCAATGGCAACAAGTATAGCAATGAGGTAAGGAACAATCTTGATGGCGGTACTGAATCCATCTTTTGCACCTTCAATGAATGAATCGTAAACATTTACTTTCTTCCTCAAAGCCATGATAATAAAACTCACTATAATGGATAATAGAATAGAGCTACTCAAAATTTTCGAGAAGATTTGCAATTGCGTTTCGCTTAAATAATTCGACATGGATAGTAAGCCAACCACTAATAAGGCAGCACCTCCCAAGTAAGCAATAATTACTTTGTCGAACTTTATTTTCTGAATAAAACTAGTGAGTAAAATTCCACCCAAAGTAGAGAAAAAAGTAGCAATTAAAACAGGAATAAAAATATCGGTAGGATTAAACGATGAGCCAGCGTCTTTAAGCATTTGCGCTCTAATGGTGATGATACTAACAGGAATAATGGTGAGTCCCGATGCATTAATCACCATAAACATGATTTGTGCGTTGCTTGCCTTTTCTTTGTCGGGATTAATCTCTTGTAATTGACCCATTGCCTTCAATCCGGCCGGAGTAGCCGCATTGTCTAAGCCCAGCATATTTGCAGTGAAGTTCATCATGATAGAACCATAAGCAGGATGGTTTTTTGGTACATCGGGAAATAAACGCGTGAATAAAGGAGCGGTTAACTTGGTTAAAATATTTATCGCGCCACCATTCTCGCCAATCTTCATAATGCCCATCCACAAAGACAAAGCGCCAGTGAGGTACAACGAAATTTCAAATCCGCTTTTCGACATGTCGATGGTGCTCTTGATAATTGTGTCAAACACATCGTAATCATGAAAGAAAAAAGTCTTTATTATCGCTATCAAAAACGACAACAAGAAAAACACTATAAAAACTATGTTTAATGCCATGAAGGGAAAGTAAAAAGTAATAAGTCAAAAGCCAAAAGGGTAGAGGGAAAGTTGTTAACGGAGGGGTGTTATTGAATCGTTACTAGATATTTCATCTGAAAAAAATGAAATAGAATTGCTCCCGAAACATACATCCCAACATCCACCCAATCTCCTTTATATTTCTCCGAAAAATAAGGCAACACCACCTCAAACACCGCACTCACATAAACTGTCGCGAACAAAATCATCTGCCAGCTCAAAATAAACTCAGGTAGCTTCTTGATTTTGCGAATGAGGATCAATGTGTAAGAAAGTAAAAGCGGCATGCACAAGAAATCAGCGAAGTAGCTGCTAAGCCAAATAGGAACTGGAATATTATTGAATTTACAAATGAGATGAAAGGCGTATAAAGCCGTTGCGATGATGATATGAAATTTTGCTTTCATGTTAGCCCGGACCAGCAGCAATTATTGCTACAAAGAATGAAACAATAGCAGCAAAAATAAACCATATAGAATAGAAGAAATAGAAGATGCCTTTTACCAAAATGAAGCGCGAATTTTTCATGCGATAAATGAATTTGTCTAGCGCATCCTTTTCGCGATTCGCTTCTTGTTCTTCTTTTTTCGCGATTTCTATTTTTCGTGCTATTTCGTAATTGAGTGCGTGGTTGCATTTCGAGCAATAATCTCGATTTTCATTCCATGTATGACAATGCAGACACTTTTGCATTTATTTACTCAATGGTTGTGCAAAGGTAACAATGTCGTCTCCTGAAATGCTATTTCCACAAAGAATAATCAATCTTTCCATCACGTTTCTAAATTCACGAATGTTACCTGTCCAGTTAATTTTTTGCAATTCTTTTACAGCATCTTTGGTGAGTGTTTTTTGTGCCGAACCATACTCTTCACAAATCTGTTTGATGAAGTGTTCTGCTAACAATGGAATGTCTTCCTTGCGGTCGTTTAGCGAAGGATTTTGAATTACAATAACACTTAATCTGTGGTATAAATCTTCTCGGAAATTTCCTGCTTCTATTTCTTTTTTGAGGTCTTTGTTGGTAGCTGCTATGATGCGCACATCTACCGATATTTCTTTTTCTCCGCCAACTCTTGTGATTTTGCTTTCTTGCAAAGCGCGTAAAACTTTGGCTTGTGCCGATAAACTCATATCACCAATTTCATCTAAGAAAAGTGTTCCGCCAATGGCTTGTTCAAATTTTCCAATTCTTTGTTTTATGGCCGAGGTGAAGGCTCCTTTTTCGTGACCGAACAATTCGCTTTCAATTAATTCAGATGGAATCGCCGCACAGTTAACTTCTACCAATTCTGATGATGCGCGATTGCTTTTTTCATGAATTTGTCGGGCTACCAATTCTTTTCCAGATCCATTTCCTCCTGTTACTAAAACACGTGCATCTGTTGGTGCGACTTTGTTTATCATTTCAATCACTCTTGCTACTGCAGTTGATTCTCCAATGATTTCAGATGTTTTTGCTTTGCTTAATTTCTTCTTTAACACTTTGGTTTCTTTTACCAATTGTGTTCTATCCATCGCGTTGCGAATGGTGATTAGTAATCTATTTAGATCGAGTGGTTTGGCGATATAATCGTATGCTCCTTTTTTCAAAGCATCTACTGCTACGTCTATGGTTCCGTGTCCCGATATCATAATCACAGAAGGTTCGTCTTCCAGTTTCATAATATTGTCGAGTACTTCCATGCCATCCATTTTTGGCATTTTGATATCACAAAGAACAACGTCGTATTTTTCTTTCTTCACCATTTCCAAGCCAGCTAGGCCATCTGCTGCTTCATCTACCTGAAATTTCTCGTATTCTAAAATTTCCTTTAGTGTACTTCTAATTGGTTTTTCGTCGTCGATGATTAAGATTTTAGCCGCCATAAATGTCTTTAAATTAAGAAGTAAAAGTTATAATTTATTATTCGCAATTTCATTCAGCACACCTTCCTTCAATGCATATTTAGATAAATATAAATTTTTGATGTGTGCTTTGCGTAATACCAGATTTACAAGAATTGTTCCAAGAACTATCATGTCGGTACGCATGAAAATTAGTCCGGGCATTTCCATTCTTTCCTCAAAAGTAGAAGGCAACAACATGTCATGAATTTCTTTGTAGCCTTCTAAAGGAATCACTTCATAAGTGCTTTTGTCGTTCAATTCAATATTTTTTTGCGCGCAAATCATTTCGTGAAAAGAACTGAAACAACCAGCACAACCAATCATATCGTTAGTAGGAAATTGCTCTAAAGCATCCCACAAGTTTTTCATTTCTGTTTCTAAATAGTCTTCAATAGCTTTAATTTCTTCAACCTTCATGGGGTTGGAAGGGGCGAATTTATAAATCAATCTGGCAACGCCTAAATTGAAGCTGTGACGCCAAAACACTTTGTCTTTATTGCCAATGATAAACTCGTTGCTGCCACCACCTACATCCATAACCAACTTTAATGAATCATCGAAAGGGTAGGAGAGTTGAACACCTTTATATATCAATTCTGCTTCGCGATTTCCATCAATGATGGTGATGTTTATTCCTGTTTCTTTTTTAGCGCTTTCTACAAAATCATTTCCATTGGCTGCACCCCGCAAAGCAGATGTGCCGAAAGCAAATATTTTATCTACTTGATACTCGTCGGTAAATTCTTTCATATCGCGCAAACATTGAATACCTCGCTCGAAAGCTGCTGTAATTATCTTGTTGTCGTTGATAGATTTTTCGCCGATTTTAGAAGGGACTTGCGCGGTGTAAACAATGTTGTGTTTGCCAGTGGGTAGCAATTCTGCGATCAATAGATTAAACGTGTTGGTTCCTAAATCTATGACTGCTACTTTCTTGTTCATTAGTTCTTATACTTCAACCATTTGAAAATGGTTTTATAACTAGCTTTCTGACCGTACATTAAAATTCCAGTGCGGTAAATTTTTGATGCCAAGCGGGTAGATAAGATGAATGCGCCAATCAATAATACAAGTGATAAAACTACTTCCCACCACTGAGTGCTTAAATTCATAAAAGGCAAACGCGCTAACATTACTACAGGCGAAGTGATAGGAATAATACTGCTCCAGAAGGCCAAGTCGCCATTCGGATTTTCATAAATATTGGTAGCTATAATTATGGCTGCTATGATGGGCAAAGTAACGGGTAATACAAATTGTTGTGTTTCGGTTTCCGAATCGACTGCCGCGCCAATGGAGGCAAAAAACGAGGAGTAGAGTAGGTAGCCACCCAAAAAGAAAAGTGGAAAAAACAAAAGCATTTTAGGCAATATACTTTTTAATTCATCAATGTACAACAGCATTTCTTGTTCAGAGATTTCAGTGCTTTTTTCTACTGTAGCAGGAGGCGTTATTTGGTTGGGTAAATTGCTTTGTCCAAGTGTTTGCAAAGCCGATAATTGCTGTTGTGCTTTCTCTACAGAGCTCGTGATAAAGTAGCTTTTTGCAGAAAAGAAAATGGTGAGCATGAATACAATTAATATTACAAATTGCGTGAGTCCGGTTAAAGCAACACCAATAATTTTTCCATACAACAATTGCAATGGTTTTACCGATGAAATAATGATTTCCACTACACGATTTGTTTTTTCTTCCATCACACCACGCATAACCTGTGCGCCGTAAATCATGATGAGCATGTACATGAGAATACCTGCTATCAAACCAATGATCATTTGCACTTCAATAGATGTTCCTTCGTTGTAATAATTTACGGTAACATCATGAAGCTGTTTATCTAATGCTACTAGGTTGATGTTGGTGCCTTGTTTCACCGCCCATTTCACTCTTAAATCTTGTAAATCTTTTTTGAGTTTGGTCATGGTGTTTAAGCCTGGATGATTTTTATGCATCACTGTAACAGCCGCATTTTCCATGAATTTTTCGGGAATTAATACCACGGCAGTATCGTCTGATTCTTGAAATCTATCGGCAACTAAAGAATGATTTTGATCGGCATAAGTAGTTAAGTACACAACATGGTCGGAGTCGTAATATTTAATTACAGGTGCAATTTGATGCGTGTAATCTACCACTTGAATATAATAGGTTTTAAAATTATTTTGTTTGATCAATAAGGGAATAATGAAAGTGCAAGCAATCAGCAAGGGACCCAATATCGACATCACGATGAATGAAGGTTTACGCACCCTGGTGATGTATTCGCGTTTTATGATTAAGCCCGTTTTACCCATTGATCTCTCTTACTTTTTGAATGAAAATTTCATTCATGCTTGGTATTATTTCGCTAACACTTTTGATTTTTACGGCAGGAATCAACACCGCCAATAAATCGTTAATAGATTGATTCTCAACACAACTCACCACAGCCCTCATGTTTTCTTTTTCTCCTTCGTGGTGCAGCAATTTATAGCCAGCCCACAATGCGGTAGAAAAAGAAATCATATTGCCTTCAAAGCGTATTTCGTAATTGTTTGTTTTGTGTTTGTTTTTGATCGTTTCTACACGTCCTTCCAATATTTTTTTAGAGCGGTTGATAAGCGCAATTTTATCACACATTTCTTCTACCGATTTCATGTTGTGTGTAGAAAAAATGATTGTTGCTCCGTCTTTTCTCAATTGCAAAATTTCGTTCTTAATCATTTCCGCATTGATAGGGTCAAAACCGCTAAAAGGCTCATCTAATATCAATAATTTAGGTTCGTGTATAACGGTAGCGATGAACTGAACTTTTTGCTGCATCCCTTTAGAAAGGTCTTCTACTTTGCGGTTCCACCAAGCGCCAATATCAAATTTCTCAAACCAAAATTTCAGTCTTCTTTTGGCTTCATGTTTATCTAATCCTTTTAATTGAGCGAAATACATTACCTGTTCGCCTACTTTCATCTTTTTGTATAATCCTCGTTCTTCAGGCAAATAGCCGATCATTTCTACATGTCGGCGTTCTAGCGGTTGGTCATTGAATAAAATTTTACCAGAATCGGGTGCAGTAATTTGATTGAGAATTCTAATCAACGATGTTTTACCAGCACCATTAGGGCCCAATAAGCCGTAAATACACTTTTCGGGAATGTATAAACTTACATCGTCGAGCGCTTTGCAGTCGCCGTAAAACTTATTGATATTTTCAATGCTAATCACTGTGAGCTAAAATAATTTTTTTTTGGCTCACTCTTTCACAAAGCGCGAATAAATATGAACTATCTTATTAACGTAACATTACCTGTAATGGTAGAGGCTGCCGATATATCTTGAATAGATGTTTCGTAGTTCAAAACCCAAAAGTAAGTTCCTGGGGCACAATCAGAGCCATCTCCGTTCATTTTCCCGTTCCATTCAGGTTGTTTGGTGACAATATCTTCTGTTTGCTCATATACTTTTACTCCCCATCTGTCGTAAATCACAAAGGCATATTTGCTAATCTCCTTAAACGTAAATGGATGATAAGTATCGTTATGTGAATCGCCGTTTGGCGTAAATACGTTTGGCATGGTTAAACCTACTTCAATAAATGTAATGTCGTCTAAGGCAAAGTCATTACCATTACTAACAGTATTTTGATTTACGATACAAATATTTGCACTTGTTTGTTCTTTTGAATCCCAAAGTTCATAAAATTGGTTCCAACTACAGGTTGTGGCATTTGCGTCGAAAGGTTTACCTAATAAATCGTTATTGATGGAGAATTGCAATTTTGCCGGATTAGCTGCAATAATAGAAGACACGTAAGTTGAAAATTTATAGTAGGTATTTTTCTTTAATCCTGTGATTTGCTGACACCAAATTTGTTCATTAGCGGTAGTAGCTCCATTCACCACCATCATTTTCTTACCGTTATCGGGCGTGTGGTCCTTGCAATTTTGCCAACCAGCAAAACCCGTAAAAGTTCCAGTACTGTCGCAAACACAATAAAATTTCTCTTTTACAATCGGGTTGAATGGCGCCCAAGTAGCTTTAGAATTACAGTCACTAAAATACTGTGAAGTGATTCCTAAATTGAGTAATTCGAAATCGCCATTTTCAATTAAATTTTGCGCCGATAAAAATTGTGTGCTAAAAACAGCGAAAAGTAATGTTAGTTGTTTCATTTTTGTATGTTGTTAAGTAAATCTTGAATAATATCAAGCCCCTTTGCCAAAATAACAAAAAAGAATTAGAATGAAAAAAACAATTATTACCGTTTTTCACTATTCAAACATTTCTTTCATCCTTCCAAAAAAGCCTTTGTCTTTCTTTCCTGGATTGGGTTTAAAGTTGTCTGATTCGCGCAAACCTTCAATTATCTTCTTTTCGTCAGATGATAATTTTTGGGGAGTCCACACATTGATATTTACCAATTGATCGCCCGTTTCATAACGGTTGATGTCGGGTAAGCCCTTGTGTTTCAATCGCAATATTTTACCTGGCTGTGTTCCTGCTTCTATTTTAATTTTCACTTTACCATTGAGGGTAGGAACTACTGTTTCGCCCCCCAGCACTGCATCGGCAAAATTGATGAACAAATCGTAGTGCAAATCATTGCCATCACGCGTGAACTGCTCGTGCTCTTTCTCTTCAATCACCACCAATAAATCGCCGTTCACTCCGCCGCGTGCACCTGCATTACCCATTCCGCTCACTTGCAATTGCATGCCTTCTTGAACACCTGAAGGAATGTTGATAGGTAAGATAGATTCGCCGCGAACTATTCCTTCGCCACTACATTTTTTACATTTATGTTTAATGATAGTGCCTTCTCCGTTGCAGGTAGGACAAGCGCTTGAACTTTGCATTTGTCCGAGAATGGTATTGGTAATTCGCGTAACGTGTCCGCTGCCTTTACAAGTCCCGCATGTGTCACTTCCACTTTTCCCTTTCTCAGCTCCAGTTCCGGTGCACTCTTCGCAAGCAATAAACTTATTTACTTTTATTTTTTTCTCAACGCCAGTTAAGATCTCTTCTAGCGTTAAAGCTACTTTCACGCGGATGTTAGAGCCTCTGTTAACTCTTCTTCCTCCGCGCTGACCGCCAAATCCTCCACCACCAAAAATATCTCCAAAGTGCGAGAATATATCTTCCATGTTCATGCCGCCTCCGCCAAATCCTGCTCCGCCACCAGCGGCTCCACCAACACCTGCATGTCCGAATCGATCGTACTTTTGTTTTTTATCTTTATTACTCAATACATCATAAGCTTCAGCTGCCTCTTTAAATTTTTCTTCAGCTTCTTTGTTGCCCGGATTTTTATCGGGATGAAACTGCAAAGCCATCTTGCGATATGCCTTTTTTATCTCATCATCTGAAGCGATTTTATTTACTCCTAATACTTCGTAATAATCTCTCTTTGCCATAATTTCCTACATTGTTCTTCAATTATTGCCCGCGGGGGCTCCCCGCTATTTGCCAACGATTACTTTTGCGTAACGAATGATTTTGCCGTCGAGCATGTATCCTTTTTCAACGACATCAACTACTTTACCTTTAAGTTCTTCAGATGGAGCAGGAATCTCGGTGATTGCTTCATGGTAATCGGCATCGAAATCTTTGCTTTGTGCTTCCATCTCTGCCAATCCTTTTTGCTTTAAAGTATTGATGAGTTTGCTGTGAATTAAGTTGATGCCTTCTCTTAAACTATCAATATCTGTAGCTGTTTCTACCGATTTTAATGCTCTGTCGAAATCATCTAGCGTTGGCAAAAATGATTTGAAAACATCACTTGTAGCATTTTTGTAAGCATCATTTTTTTCTTTGATGCTTCTTTTTCTAAAATTGTCGAAATCTGAATACAAACGTAAATATTTGTCATTCAACTCTGCCACTTTTGCCTCTTCGCTAGGTGCAGTTTCTGTATTTTGTTCGGTAGTTGCTTCGTTTACTACTTCGCCTGTCTCTTTTTCTTCAGTGTTTTCGCTCATTTTGGATAATTTTTGTGTGTGGCATTTTGCTAAGATGGTGCCAATGGAAATTGTTAGACAAATTGACAGAGATTTAGGGCTGGATGAGTCCTTCTAAAAAGGAAGAAAGCTGATTTCCGCGCAAATCTTTTTTGATTATTTTTCCTTTAGGGTCGATTAGAAAATTACTAGGCAGACCTGTTACGCCATATTTTTTGGCTGAAGGAGACGCGTAACTCAATGAATCTATGCCTTGGTAAGCGAAGATGAGTCCGTCTTTTTTTACCGCAGAGAGCCAAACTGCTTTATTTTTATCTAAGGATACCTGAAACACCTCAAAGCCTTTTCCTTCTTTGAATGTAGCGTTTTTGTATTTTCTGTAAACAGAGATTAAGTTGCTGTTTTCTTTTCTGCACGGACCGCAAAAAGAGGCCCAGAAATCGACCAATACATATTTGCCTCTCAAGGAAGATAAACGAATCGTTCCTCCCGATTTGCTTAATACAGCAATATCAGGAGCGTTTTGCCCTTGATAACCAGAAAAAGAAACCGCGATAATAGATATTGCTATAATTATCGCGGTGCTTAAGAAAAATCTCATGAAATAGCGCTTAATCTACTCTTTGAATTTTTGCGCCAATGGCGTTCAAACGAGTGTCAATATTTTGATATCCTCTGTCAATTTGATCGATGTTGTAAATGGTGCTTTGTCCTTCTGCCGACATCGCCGCAATCAACAATGAAACACCTGCACGAATATCTGGTGAAGTCATCGAGATTCCTTTCAATTTAGTCTGACGGTTTAATCCAATTACTGTAGCACGATGCGGATCACACAATATTATTTGTGCGCCCATATCGATCAATTTATCTACAAAGAACAATCTGCTTTCAAACATTTTTTGGTGCACCAAAACTGTTCCTTTTGCTTGTGTTGCCGTAACTAAAATGATACTTAGTAAATCGGGAGTAAAACCTGGCCATGGCGCATCAGCAATGGTTAAGATAGAGCCATCAATGAATGAATCTACAGTATAATTTTCTTGAGAAGGAATGATTAAATCATCGCCTTTCAATTCCATTTGAATTCCTAATCTTTGGAAAGTTCTTGGGATGATTCCCAAGTTTTCATACGATACATCTTTGATTCTAATTTCCGATTTGGTCATTGCTGCCAAACCAATGAAACTACCAATCTCAATCATGTCTGGAAGAATAGTATGCTCTGTACCACCTAAAGAAGTTACACCTTCAATAGTCAATAAGTTAGAACCAATACCAGAAATTTTAGCGCCCATTCTATTCAACATCTTGCAAAGTTGTTGTAAGTATGGTTCACACGCAGCGTAATAAATAGTTGTTTTGCCTTTCGCCAAAACCGCTGCCATCAATATGTTTGCTGTACCTGTTACCGATGCTTCATCCAATAACATGTTGCAGCCTTTCAAGTTTTTGCCTTGTACCTTGTAGAATTTGCTAGCTGCTTGGTACTCGAATTTCGCACCCAACATTTGAAAGCCGTCGAAATGCGTATCCACTCTTCTTCTTCCAATTTTATCACCACCTGGAGCAGGAATGTAGCCTTTACCAAAACGGCCTAACATCGGACCAACGATCATAATAGAGCCACGCAATGCGCCTCCTTTTTTCATGAATTCGTCAGATTCTAAATAATCTAAATTGATATCGTCAGCCTGAAAATCATAAGTGTCGGCGCTGATTTTATCTACTTTAACGCCCAAGCTTTTCAATAAATCAATTAGCTTGTTTACGTCAATAATATCGGGAACATTGTTAATTCTAACTTTTTCGGGAGTGAGAAGAACAGCGCAAAGAATTTGTAATGCTTCGTTTTTAGCGCCTTGAGGATAAATATCTCCTTTTAATTTTGTTCCTCCCTGAATGATGAATTTACTCATTATTTAAACCTTCTTTTATTGTTATTACTCTTACCAAAGAAACCGCCTTTCTTTTGGTGAAAGTTATTGCTTTTCTTCTGCTGGCCGCCTCGCGCCTGATTGTTTTTATTCACAGGAGCAGTGTTAGTTACAATTACCTCAAGCTTTGTGTCGCTTGGTAGCGTAAGTATTCCAGTAGATATTTGGTTTAAATGTTCTAGTATAATTCTGTCGCTTACCGAATCTTTATTCCAACTGATGTACGCTTTTTTCATCATGTTGGCGATGGTGATGGTAAGTGCCGCTTTTTCTTTCGGCTCTTCAATTAAAACTGCTTTTTCCACCAAGCCTTCAATAACGGCTCCGTAGTGCTTGTTTTTAATGACTTTGTTTGGGTAGTTCATTCTTTTTGGTTTCTCAAAAAGAACGTCTTTATCGGGAAAAGGGTAAGGTGAATCAACTTCTAGTTTAAAATCCGACATGATGATCATCTGATCCCATAATTTATGTTTGTAGTCGGTAACTTCTTTTGAGTTAGGGTTTAGCTGACTCATTACTTTTACGATGGAACGCGCCACTAAATTTCTAACTTCTCTTTCGTTCACGGTCATCGCAAAGCGAATCATATTCTGAACATTTCTTCCGTATTCGGGAATAATCATTTTCCCTCTTTGTGTATTGTATTCCATGGATTTTTTAGGATTGAGCGACTAATTTATAACTTTTAGTTGAGCAAATTTGAGTAATAGTTGTTTTTTTCCGTGTTTCTCGAAATCTATCAAAGCTTTTTTGTTCGAATCATTGCCTTCAATTGAAACGATTTTTCCTTTGCCAAATCTACCATGTTCTACCTCATTGCCTTCTTGCAAATCGAGATTAGAGGCTTTGCT
>JBMTCG010000048.1:0-19951 GCA_049430665.1 Flavobacteriales bacterium | reverse complement strand
CGTGTAAAGAAAAACGAAAAATATTCTGCGGAGAGCTTGAAAGCAATGGACAATCTTACTAAAGCAAACGAGAAAAGAAAGAAAATGATAAGCACTCAACTGAGCAGTATTAAGAGTGAATTGATAAAACTAGAGCAAGAACAAAACAACTTAAAACTAGAATTGGTAAGTATTAGCGAGAAGAAAACGCCCGAAACAGGCAAAAAATTTCAAGAAAAAAAGATGAGTGGCATTCTCAAAAAAATCAGTGCACTCAATGACAAGAACTCTTTTATTAATGATAAGATAAGTACAGAGAAAAGCACCGAAAATGCTAGCGAAGCAAGAAGAACGAGTGCTACGGCCATCAACACATCGGCACTATTGGCCAACACCATTTTTCAAAAAGTGATGTACCGCAATTTCTTCAATTGGCATTTAAAATATTACTTAGATTCTTTGCAAAACAAAGAGAACAGTCTTTCTACGAGTTGCGATTCGTTAATTCAAATCATCAACAAAAACTATTCTGCTGCAAACACTAGAAACAAAAATCTATTGAATTACAATTCATCACTCAAAAAGAACAACAATTCCATTTTCGATTTGTATAAAAAATTGTACGAAAGCGTCACCGACTCTGTGGTTAGCGCAAACAACTACGGCGATAAATTTCAAGAATTAAAAAATAAAGTGAGCGAATTAAATAACGCTAGATTAGCAGAGATCGCTTCTAAAGAAAAGTTGTTGAACGATGAAATTATAAGCTTTGAAACGATTCTAAAAAACTTGGAAAAAACTGACCAATGGATCAAAAAAGAAAGAAAAACAGAAGGATTACGTGTGAAAAAATGCAAAGGCTTTTATTATGAATTTTGCACGCGTGAATTGAACCGATCTGCTTACTACAAAGACAAAATACGCAAGCTAAAACAAGGCATTGAAAAACACCAAGCCTTTTGTAAAAAACAAGAAAATTAAGCTTGAATTAATTCTTCTCCTTTAGTAATTGCGATATAATTCAAATCTTTATCTAACATGTTTAATTTAGACGAAGATCCTTTTTTAATCACCCCTAATGTATCTTGTAAACCAAGCATTTCAGCAGGAATATATGAAGTCATCAACACAGCATCTTCTAAAGGAATGCCCACTTTTTCTACTGCATTTTTTAATGAATCTTGCATGGTAATAACAGAACCCGCTAAAGCTCCAGCTTCGGTATAAGCTTGACCGTTCTTTGTTACAATTTTATTTCCTTCAAAGTAAAACTCTTCAATGGCCTGATCGATAAAACTTGCATCAGAAACGAAGTACAGTCTACCTTTCATGCATTTGTAAGCTACCTTTACAGAATTGAAATTAGAATGGACTCCATCGTTAATAACACCTACATAAATACCATCGGTATCTAACAATGCCCCTACCAATCCGGCAGCTTCTTTTCTGTATTGCGACATCGCATTGTACAAGTGCGTAGCAGCTTGAACTCCCCATGAGAAAAACTCTTTGGCTTGCTCGTAAGTAGCATCGCTATGTCCTGCAGCTACGATAAATCCGTTCTTCAACAACTTCTCTACTTGCTCGCGTTTAAATCGTTCTGGAGCGATAGTAATCTTTTTAATAACGCCTTTACCTAAATCGATAATTTCATCTAATTCGTAATCTTTCGGTTTGCGAATTAAAGACAGATCGTGCCCGCCTTTTCTATCTGGATTTAAGAACGGACCTTCCAAGTGCATTCCCAAAACACCAGGATTATTGGCCATTTCCTCGCGAATAACACCAATTGATTTAATAATTTTATCGTGTGGAGCAGTAATCAATGTAGGAAACAGATACTGCGTTCCGTATTTCTGGTGCGACCAGTAAATTCTTTCTGCACAATCTACCGATACATCACTATTGAAAAATGAATTTTTTCCTCCGTTTACTTGTAAATCTACGTAGCCTGGAATTACGTATTGACCTTTTGCATCAATAACTCTAACACCATCACCTACCGCAGGCACATCAGTATTAAACACCTCTAAAACTTGTTTATCATCCAATAAAACATGGCCTTTCACAAATTTTTTCGCCTCACCAAAATACTGGCAATTCTTAATTAAAATTTTCATCGTTGGTTCTTTTATTCACTCAAATACTAGGGAAAAATAAAGTTAAGTTAAACTGAACATCTATGCAATAAAAAGCGAGAAAAAGAAAAATCCCCGACTGATTTTCGTCAATCGGGGATTTTCTATTTTTCCTTGTTTAAGCCTGCGCAATCGGTCCGCCAAAATTCATGGGGATGTTGACTGCTTCGATATCTTTTATGGTACCGTTTTGCGACTCAAACTTTGAAATATTATCGGCCAAAGCTTTCATTAATCTTTTAGCGTGTTGAGGAGTCATAATCACTCTACTTTTAACTCTTGCTTTTGGAACACTCGGCATAACACGAATGAAATCAATCACAAATTCAGAAGTAGAATGCGTAATGATAGCCAAATTAGAATACTCGCCCTCAGCGATTTGCTCGCTGAGTTCGATATTCAATTGGTTATTTTTTAACTCTTCAGACATTCTTAAAAATTAAGCTTGCTCTAACTCTTTTTTTGATTTTGAATCTACGATATCATCGTAATCAGCTTGAGCGCCAACAACAATGCTATTGTATTCTCTCATACCTGTACCTGCTGGAATTTTGTGTCCAACAATTACATTCTCTTTCAAGCCTTCTAAGTAGTCGATTTTACCGCTAACAGCAGCTTCGTTCAACACTTTAGTAGTCTCTTGGAAAGATGCAGCAGAGATGAAAGATTTAGTTTGAAGCGATGCTCTTGTAATACCTTGTAAGATAGTGTTAGAAGTAGCTGCTATCGCTTCACGCGCTGTAACTAATTTCTTATCCATTCTCTTAAGCTTAGAGTTCTCATCACGTAATTTTCTTACAGAAATGATTTGTCCAGCTTTCAAAGTATCAGATTCACCTGCATCAGTAACAATCATTTTACCGAAAATCCAGTCGTTCTCTTTATTGAAATCCAATTTATTAACGATTTCTTTCTCTAAGAATCTAGTATCTCCTGGGTCAACGATATCTACTTTTCTCATCATCTGACGAACGATTACCTCAAAGTGTTTATCATTGATAGGTACACCTTGCATACGATAAACCTCTTGAATCTCATTTACCAAGTACTCTTGAACTTGAGTAGGTCCTTTAATTCTTAAGATATCGATTGGTGTAATAGCACCTTCTGAAAGAGCCATACCCGCTTTGATATAATCATTTTCTTGAACTAAAATATGTTTAGAAAGTGGTACTAAATACTTTCTAATTTCACCAGATTTAGCTTCAACGATAATCTCTCTGTTACCTCTTTTAACTTTACCGAAAGAAACGATACCGTCAACCTCAGCTACAACAGCAGGGTTAGATGGGTTACGTGCTTCGAAAAGCTCAGTAATTCTAGGTAAACCACCCGTGATATCACCACCTTTTCCGGCAGCACGAGGAATTTTCGCCAAGATATCACCTGGTTTAATTTTCGCACCTTCTTCAACGTTGATGTGGGCACCTACTGGTAAGTTGTAAGTTTTGATGATGTCTTTTCCTTTCAATACGTGGATTGTAGGAGACTTTTTCTTATCACGACTTTCAACGATTACTTTCTCTTCGAAACCTGTTTGTTCGTCGGCTTCTACACGGTAAGTAACACCTTCTTCAATATGTTCGAATTGAATTTTACCTTCAAATTCAGAAAGAATAATAGCATTGTATGGATCCCATTCAGCTACTACGTCACCTTTCTTCACTTTTTTACCTGGAGCGATAAACAATTTAGCACCGTAAGGAATCAAGTTAGTAGTTAAAACAATTTTAGTTTTTTCATCTACTACTCTCATCTCAGCTGAACGACCAATCACCATCTCTACTTCTTCACCAGCTTCGTTTTTGCTTTTAACCGTTCTCAATTCATCTATCTCAAGGATACCATCGTATTTAACGATGTTTTTAGAATCGGTAGTAATGGTTGATGCAGTACCCCCAACGTGGAAGGTTCTCAATGTTAACTGAGTACCTGGCTCACCAATCGACTGTGCTGCAATAACACCTACTGCCTCTCCTGTTTGAACTCTTCTTCCTTTTGCAAGGTTTCTTCCGTAGCATTTAGCACAAACACCGCGCTCACTTTCGCAAGTAAGTACAGAACGGATTTCTACCATTTCAATTGGGGAAGCTTCAATAATATCAGATGCACTTTCATTAATTTCCTCACCAGAAGCAACGATTAAATCACCTGTTTGAGGATGGAATACATCGTGTACTGATGTTCTTCCTAATATTCTACTTCTTAAAGATTCAACGACCTCGTCATCTTTTCTCAATGCCGACATTTCTAATCCTCTCAAAGTACCACAATCTTCTTCGTTGATGATTACATCTTGTGCAACGTCAACTAATCTTCTTGTTAAGTAACCCGCATCGGCAGTTTTAAGAGCCGTATCGGCCAAACCTTTACGCGCACCGTGGGTAGAAATAAAGTACTCAAGAATGGAAAGACCTTCTTTAAAGTTCGACAAGATCGGGTTTTCGATAATTGATTGTGATGTAGCTCCCGATTTTTGCGGTTTAGCCATCAAACCTCTCATACCTGATAACTGACGAATTTGCTCTTTAGAACCCCTTGCTCCAGAGTCGAACATCATAAATACAGAGTTGAATCCATGCTGATCGTTTTTCAACTGATCCATCAAATGGCTTGTCAATCTTGTATTTGCTCTACCCCAGATATCAATCACCTGATTATAACGTTCGTTATTGGTGATGAAACCCATGTTGTAGTTGTTCTGAATTTCTTCTACTTGTTCAGCAGCTTTTTTCACTAACAAATCTTTCTCATCAGGAATAATAACGTCACTCAAACGGAAAGATAAACCTCCTTTAAATGCATGATAGAATCCTAAGTTTTTGATATTGTCCAAGAACTCAGCTGTTTTAGCCATTCCTGTAATTTTCAAAACGTGAGAAATAATATTTCTTAAGTCTTTTTTAGTCAATAATTTGTTGATGAAACCAACTTCAGCAGGTACAACCTCATTGAATAAAACTCTACCAACAGTAGTTTCTACCAACTCAGTAACCAACTCTTCATCTTTTCTAACAGTTGCTTTCACTTTAATCCATGCATGCAAATCGGCTTTACCTTCATTGTAAGCAATAATTACTTCTTCAGCACTGTAGAAAGTAAGTCCTTCACCTTTAACCTTGTCATTTTTCCCAGTTGATTTTCTACCTTTTGAGATGTAGTACAAACCAAGAACCATGTCCTGAGAAGGTACCGTGATAGGCTCACCATTCGCAGGGTTCAAGATATTGTGAGAAGCTAACATCAACATTTGCGCTTCCAAAATCGCTGCATTACCAAGTGGTAAATGCACCGCCATCTGG
This sequence comes from Flavobacteriales bacterium, assembly GCA_049430665.1. Lineage (GTDB taxonomy): Bacteria > Bacteroidota > Bacteroidia > Flavobacteriales_C > JAHEZL01. Next base: position 14,532 of record JBMTCG010000048.1, on the reverse strand, counting down.
TCACCGTCGAAATCGGCGTTGAATGCAGAACATACTAATGGATGTAATTGGATAGCCTTACCTTCAATCAACTTAGGTTGGAAAGCTTGAATACCCATTCTGTGCAATGTTGGGGCACGGTTTAAAAGAACTGGATGTCCTTTCAATACGTTTTCTAAAATATCCCAAACTACAGCATCTTTTCTGTCAACAATTTTCTTAGCAGATTTAACTGTTTTAACAATACCTCTTTCAATCATCTTACGGATGATGAACGGTTTGTAAAGCTCAGCTGCCATATCTTTTGGAAGACCACACTCGTGCAATTTCATTGTTGGACCAACTATGATAACCGAACGCGCAGAGTAGTCAACCCTTTTACCTAGTAAGTTCTGACGGAAACGACCCGATTTACCTTTTAAGCTATCAGATAAAGATTTCAAAGCTCTGTTCGCTTCAGTCTTCACTGCATTGGCTTTTCTAGAGTTGTCGAACAAAGAGTCCACTGCCTCTTGCAACATACGTTTTTCGTTACGTAAGATTACTTCTGGAGCTTTAATCTCTATCAATCTTTTCAAACGGTTGTTACGGATAATAACACGTCTGTATAAGTCATTTAAATCTGAAGTAGCGAAACGGCCACCATCAAGAGGTACAAGAGGACGTAATTCTGGTGGAATTACTGGCACAACTTTAACAATCATCCATTCAGGACGATTTTCGATATTTTTAGAAGATGCACGGAATGCTTCAACTACTTGCAATCTTTTTAAAGCGTCGTTCTTTCTTTGTTGAGAAGTCTCATAATTAGCGAGGTGACGTAAATCATACGACATCGCATCTAACTTGGCTCTTTTCAACAATTCATACAATGCTTCAGCACCCATTAATGCTACAAATTTGTTAGGGTCTGAATTATCTAAGTATTGATTTTCTTTAGGAAGAGTATCTAAGATATCTAGGTATTCTTCTTCAGTTAAGAAATCCATTACTGCTAATTCTTCTCCGCCTTTTTTAGTAGCACCACCTGGATTAACAACTACATATCTCTCATAGTATATCACCATGTCGAGTTTCTTAGTTGGTAAACCCAATAGGTAACCAATTTTGTTAGGAAGAGAACGGAAATACCAGATATGAGCAACAGGCACAACCAATTGGATGTGACCCATTCTCTCTCTACGTACTTTTTTCTCAGTTACTTCAACACCGCAACGGTCACAAACGATTCCTTTGTAACGAATTCTTTTGTATTTACCGCAATGGCACTCCCAGTCTTTAACCGGACCAAAAATTCTCTCGCAGAACAAACCATCTCTTTCTGGTTTGTAGGTACGGTAATTAATGGTCTCTGGCTTTAAAACTTCACCACTTGATCTTTCAAGGATCATTTCTGGTGACGCAAGACTAATTGTAATCTTGTCAAATTTTGGAGCGACCTTGTTGTTTTTTCTAAATGCCATGTATTTTATTAATTATAAAATTCAACAATCTGTTTCTTAAATCGAATTAATCAAGAGTTATGTTCAAACCTAGACCTCTTAACTCATGCAACAATACGTTGAATGATTCAGGGATTCCTGGTTCTGGCATTGGCTCACCTTTAACAATAGCTTCGTAAGCTTTTGCTCTACCTACTACGTCATCCGACTTAACAGTCAATATTTCCTGAAGGATATTTGCAGCACCAAATGCTTCAAGTGCCCAAACCTCCATCTCACCAAATCTTTGACCACCAAATTGAGCTTTACCACCCAATGGTTGTTGTGTAATAAGTGAGTATGGTCCGATTGATCTAGCATGCATCTTATCGTCAACCATGTGACCTAATTTAAGCATGTAGATAATACCAACAGTTGCAGGTTTATCGAAACGCTCACCAGTTCCACCATCATGCAAGTAAGTTTCACCATTTACTGGGATTCCTGCTTTTTTAGTGTACTCAGTGATAGTATCTGTTGATGCACCGTCGAAAATTGGAGTTGCGAACTTCATTCCGAGTTTTTGTCCGGCCCAAGCCAATACAGTCTCGTAAATCTGTCCCAAGTTCATCCTTGAAGGTACCCCTAGTGGATTCAATACGATATCTACTGGTGTTCCATCTTCTAAGAATGGCATATCTTCATCTCTAACGATTCTAGCAACGATACCTTTGTTACCGTGACGACCAGCCATTTTATCACCCACTTTCAACTTACGTTTTTGAGCGATGTAAACTTTAGCCAATTGCAAGATACCTGCAGGAAGCTCATCACCAACAGTGATAGTAAACTTCTTACGTTTGTAGTATCCTAACAAGTCACTTGACTGAATGTTGAAATTGTGAATCAATCTCTTCACCAAATCATTGGTTTTCTTATCGGCAGTCCAGTTCAAAGGATTCACCACATCATAATCAATATCAGCGATTACTTTCTTAGTGAATTTACTTCCCTTAGGAACAATCTCTTCTTTGTAATTATTGAATACACCAGCTGATGCTTTACCATCAATCAAAGTCATCAATTTCTCAAAGAAAACACCTCTTAATTCCAACAATTTTTTTCTGTGTTCTTCATCAACTTTAGTCAAAATTGCTTTCTCTTCTGTTCTAGCTTTTCTGTCTTTAACAGCACGAGAGAATAATTTTTTGTCGATAACAACACCAGTCATTGAAGGCGGAACTTTCAATGATGCATCTTTAACATCACCAGCTTTATCACCGAAGATAGCTCTCAAGAGTTTCTCTTCAGGAGTTGGATCTGTTTCACCTTTAGGAGTGATTTTACCAATTAAGATATCACCTTCCTTAATGTGAGCACCAATTCTAATCATACCATTCTCATCCAAGTCTTTTGTAGCCTCTTCAGAAACGTTAGGGATATCAGAAGTTAATTCTTCCATACCTCTCTTCGTATCACGAACGTGCATTACAAACTCTTCAATGTGAACAGATGTGTATAAATCTTCTCTTGCAACTCTCTCAGAAATAACAATCGCATCCTCAAAGTTATATCCTTTCCAAGGCATGAAAGCAACTTTAAGGTTGATACCCAAAGCCAACTCACCACCTTCAGTTGCATAACCTTCACACAATACCTGACCTTTAGAAACTTTATCACCTTTCTTAACGATAGGCTTCAAGTTCATACAAGTACTCTGGTTGGTTTTTTTGAATTTAGTCAATTTGTAAGACTTCAAATCATCTTCGAAACTTACCAATCTATCTTCGTCGGTTCTGTTGTAACGAATTCTGATTTCTTCAGCATCAACATACTCAACAGTTCCTGAACCTTCTGCATTAATTAAAACGCGAGAATCTTTAGCAACATCTTTCTCTAAACCAGTACCAACGATTGGCGCTTGCGGCGACAATAAAGGTACAGCTTGACGCATCATGTTCGATCCCATCAAGGCACGGTTCGCATCATCATGCTCCAAGAAAGGAATCAAAGATGCAGCGATTGATGCAATTTGGTTAGGAGCGATATCCATCAATTGTACTTGCTCTGGAGCAATTACAGGATAGTCGGCATCCAAACGAGCTTTAACTGCTTTACTAACAAAAGCACCTTTATCGTTCACAGCCTCTGTAGCCTGAGCAATTAATTTACCTTCCTCTTCTTCAGCACTGTAATATTTAAACTCGTCGAAATTAGCTTTACCTTTTTCTACAACTCTGTATGGAGTTTCAATAAATCCTAAGCGGTTTATTTTTGCGTAAACACACAATGAAGAAATCAAACCGATATTTGGACCCTCTGGAGTTTCGATGGTACACAAACGACCGTAGTGCGTAAAGTGAACGTCACGAACCTCGAAACCAGCTCTCTCTCTTGATAAACCACCTGGCCCGAGTGCTGATAGACGACGCTTGTGCGTAATCTCCGACAATGGGTTGGTTTGATCCATAAATTGAGACAACTGATTTGTTCCAAAGAATGAATTGATAACAGAAGAAAGTGTTTTTGCGTTGATCAAGTCGGTAGCTGTAAACACCTCGTTATCACGCACGTTCATACGCTCACGAATTGTTCTTGCCATTCTTGCTAAACCTACACCAAACTGAGCATACAACTGCTCGCCTACTGTTCTAACACGACGATTCGACAAGTGGTCGATATCATCGATATCAGTTTTAGCATTGATCAACTGAATTAAATATTTAATGATGGCGATGATATCTTCTTTCGTCAATACCTTCGTATCATTAGGAATATCTAAACCTAATTTTTTATTGATTCTGTAGCGACCTACTTCGCCCAAATCATATCTTGTATCAGAGAAGAATAATTTGTCGATAACGCCACGCGCAGTTTCTAAATCTGGCGGTTCAGCGTTTCTTAATACACGGTAGATTTGCTCTACAGCTTCTTTCTCTGAGTTAGAAGTATCTTTTTGTAATGTATTGTAGATGATTTCAAAATCAACTACTGAAGTATCTTGTTTGTGCAACAAGATGCTTTTTGAACCAGAATCAACGATTTGGTCGATATGATGATCTTCTAAAATAGTTTCACGATCAATAATAACCTCGTTTCTTTCGATAGAAACAACCTCGCCGGTATCCTCATCCACGAAATCTTCAACCCAGCTTCTTAAAATTCTTGCAGCCAATTTACGACCAACAACTTTTTTAAGATTTACTTTACTTACTTTAATCTCGTCAGCTAATCCGAAAATCGCTAAGATATCTTTATCTCCTTCGTATCCGATTGCTCTTAATAAAGTAGTTACAGGTAATTTTTTCTTACGATCAATGTAAGCATACATCACATTGTTAATGTCTGTAGCAAACTCAATCCAAGAACCTTTAAATGGAATAATTCTAGCAGAGTAAAGCTTAGTACCATTAGCATGGCGGCTTTGTCCGAAGAACACACCAGGAGAACGGTGCAATTGTGAAACAACAACGCGTTCTGCACCATTTATAATAAAAGTTCCTTTAGGTGTCATATAAGGGATAGTTCCCAAATAAACATCTTGAACTATAGTTTCAAAATCTTCGTGCTCTTCATCTGTACAGTATAACTTCAATTTCGCTTTAAGCGGTAAGCTATAAGTTAAACCTCTTTCGATACATTCTTCAATAGTATATCTTGGAGGGTCAATGAAATAATCCAAAAATTCCAATACAAATTGATTTCTTGAATCACTGATTGGGAAATTCTCACTGAACACTTTGAACAAACCTTCATCTTCTCTGCTCTCAGGAGTTGTTTCCAACTGGAAAAAGTTTCTAAAGGACTCTATTTGTATATCTAGGAAATCGGGATATTCCGGACGTTTGCCAGAGGCAAAACTATGTCTTTCTGTAATTGCTTTTGTTGCCAAGGATCTTGAATTTATAGAGTTAATACTAAGAGAACGTTCACATAGCACAAAGGGCTTAGTCTGATCCGCCAACTGGCGGACAGACTAAACCTTTAAGTTTTAAAGAGAATTGAATTACTTCAACTCAACTTCAGCACCAGCTTCAACTAACTGAGCTTTTAACGCTTCAGCATCAGCTTTGCTAAGACCTTCTTTTACTGGTTTCGGAGCTTGATCTACAAGATCTTTAGCTTCTTTCAAACCAAGTCCAGTGATTTCTTTAACGATTTTCACTACACCTAATTTAGCCGCACCACCTGATTTCAAGATTACATCGAAAGTAGATTTTTCAGCAGCAGCTTCTGCAGGAGCAGCAGCAGCTACAGCTACAGCAGCAGCTGCAGGCTCGATACCGTACTCATCTTTCAAGATTTGTGCTAATTCATTTACTTCTTTTACTGTCAAGTTTACTAATTGCTCAGCAAACGCTTTTAAATCTGCCATGATTATTTGAATTTAAATTTAAATACTTAGTTAATTAATTTTTAATTACTCTGGTCTTTCTGATAACGTTTTAACTATACCTGAAAGCTTATTGCCTCCCGATTGTAGAGCACCAACCACATTTTTAGCAGGTGATTGAAGCAATGCGATAAGATCAGCGATGAGATCATTTTTAGACTTGATGGAAGCAAGTGCATCTAATTGATCGCCGATGTAAGCACATTCCTCTACAAAAGCTGCTTTTACAAGCGGCTTAGGATTTTTCTTTCTGAACGTTTTGATCAACTTAGCAGGAGCACTTCCTGATTCAGCATACAAAATAGCAGTAGAACCTTTCAATGTTGGAATAAGTTCTTGGAAATCTCTTCCCTCAACTCTCTCCATTGCTTTTTTAAGCAAAGAGTTTTTCACAACGTGAATTCTAATGCCTTGTTCATGAAAAAGACGGCGTAAGCTATTGGTAGCTTCAACAGTCATCTCAGACATATCTGTAAGGTAGAAGTTAGGATTTGCTTCTAACTGACCTTTCAGATTTAGGATTACCTGATTTTTCTCTTCTCTTGTCATGAGTTTTTAATTTATATAAAGGCGCGTAACAGACGTTATTAATTCATAAAAGCGTTAGCTTCTAATGTTATTCCAGGACTCATAGTACTAGAAAGCGTGATGCTTTTTAGGTAGATTCCTTTAGCAGCAGAAGGTTTCAATTTTACGATCGTTGAAATTAATTCTTGTGCATTCTCAGCAATTTTAACTGCATCAAATGATACTTTTCCAACTGAAGCGTGGATGATACCAGTTTTGTCAACTTTGAAGTCGATTTTACCACCTTTAATATCGGTAACAGCTTTACCAATTTCCATGGTAACTGTACCAGCTTTAGGGTTAGGCATTAAACCACGTGGTCCAAGTACTTTACCTAGAGCACCCACTTTACCCATTACAGACGGCATGGTGATAATCACATCGATATCGGTCCAACCACCTTTAATTTTTTCAATATACTCGTCCAAACCAGCATAATCAGCACCAGCATCTAACGCTTCTTTCACTTTATCAGGAGTACATAGAACCAAAGCTCTAACTACTTTACCTGTACCGTGAGGAAGAGTAACAATACCTCTAACCATCTGATTTGCTTTACGAGGGTCAACTCCTAAACGGATATTCAAATCCACAGAAGCATCAAACTTCGTGTAAGTGATTTCCTTCACAATTTTAGCAGCTTCTGCTAAACTGTAAGATTTAGTGTTGTCAAATTTGGCCTGCGCCATCTTCTGATTCTTCGTCAACTTTGCCATAAAACAAACTAATTATTAATAATACTACTTAATTACTTTTTCAATGGAGACTCACCTTCTACAGTGATACCCATGCTTCTTGCTGTTCCAGCAACCATAGACATAGCTGATTCTAAAGAGAAACAGTTCATATCTACAATTTTGTCTTTAGCAATTTCTTCAACTTGAGCCCAAGTTACTTTACCTACTTTAACTCTGTTTGGTTGAGCAGAACCTTCTTTCACTTTAGAAAGGTCTTTCAATTGTGCAGATACTGGAGGTTGTTTAATGATGAAATCGAATGAACGATCTGAATAAACAGTAATCACTGCTGGAAGCAATTTTCCTGGTCTATCTTGAGTTCTAGCGTTGAACTGCTTACAGAACTCCATGATGTTAACACCTTTAGCACCTAAAGCCGGACCAATTGGAGGTGCTGGGTTAGCAGCTCCACCTCTTACTTGCAATTTAACTATCGCTGTAATTTCCTTTGCCATTTTATTCTTTTTAAATTGTCAATTACTCTTTTTCTACTTGCAGGAAAGATAATTCTAATGGAGTTTTTCTTCCGAAAATCTTCACCATTACTTTCAATTTTTTCTTTTCTTCGTTGATTTCTTCGATAACGCCCGAGAAGCTGTTGAACGGACCATCAATTACCTTAACGGTTTCTCCTACGATGAAAGGAATATTAATTTCTTCATTGGACTCAGCCAACTCATCCACTTTTCCTAGAATTCTGTTCACCTCAGATAATCTAAGGGGCACTGGAGACCCATTTTTATCGCCTAAGAAACCAATTACTCCAGTTACATTTTTGATAGCATGAGGAACTTCTCCTGTAAGAGCTGCCTCAATCAAAATATAACCAGGAAAGAAGTTTCTTTCTTTGCTGATCTTTTTTCCTTTTCTGATTTGGTAAACCTTCTCAGTAGGAATTAATATTTGCTTAACATAGTCACTTAATCCGAGAGCACGAATTTCATTTTCGATATACTCACGCACCTTGTTTTCTTTTCCGCTTATTGAGCGTACCACATACCACTTCAGCACCAATTCGTTATTTGTTTTTGCTTCTGCCATACTTCAATAATTAATAAACGAGTCCTGATAAAAAGTTCAAGATGAAATCCATTCCAAAGATTAACAATGAAAAGATTGCAACGCCAGCCAACACTAACAACGCAGTGCTTTGGATTTCTTTCCAAGTAGGCCAAGAAACTTTGTAAACCAATTCGTTATATATGTCTGCAAAATATGCTTTCATTTTCTTTTATTTTATGCACGGGAGGGGAGAATCGAACTCACAACCTCAGGTTTTGGAGACCTACGCTCTGCCAATTGAGCTACTCCCGTAAAGGCCCAACTTTTTAAGGACACTAAAAGCTATCCCGAAAATCGGGATAGCTTCAGCGCCTTGAGTAAGGTCAATTTATTAGTCTAAGATCTCTAGTACCTGACCAGCACCAACAGTTCTTCCACCTTCTCTGATTGCGAAACGTAAACCTTTGTTCAAGGCAACTGGCATAATCAAATCAACAGTGATAGTAACGTTGTCACCAGGCATAACCATCTCACGTCCCTCTGGCAAAGAAATCTCACCAGTTACGTCAGTAGTTCTTAGGTAGAACTGTGGTCTGTATTTGTTGTGGAATGGAGTGTGACGTCCGCCTTCCTCTTTTTTCAATACGTAAACCTCAGCTTTGAATTTTTTGTGTGGAGTAATTGATCCTGGTTTCGCCATAACCATACCTCTTTTGATACCTTCTTTATCGATACCTCTTAAAAGTAGACCTACGTTGTCACCAGCTTCACCTCTATCCAATAATTTTCTAAACATCTCAACACCTGTGATAGTAGAAGTTTTTTTACCTTCTTGCATACCCATGATTTCAACCTCGTCACCAACATTGATAACACCAGTTTCAATTCTACCAGTAGCAACAGTACCACGACCAGTAATTGAGAACACGTCTTCAACCGGCATCAAGAAAGGTTTTTCAACCTCACGTGGAGGAACCGGAATATCTTTATCTACTGCATCCATCAAAGCTTTAACAGTATCAACCCATTTCGGCTCACCGTTCAATGCACCAAGTGCAGAACCTTGAATAACTGAAATAGAATCACCTTCGAAGCTATAGAAAGACAATAATTCTCTGATTTCGATTTCTACTAACTCTAATAACTCAGGATCATCAACCATATCCACTTTGTTCATGAATACAACGATTTTAGGTACACCTACCTGACGAGCTAATAAGATGTGCTCACGAGTTTGCGGCATTGGTCCATCAGTAGCAGCAACTACCAAGATAGCACCGTCCATTTGAGCAGCACCAGTAACCATGTTTTTAACGTAATCCGCGTGACCAGGACAATCTACGTGTGCGTAGTGTCTAGTTGCTGTTTCATACTCTACGTGAGAAGTATTGATAGTGATACCTCTCTCCTTCTCTTCTGGAGCGTTATCAATAGAGTCAAAATTTCTCGCTGCGCAAAGACCTAAGTCTGATAGCACTTTTGTAATAGCGGCAGTTAATGTTGTTTTGCCGTGGTCAACGTGACCAATTGTTCCGATGTTAACGTGTGGCTTTGATCGGTTGAAACTTTCTTTAGCCATGACTTTCCTAAATTTTAATTAATTAATATATTAAACCTACAATAAAAAAACTTACTAAACGCGCAATATGTAGAGCCAGCTACGGGACTTGAACCCGTGACCTCTTCCTTACCAAGGAAGTGCTCTACCACTGAGCTAAACCGGCTTATAAATAAGCCTAAATAAAAAAGAGCGGGAGACGAGACTCGGACTCGCGACCCTCAGCTTGGAAGGCTGATGCTCTACCAACTGAGCTACTCCCGCTTTTTTATCTTTTGTTTGATATTTGACAGCTATTGGTATAAAGACTATCAATTATAATCAAACTAATGTTTTGTGGGGAGAGCAGGATTCGAACCTACGAAGGCGTACACCAACAGATTTACAGTCTGTCCTCGTTAACCACTTGAGTATCTCCCCAACGTCATCAATATTTTAAAAGAACCAATTCAATCTTTAATCTCTCTCCTCAAGCCTCACTCACACTCTATTTTTACGAGCCGGGGAGGGATTGACTTTGTCTTTCCCTTCCCGTCTCTACGAGCCGGTGGAGGGATTCGAACCCCCGACCAGCTGATTACAAATCAGCTGCTCTGGCCAACTGAGCTACACCGGCATTTTTACTTAAAAAAAGAACTACTTCGATTTTAAGGATGGCAAATGTAGGTAAAGTTTTTTAATTCACAACAACATTAATATAAAGTTTTTGTAAAAAAAATACGGACTTGAATAATTTCAAGTCCGTACCCCACAAAGCCTTACAGCTTTTAATATCTCAAGAAAAATAGAAACTTATTCTATTTCAACATGTTTCGCAGGTTTTTCTTTGGTTTTTTGTTTGGTCAATTGAGTTCTCAAAGCCTCTACAGCAGTGTCTACCGCTTCCTCAAAACTTTTGCATTGTTTCTTAGCAAAAAGCTCTTTCCCAGGAATATTGATTTTCACCTCAGCAATTTTATTTGCTGAATCTTCTGATTTATCCAACCTTAAAAAAACTTCTCCATCTATGATTTTATCATAAAAAGTTTCAAGCTTACCTACCTTTAATTGCACGAAGTCTACCAATTTTTTGTCGGCACTGAAGTGCACTGAGTTTAATTTGATTTTCATACTGTTGGGATTTTAAGCTCTAGGATGAGCTTGGTTATACACTTTTTTTAATTTCTCAATTGAATTGTGAGTATACACTTGTGTTGCTGCAAGATTCGCGTGTCCGAGTAATTCTTTTATCGCATTTAAATCAGCTCCATTATTAAGCATGTGCGTAGCAAAACTGTGTCGCAAAACGTGCGGACTCCTTTTTTGATGCGTGCTAACCATGCTTAAAAATTTATTCACTGTTCTATATACAAACTTTTCGTACAACTGCTCTCCTTTATCTGTCAACAACAAGTAATCTTCTTCACTATATATTCTATACGCTAAGTAATCTTTAATTGTTGCTGTGGTAGTTAAATTAATTGGAATTATTCTTTCTTTATTTCCTTTTCCCAATACCTTAATTGAATTGTCACTCAAATCAACATCGGTAATTTTAAGATTAATAATCTCTGAAAGCCTCATTCCTGTTACATAAAGCATTTCAATAATTAACTTATCTCGTTTACCGTGAAAGTCAGTTGTTTCAAAATCTACCTGATCTAATAAAATATCCATTTTACTTTCTTCCACAAAAGTGGGCAATAGTTTTTTCAATTTAGGCAATACTACGCCGTGAGCAGGCGATACTTTTAGTTGCCCGAGCTTCATCAAAAACTTGTAAAATGATTTTATGGAAGATATTTTTCTATGAACCGATTTAGACTGCAAACCTTTTTCAACCATTTCTACTATCCAAGCTCTCACCATTAATGAATTGGCTTGAGTAGAATCTTCAATTTCATAAGACTCTTTGAGGTAAGCTAAATAGGTTTCAATGTCGTGCTGATAAGCTAAAACGGTGTGCGGAGAGTACCGTTTTTCAATAGTTAGATATTGTAGAAAATCTTGTAAAGGCATATAAATAAAAATAGGAAGAATTTTTTAAAATACTTGAATCACGAAGGATTAAAATACCTTAAAAAATTCTTCCTATTCTAATTTATAGGGAAAAGCTGAAATTAAATTTCAGACAAGTTTCTTTTCAATTGCTCAACGTAAACAGCTTTTTTCTTAGCCTCTCTGTTTGTCACAGATGGTTTTTCAAAAGCTTGTCTGTTTCTCAAATCCTTCAAAACCTTAGTTTTTTCGAACTTTCTTTTGTATTTCTTCAACGCTCTTTCGATGTTGTCGCCTTCTTTTACTTGAACTACTAACATATCTTTAAATTTCAAATGGGGAGCAAATATATGAATTCATTTAATAGAAGCAAAAATTCGCAGCATAAAAGTTTTATTTTACCAATTATCTACTGCCAACTGAAGACAAACTCCTAAAAAAACGATGTCTTTGATGATAAAATGGTTGGGCGCAAAACACCAATCAGAAACCATTCTGAAGTGGGCCAATCCCATCATTCCGTCGGCAGAAGGAGTGGTAAAATAAAAACTAAGTGTGATTAAAAATGTGATGGTTCCAAGTATTCCGCCCATTAGGGCCGCCTTTTGATTTTTAAAGCTGAAGAAAATTAAAATGGCAATCAATATTTCCATTCCTCCTATCAATCCAGAGACGAAAGCGTGGGAACCTAATTTATACAGCCATGACAAAATCGGACTATTTGAAACATCCACAAAAATTCCTTCCGCTTCTTCGGCAGTGAATTTATACATCCCAATAAAAAAGAGAACAATACCAACTCCAATGCGTGATAAATTAACTCCTAAATTTCTCATAATTTAATTTTTACCAAGGGTTTTCAAGATCTTTTTTTTCAAACAAATGATTGCGCTCGGTGAAATAAGAATCTTTGCGTCTTTTAAGCATCAGCAAATCCTTATTGAATAAGCGATAGAGTGAAGATATAGGGAAAACTAAAAGGTAAAATAGCAAAGTCAAAATAATTTTCGACATTACCCAGCTCATAGCTTCGCCAAATTTTAGCCAAGCTTTGGCAATTGTGCCACTGAGAAAGAATTGAGGAAACAATGCGAGGACGATGAAGACGATGGCGACATAGAGGAAATAAACATTGGTAATATCGCGAACTGCAAACAAATGAACAGCCATGAAAGCCAAAGACAGCACCAACAAAGTTTGAGTGATTTTTATTGAATCTAGCTTCATTTAAAACAAAGTATAAATAAATGGGCCAACAGCGCTTCCTGCTGCATAAACAATTAAAAAACCTAATAATAAAAGCACAATAATTACAGGCATCAACCAAAACTTCTTGCGCTCTTTTAAAAAGCTCCACATGTCTTTTATAAATTCCATTGCGCTAATTTAATCTAAAACAAATTCATCTTTCCAATTGTCTTTCTCTTTCCATTCGGGTTGATCTTGTTTAGAGAACAAATAATTGCCAATTACCAAATAATCCATTTCTGTTCTCATCAAGCATTTGTAGGCATCTTCGGGAGAGCAAACTATAGGTTCTCCGCGCACATTAAAACTTGTATTCACTAACAATCCATCGCCAGTTTGTTCTTTAAAAGCAGAAAGCAAAGCGTGATATCGCGGATTGGTTTCTTTGTGTACCGTTTGAATTCGCGCAGAAAAATCGATGTGCGTTACTGAAGGTATATCTGATCGCAAATGGTACAATTTATCTATCAAAGGTAAAGATGCGTAATTAAAAGGCAACGACTTTAAACGACTACTTTTCACAGGATGAACCAGTAACATGTAGGGAGAAATTCCATTGAAATCAAAGTAATTCGACGCCTCTTCTGCTAACACCGAAGGTGCAAAAGGTCTGAAACTTTCCCTGTATTTTATTTTTAAATTGAGTTTTTTCTGCATTTCTGGATTGCGTGCTTCGGCGATTATACTGCGATTTCCAAGGGCACGCGGACCGAATTCCATTCTGCCTTGAAACCAACCAATCACATTGGCATTAGCCAAATGGTTTGACACTACTTTCGCTAATTCATCAAATGAATCAAACTTTTGAAATTTGGCTTTGTATTGCTGAGCCATTTGCTCAACATCATTATCGTTGAATGAGGGCCCGAGATAAGAACCTTTCATTCCATCCATCAACTCCGTATTTACATTTCTTTCTTTTTGATAATAAATGTAATAGGCAGCTAAAGAGGCACCAATAGCACCACCAGCATCACCGGCGGCAGGTTGAATAAATATATTTTTGAAAATATTTTCCTTCTCTAATTTACCGTTGGCAACACAATTTAAAGCCACTCCTCCCGCCAAACACAAGTTTTCACAACCTGTTATTTTCTTCGCTTCTTGTGCCATTTTAATTACCAACTCTTCGGTCACCATTTGTATCGCCAAACCTAAATCGCAATGGCGCTGCTCTATAGGCGATTCCGCTTTTCTTCTAGGGAAACCAAAAAGCTTTTCCCATTTCCTATCGGGCACCATGCGAAGGGCGGTAGCATATGAAAAATATTGTTGATTGAGCCACACAGAACCATCTTCTTTTACGTCAATCAGTTCGGACTTTATGATATCGATATAACGCTGAATATCTTTAGAATTGGCATTTCCATAAGGAGCCAAGCCCATTAATTTATATTCTCCCGAATTTACTTTAAAACCCAAGAAGTACGTAAAAGCAGAATACAGCAAACCGATTGAATGGGGGAAATGCAACTCCTTTAAAACAGTAATACTATTTCCACTTCCTTTGCAAATAGACGCTGTAGCCCACTCTCCTACACCATCAATGGTGAGAATAGCAGCTTCTTCAAAAGAGGAAGGATAAAAAGCACTGGCAGCATGCGACAAATGATGTTCGGGAAAAAGAATTTTTAATTTTTTTGCGTCGTA
>JBMTCG010000047.1:0-20042 GCA_049430665.1 Flavobacteriales bacterium | reverse complement strand
CGTAATTTTTAATTAGTAAAATATTTAGAATGATATTCATTACCACACTAACACCCATACCTATGAAAGAGTATTTTTCATTTTTGCTTACAATTAAAAGATAACCCACTGAGCCTGCGAATACGTTAACGAATTGTCCGCACAATAGAATCACCATCGTTAAATAACTGTCTTCGTAACCAGCGCCATACCAACTTAGCATCCATTTTCCAAAGATGATTAAGAGTAAAATTAGAGGTAGTGAAATTAAGCAAACCAAGCGCGCTGTTTTGGTGACTATGTTTTGTAATCTTTCTTTTTGGTTGGAGTAGAAAAGTTCTGCGGCCGACGGACCCAAAACATAATTGGCGATGATTAATCCTAAAGAAACTCCTTGCGCTGCTTTGCTGGCTACATTGTACAAAGCAATGTTGTCGAGCGCATCTTTTTCGTTCATCAACATACCAATCATTTGCACATCTATCCTCGAATTGATAATTGATAAAACACTTAACGGAACAAATACCCAACCCTGACGAAGCCAATTAATGCCATCGTATTCTTTAGCGTGATCGCCCGGAATTTCAAATCGCAATCCGCGCTGCAGCAATCGCCAAGTGATGAAAAAAACCAAAACACTGGCAATAAAATAAAGGTTGATTAAATCTCCGCCTGTTGGAATAGCAAATTGAAAAATGATGAAACTACCTATGGCGAGTAAGAGCGGACGAATAATTTTTTCGCCCAACAAAGATTTACCGGTGTGTTGAATAGAGCCCATTACCGCCTGGTGATAAGTCATTAATGCTATGAAAGGAACGCTGCACAATCCAACAATTAAATACCATTGATTCTCAATGCCATGAATAATTTCATAGTGTTGCGAAATAAAATAGGTGGCTAAAGCCAAGATAGTAGAAGAGATGAAAATGAAAATGGAACTGAAATGATTCATTCCTTTGATGAAGCCAAATTGCTGGTTGTTTTTGTATTCAGAAAACTGACGCAACACTAAAACATGCAAGCCCATGGGCGCAAACATGGCCACCATCGCCGCTAAGTTGTTTACGGCTACATAGGCTCCGTACTCTGCTTTGCTGGTAACATTGGTAAGTATTAGGTTGGTGGCGTAGGTTAAAATGATTGAGCCTACATTGAGAATAAAACTTGAACTTAAATTCTTAAGGTATTTTCCCTTAAAGGATTTCTCTTGCGTTGCGGAAGTGTATTTATTTATGAGTTTACCGAGCATTAATTTAAATATGCTTTTGGTATAAATCGTTCAACTTTGAACCTATAACGGTAGAACTGAAATGCTCTATGGCATATTGTCTAATCACATGAGGATCGAAGGCTTTGTGACGAATGATTTTTTGCATCGCATTCAACAATGCTTCACCATCGTTGGTATTGATTAAATAGCCATGTGCATCTAACAAATGTTCCTTAATGCCGCCTACATCGGTTGCAATAACAGGCGTACCACAGGCAAACGATTCGGCAATAACACAAGGCTGATTTTCGAAATTACTAAATAGAATAGTGGCCAAGGCTTGTTGCATATAGTTGCGCACTTCAACGGGTGGTTGAACGCCTAAAAACTTAACGTTAGCGTCTATTTGCAAATCGAAAGTCAGTTGTTTTAACGTTGCTTCATCTCTGCCCGCACCAATAATCATCAATTCTGCCTGCGGATATCTTTCTAAAAGATGTCGGAAAGCCAATATGGTTCCCGATATGTTTTTTTGTTTGTCGTATAAATCGGCTACCACCACGAAATAGTGTTTTCTATTTTCCATGGGGGTGTTGTAGTAAAAGAAATTGGTATCTACTACATTAGGAATAATGCGGTATTCGTTTTTTAAACGATGTTTGCGCATCGCTTCTTTCAATCCGCCCGATACCGTAACCACTTCTTTGGCGCCGCCCACAATAAATCTTGAAAGTAATTGCTGTATTCTGCTGTCTTTGTATCTGTTGTCTTCGGGCAAATAGCCTGTCCAATGTTCTGAAATAACATAAGGAAGTCCTTTGGTTTTGTTCCAAATCCAGGCTATTATTCCAGCTGGATAAGTAACATTAACGTGCATGATATCGGGTTTGAACCCCATCACTTTAACAGCTCGCCAGCCCAATTGGTGACCAATGTAAAATCTCGACCAATTAATCAAATGACGCAAACCCCACATCTTTTTGCTTCTGCGGTAGGTAATCATAATGCCCGTAACACCATTGTCGGAAATGATATTGGTATCAAAGTGATTTTTTTGATGCTCAACACTTTTCACATAAATAATAACAACGTTATTTTTAAGGTGCACAGCCTCGGCATGGCGCTTAATAAAGATGCCCAAAGTGGGGTCGGCTTTATGCGGATACCAGCTGCTTAAAAATAATATGTTGTTACGATCGGCCAATTGAGCGGTTAAATTAGTGTTTTTGTTTTGATGCGTAAAGAATTTCCTATCACAAACACATCAGAAAAAGCCATGGCTATAGCTGCGAACATTGGCATTAGTAAGCCTACAGCCGCAATAGGTATGGCTATAACGTTGTAAAACAAGGCCCAAAAAAGATTTTGTTTGATGGTGCGTAAAGTTATTTTACCTAGTGCTATGGCTTGTTGCACCTGTTTTAAACTGTTATTGTTAAGTAATATTACTTGTGCCGATTTTTTGGCCACATCACTTGCGCCGCCCAAAGAAATACCAATAAAGGCTTTGGTTAAGGCTGGTGCGTCGTTAATGCCGTCGCCCACCATAGCTGTTTTACATTTTGCATTGAGTTGTTCAATAATGCGCAATTTATCTTCTGGTTTTTGCTCGCTGTAAACTGTTTCTATACCAATTTTTTGGGCTACATTTTCGCAACTTTCTTTCTTGTCGCCCGAAAGTAGAATAGGAGTGATGCCCTGTTTTTTCAACCAGGTGATGGTTTCACTGGCGTCGTTTTTTATGTCGTCTTTAATGGAAAGTGAGGCTATTTTGATGTTGTCTTCAAACAACACAATTTCACCTGCTTTGCCACCAGCCGAAATTTTGTATTCTTTATTGTTGTAAGAGGCAGAGATACCTTCGCCTCTTATTTCTTTTATGTTTTGAAGCGAAAGGAAAGTAGAACCATTTTTCAACTCTTTGCAAATTGATTTGGCGATGGGGTGTGCCGACTGACTTTCAATTGAATACAAAAGATTTTTTACCAAAATCTCATCGTGGGTGTCAACAACGCTTAAGTTTTCAATTTTAAATTCACCAGTGGTTAAAGTCCCTGTTTTATCGAAAACAACACATTTAATTTCAGAAAGCATTTCAATGGTATTTCCTCCTTTGATTAATATACCTTTTTTGGCCGCTACGCCAATGCCTACCATAACTGCGGTGGGGGTGGCTAAGCCCATGGCGCACGGACAAGATATTACCAATACCGCAATGCTATTCATTACCGCTACTTCGCTGCCATAGCCTAAAAAGTAGGTGATGATGAAGGTTAACAATGAAATACCCAAGACCACAGGCACAAAAATGGCGCTTACCTTATCGCCAATTTTTTGAATTTCGGGCTGATTTTCTTGTGCACTTTTAACCAACGATATGATTTGCTGTAGCGTTGTATCTTTGCCCACGCGGTTTACCACAAAACGAAAATTTCCCTCTTTACAAAGCGTTCCGCCAATCACTTGGTCGCCTTTCTTTTTCAAAACGGGCACGCTCTCTCCGCTTATCATGGCTTCATCAACATAACATTCTCCTTCGCTCACAATGCCATCTACCGGAATTTGTTCGCCTTCGCTCACCATCACAGTATCGTTTATTTGAACGTCTTTAATATCTACTTCTAAATATCCTCCTTCGCTAAAGCGCGAATACAGTTTAGCCTTTGTTTTTTGTAGTTTGCTCAACTCACCAATAGCACTGGTGGTGCGTTGTACAGAAAGATGCTCAATCCAATTACCCGTTAATACCAAAGTGATGATGGAGGCAGCTGTTTCAAAATACAAATAATGATGCGCATGATCGGGATGCAGAAAAAATGCTCCGGCAATACTATAAATGTAAGCTGCACTAGATCCAATAAAAATCAATACATCCATATTGGGCATCATCACTTTGATCGATCCCCAAGCACTTCTGCCAAAATGAAAGCAGCCAATAATGTAAACGGGTGTGCTGAGTACCAATTGTAAAACTGGATTGTTTAAAATAGAATCCTCACTCACCAACATGTGCAGAAGGAGGGGGAAGGTGAAAATGGCGCAAATGATCAAGATATTTTGAATGCGAAAAAAACCTTTGTCTTCCTCATGAGCATGGTCGTGATGAATTTTTTCTTTTTCGGCAATCTTTACGCCGTAGCCCAAATCACTTACCGAACCTACTATTTTTTGAATATCATTATCGAAAACAAAAGCAGCTTCACCTGTAGTGAAATTCACCGAAACATCTGTAGCACCTTGCTTTTCAATCACCTTTTTAATGGTGAGAGCGCAGTTGGTACAGTCCATTCCACTGATATCGAGACGTTGTTTTACCATGTAGCTTTAAAGGTAGGAAATTAAGCTTTTAAGCGAGTTGATATGCATCAATATGTTTAAAGTTTTACAACATATTTGCATCAATTAAGAATTTAATTACCTTTGCGCCCATACGGCGATGTTAGCTCAGCTGGTTAGAGCACTGGTTTGTGGTACCAGGGGTCATGGGTTCGAGTCCCATACGTCGCCCAAAAACAACAAAACCTTAGTGAAAACTAAGGTTTTTTTCTTTTCTGGATTTATCAATATCAATTGATCTAAGATAATTTCACAGATTTTTTTGCAACAAAAAAGCCCCGAATTTCTTCGGGGCTTGCGCCTTTTTTGTGATTTCGCTGGGATTTGAACCCAGGACCCCTTCATTAAAAGTGAAATGCTCTACCAGCTGAGCTACGAAATCATAATGTGAAAAAGCGAGTGCAAATATAATCGCATTATTCGGAAAATAAAAAGTTTTAAGCGTAAATTTGTCATCACCTTGTATTACAGGTAAATAAAAATGAAAAAAATATTCTTAATAGGCTTTATGGGGTCGGGAAAAACGACTTTGGGCAAAAAAATAGCTTCACATTTGCATCTTGAGTTCATAGATATGGATGATTATATTGAACAAAAGGAGGGCAGAAGTATCTCTTCTATTTTTGAAAAAGAGGGTGAAGCTCATTTTAGAGCTTTGGAACAGGAGGCTTTGAACGAGTTGTTGAGCAAAGAAAATGTGGTGGTGTCGACTGGTGGTGGAACGCCTTGCTTCTATAATAATATGGAATTGATTAATGCTTCTGCGCAATCGGTATATCTGCAAGTGGAGCCTGAAATGTTGCTAGGAAGATTGAAAGGAGCAACAAATAAGCGTCCGCTTTTAGCTAACTTAAGCAATGAAGAACTCCGATTGCAAATCTCTGAGAAATTGGCTGCACGCGAGCCGTATTACATGCAATCGAAAGTAGTGCATCCATCAAAAGGTTCTCCCAATAAAGATTTAGCCGATTTAGTAGCTATTTTATCACATTAGTTTTTATAGTATATTCAAGCCGTGAAATTTTACAAGAAAAACAATCAGAATGATATTGGTTTTGGAGAAAAGTCTTTCAATAAAGGCTCTCGCTTAATCAATAAAGATGGCTCTTTTAATGTGAAGAGGGAAGGTGTTCCTTTCTTTTCTATTAGCGATATCTACCATAGTTTAATTACGATGAAATGGTGGCAATTTTCTATTGTCATTACAAGTGTTTTTGTGATTGCCAATGTGTTTTTTGCTGCTGTTTATATGATGTGCGGAGTAGAGCAAATTTCATCGATAAATGTGGGAGATACCTGGAGTAATTTTTGGGATGCTTTTTATTTTTCGTCACAAACATTGACTACCGTTGGATTTGGTTATTTTGCGCCAGTGGGAGATCATGCAAAAATTATAGCTTCTGTTGAAGCATTTATTGGTGTGTTGGGTTTTGCGGTGGCTACAGGTATTTTGTACGGACGTTTTTCTAGACCCGCAGTGCGCATGCGTTACAGTAAAAATGTAGTGGTAGCTCCTTATCAAGATGGAGCTGGTGTAATGTTTAGAATGGTAAACTTGCGCAACAATCATTTAATTGAATTACAGGTTGATTTAACTTTTACTTGGTTAGATAAGGAGGAAGGAAAAAGAAAATATGTGGCTTTGACTTTAGAGAGAAATAAAATCAACTTAATGCCATTAAGCTGGACTATAGTGCATCCTATCGATGAGGAGAGTCCGTTTTACGGAAAAACCAAAAGTTACTTATTGGCCAGCGATGCAGAAATCATCGTTTTATTAAGAGCATTTGATGAATCATTTTCGCAAGTGGTGTATGATAAAAAATCTTTCCGTGCCGATGAATTTGTTTGGGGAGCTAAGTTTGTGAGTATCATTGAAGACACGGGTGAAGGAATGCTGCATCTCAATGTAGATAAGATTGATAAATATGAGGAACTTTCTTTAATTTCACCACTCGTTAATATTTAAGATATGCCGGTAAAAAATAACACAGTTGTTTTAAGCAAAGAGAAAGTATTGCAAAAAATCAATCGCTTGATTCATCAGGTACATGAAAATGTGTTTGATGAAAAGGAGATTGTGATTGCAGGAATTGAAGGCTACGGTTATGTAATTGCCGAAAGAATTGCCAAAGAACTAAAGGCGGTATCGGGCATCAATATTATTTTGGCTAAGATATTAATGGATAAAGATGAGCCTCTTTCAAGGCCTATTCAATTGCAAGGTGTTACTCCTCAGCAATACGCAAAGAAAATAGTTATAGTGGTAGATGATGTAATTAACTCAGGTAAAACCATCATTTATGCAGTAAATCATTTCTTAGATCAGCCAGTGAAAAGAATTCAGGTGTTGGTTTTAGTAGATAGAGACCATACGCGTTATCCTGTTAAAGCCGATTACGTAGGTTTGTCTATTTCTACCACTTTACAAGAGCATATTCGCGTAAGCATGGAAAAAGGAAAAGAAGCCATTTACTTAGAGTAGTGTTAGCTTCGTGGGTGAAACTGAATAATAGCCTCTCTCAAATAATGTTTGTCTAAGTGGGTGTAAATCTCTGTAGTGGTGATAGATGCATGTCCCAGCATTTCTTGCACAGCGCGTAAATCGGCGCCTCCTTCAATTAAATGTGTGGCAAAAGAGTGACGAAAGGTGTGGGGAGAAATACTCTTTTTCAAATTAATTTTTTCTGCCAGTTGTTTAATGATAGTGAATATCATCACGCGCGTTAGTTTTTTTCCTCTGCGATTTAAAAACACGATATCTCGCGCTGTGGGGTGAACATCTAAATGCACTCTGTCTTCAAAATACAAGGAAATTTCTTTCAAGGCTTTAGCGCCAATAGGCACCAATCTTTCTTTACTTCCTTTACCAGTGACTTTTATAAAACCATCGGAAGTGTACATTTCAGATATTTTGAGTCCCACCAATTCGCTAACGCGTAATCCGCAGCTGTAAAGCGTTTCAAGAATTGCTTTGTTGCGCTGACCTTCGGGTTTGCTTAAATCAATGGCAGCAATTAAATTGTCTATGTCGACTATAGAAAGCGTATCGGGTAGTTTTCTGCCAAATTTAGGCGCTTCAAGCAAAAGCGTTGGATCTTCTTTGATATGTTGCTCTAAAACCAAAAATTTATAAAAGGCTTTTATGCCTGAAATCACTCGGGCCTGCGTATTTCTGCTCATACCAAGTTCAGTTGCCCATTTTAAAAAATCGCGTAAATGTTGCAGTTTGATATCTTCGGGCATCGCTTTTATTTGCGCGTAATCGAGGTACTGTAAAAGCTTTTCAATGTCGTGCAAATAAGCTTCAATAGAATTTGGCGACAGCGATTTCTCCAATTGAAGAAAGGCTTTAAAACCTTTTGTGTATGCAAGCCAGTTGTTCAAAATGTGAAGTTCAATGTTTAATGTTCAACGCTCAAAGTTAGCTAATTATACATTGAACCCGCCAAAAGTTCGGGCAAGCTTTGAACATTAAACATTGAACATTATATTCGTAGCATGAAAATATTAATCATCAACGGTCCGAACTTAAACTTATTAGGCAAACGTGAGCCCGGCATTTACGGTGCACAATCGTTTGAAGAGTATTTTGAAACATTGAAATCAAAATATGATAATGTGGGTTTAACCTATTATCAATCGAATGTTGAGGGAGAAATCATCAACAAGATTCATGAAGTAGGATTTGATTTTGATGGTATCATCATCAACGCAGGAGCATACACACACACTTCAGTGGCTATTCGCGATGCTATATCTGCCATAACTTGTCCGGTTGTAGAAGTACACATCTCTAACACTTATGCCCGTGAAGAATTTCGTCATCAATCTTTCTTATCTGCTAAATGTAAGGGAGTGATTGTTGGTTTTGGTATGGATTCGTATCGATTGGCGGTGGAGTCGTTTGTTTAAGCAATCATTGATTTTTCAATCTCTAAGGCTCTTTCAAACACATCTATCAAAGGTCTTTTAATCAGCACACCGTTTAATAAGGTAGTGAGTTCTTCGTCGTGCGAAGTAGCTTTTAGTGTTTTTAAGTTGATGTGAACGAAGGTGGAGCGCAAGACCGCTTTAACGTGAGTTTGTTCTTTGTTGTACATCACCATTTCTACGGTGATAGATTTATCTACAAAGTTGATAACTTCTGAAGTGATGGTTACTTCTTCACGAAGGTAGGCGGGTTTTCTGTAAACGATTTCGTGTTTGCCAACAAACCAAGCAACGCCTTTTTCTCGTGTCATGGCGAAGATATCGAGGTCGTAAAAATTCACCAAATGATCTTCGCGGGCATTGAGAAAATAATCGATGAATCGTCCGTTATTCAAATGTCCGAAAATATCACAATCCTGAAACTGAATTGTTTTAGAGCTTTTGGGTGTTTTTTCGAATACAGTTTCCATGCTGATATATTATAAGTAGTTTTTCACCTCGCGAATATCGCTAATGAGCGGAACGTTCATGGGAGTTAATAGTTTCACATTGTGTTCTTTTGGGGCGTAACCAATGGCTTTAAATCCGCCAGCTTTAGCAGCAGTTAACCCAGAAAAACTATCTTCTACCACCAAACATTCATCGGGCGTAAAGCCCATTTCTTTGGCTGCCCAAAGAAACACACCTGGCTCGGGTTTCCATTGTTGTATTTCGTAAGCGCTGTAAATTTTTCCTTCGAAATGATGAATCAATTTAGCTGTGGTTAGGTTCAATATTATTTTTGCTTTCTGTGCGCTCGATGCTGTGCAAAAAGGCAAAGGGAAATCTTCTAATAATTCGTGAATGTGCGGAATAGGAGTTACTTCTTTTTTGAAAGCTTCGAATGATTTTTCGCGAAATATGGCTTCAAAATTTTCGGGTAATTTCATATCGAAGAGTTTTTCTACGTGTCGCATACAAGCGCCAAAAGATGTTCCCGAAAAATCAACGGCCATTTTCGCGATGGGTGCTTCGTAACCCAAATCGCTTAAAACTTCTCCAAAAACTCTAAACGATGTGGTTTCGGTATCTACCAAAACACCATCGCAATCGAATAGCACACATTTAAAATTACTCATTGTGCGAAAATAAGGAGAATATTCGTGAGGCGTTGCCATATCAATTGTTTTTAAAAGAAGACATGAAAAATAGGAGTAAAAAAGGGGGTGTAAATTAGCACGGACATTTAACGTACAACAAGATTTTTGCGCTTTTTAAAGAGGGGAGAGTGCTATGTTTGAATCAACAATATACCTCAAACTTATTTTAAACAATTATGAAAAAACAAGTACTCACCCTTTTTTGCTTTTTGAGCCTAGCATTGTCTTTTGCTCAAAATAAAAAGATGGCCGGGTTTTATCCCGATTATTCCACTGTAGGAATTAACAATGTTCAGTATTCTAAGCTTACTGATATTTTTTATGCTTTCGTTTTTCCAAATGCAACAGGCGTGTTGTATTCTAAAAACGCTAGTTATAATGATGTGGTGGTGAATGGAAGTGGAAGTAGAGTGTTAACTGTGATGAAACCTTTGGCCGACAAGGCAAACGCTTCGGGCGTTAAAATTCATTTGTCGGTAGGTGGTGCCGGCGGTTCGTGGGGATTTGCAGCAACAGTGGCAAATGCTGGGTACCGTAGCAAAATGATTGATAGCTTGGGCGCTATGGTGGCTCGTTTCGATCTCGATGGTGTGAATATCGACTGGGAATTTCCAAGTTCTACCGATAAAACAAATTTCGAAACATTCATGTCGGTATTAAGAACAAAACTTAACGCCGTTGGAGTTTCGGAAGGAAGAACAATAGAATTGAGTATAGCAGTTGGGGTGGGCTTATTTGATGACGGAGCTTACGCAGTGAATTCGTCTATTTTTTCTAATGTAGATTATGTTTATTTAATGGCTTTTGATGCACAAGGTGATTGCTGTATTTGCGATGTCAATCACCATTCTACAACAACTACTGCCGATTATGTAATTAAAAAATGGTCGAGTGGTTTAACTAAACCAGCTCCTTCTTGCGGTGGCGATTTCAACAGCAAAGGGGTACCTAAAAGTAAATTGGTGTTGGGAATTCCATTCTATTCTAACAATGGAAGCGGTGTGAATTGGGATGCTATTTCTGCATCTAATGCTTCAACTTATTACAATGATGCCGATGGAATGAATGGTGGATATGATTACAATTCTTGTCCGGTTATTCAAGCCAAAACCAATTTAATTATGAATACGCAAGGTGGTGCAGGTATATGGTGTTGGGATTTAGATGCCGACCGTGAAGACCAGTACAGTTTATTAAGCTGTATTTAGACCGCTATGCAGCCTTATTTATGTAATGCAACGGCTCCAAATCTAGGTGCCGATCAAACGACTTGCGGAACTGCTGTAACGTTAAATTCAAATATTTCTGCCGGAGCTGGAATCACACATGCTTGGTACAAAGACGATGTGTTGATTGGAAGCGCAACAGGCTCTACCTATAGCACTGCTTTGGCAGGTAAATACAAAGTCGTGGTGACGAATAATGGTTGTCCGAAATTCGACGAAATTAATGTTACTTTAAATTCAGCATTGGCTACCGTAGGCGATACCGTTTGTACCACAAGCGAATCAGCAGTATTAAAAGTAAATACGCCAGGCGGACCATATTCATGGTACGCAGCGCAAAGTGGCGGTTCTGCATTGCATACAGGTTCAACTTATTCTAAAACTGTATCTGCAACCAAAGATTTCTATGTAGAAGGTGTTGGGGGTGAAACGAAAGTGTTGGGTCCGAAATACCCTATCAACGATGTAGAAGACCAAACTTACACCAAAGGATGGTATGAGAATTTTGCCACTGGCGGAGATTCATTAAGTGTTGATTTTGACGTGAATGCTACTATAGATTCAATTTTGGTTTATAGCGATTATACTGGAACCAACAAGAATTTAGTATTTAGTGTGTTTACCAAAAACAATGCGTTGGTGGGTACAAAATCGTACACCATTTTGGCGGGAACAGAAAAAGTATTGCTTATTCCAATTGGTATTTCGGTGCCTGCAGGCTTAGGGTATAAATTAACATTAAGAGGAACTGCGCATAGTTTGTGGTATGATGCGGCAACAGCAACTTATCCATACACCATAAGCGGATTGGGTAAAATAAATTATGGATTGGCGAGTTGGGGGCCCGATAATGCATTGTATCCAGGTTTTTACAATTTAACACTTACAACAGGTTCTGGCTCGGGAGGTTTTGGTCGTCAGGCTGTTAAAGTGTTGCCAAATCCATGCACCAGCGTTCAGCAAATTGATGTTGACGCCGCAAGTGTTTTTCCTAATCCAAGTAATGAATCATTCACTATCGATTTGAAAAATACAAATGAAGTAAGGTCTTTGCAAGTGTATGATGTGGCGGGTAAAATGATTCAATCTCTTCCTGTAAACAGCAAAATTACTTTCGGTGAAAATCTGAAATCAGGTGTTTATTTTGTTAAGATCATTTCTGAAAACGGAATGCAAAATGTGCAAGTAATAAAGAATTATTTGCACTAGTATGGTTTGTCGCTTAGGGTTAAGCGACAAACCTTTTAAACAATTACAATTTGAAAAAGTGCTGCGTTGCGGCACTTTTTCTTGTTTTATATGGTTTACATTCGATGAAAATACTATACCATGAAAAACATAATCTTAGTTATTGCTATTGCCTTTTTGGCTTCCTGTGCGCCTCATAAGGCTTGTGATTCAGCGGTTCAAGACAAAAAAATAGTTCAAAAACTATATACAAAACGATACAAAACTTCTTTGCACGAAAGAGATTCGTTGTGTACTCAAAGCAAAACATTACAAGCCGATACTACCAAATTAGGTAAGTTGTTGAGAACCGAAAAAAAGAAATTAGCCGATACAGAACAAGAGTTTTACGACCTTAAAAAAACCTACGATTTCTTGAAAAAATCAACAAGCGAAGAGTTGGCTAAGTTGAGTGAAACTTTAACCAAGAAAGGAATAGAACTAGAAGAAAAACAAAAGAAGGTAGATAATTTAGAAAACTTGTTGGCCGAGCGTCAGGCGATGTTAGATAACTTGTTTTCGTCGATCAAAAAAGCATTAATCGATTTCTCCCCATCTGAATTAACAGTGGAGATGAAAGATGGTAAATTGTATGTTTCCTTGCTAGATAAATTGTTGTTTAAATCGGGAAGTGCCGAAGTAGAAGCTCGCGGTATTGAAGCTTTACAGAAGTTAGCTGCGGTATTGAAAAACGACACTACGTTTGAAATTTCTGTGGAAGGTCATACCGATAACTTACCAATTAAAAATGCAGTGTATCGCGACAATTGGGATTTAAGTACTTACCGCGCAAGTTCAGTTGTTAGATTGTTAATCGACAATAAAGTGGCTCCACAAAGATTAACTTCAGCAGGCAAAGGTGAATTTCATCCAATCACCACCAATGATACGCCAGAAGGTAGATCGAAAAACAGAAGAACAGAAATTATTTTGGTTCCCGATTTAAGTGAAATCATGAGCTTGATTAAATAAAGAAAATATGAAGTCACCCGATATACGCCTTAATAAATTCATTAGCGAAAGCGGATTGTGCTCGCGCCGTGAAGCCGATCGTTTTATTGAACGTGGTAATGTTTTTATCAATGGTAAACGCGCTGTAATTGGCGATCAGGTGCGACCAGGCGATGTGGTGAGGGTGAACGGACACGAATTAGAACCACGCGCCAATGATGAACAGGTTTTTATAGCCTTGAATAAACCGGTAGGCGTTACTTCAACAACAGAGGCGGGTGTGCGCGATAATATTGTGCAGTTTGTAAATCACAGCAAACGTATTTTTCCTATCGGTAGATTAGATAAAGATTCGCAAGGATTGATTTTTCTCACCAACAATGGTGATTTGGTAAACAAGATTTTACGAGCAGGTAACAAGCACGAAAAAGAATATGTGGTAACAGTAAACAAGCCACTTACCGATGCGGTGATTGAAGGCATGGCCAATGGAGTGCCGATGTTGGGCGTGATGACCAAGAAATGTAAAATTACGCAAGAAGCTCCCAATGTTTTTCGCATCATTTTAGTGCAAGGTTTGAACCGTCAAATTCGTCGTATGGCCGAACATTTTGGTTATGAAGTTACAAAGCTAGAACGTGTGCGCATCATGAACATAAGTTTGAAAGGAATACCTGTGGGCGACTGGCGAGAACTCAATGCTAGCGAGATGCAATCTATCTATAAAATGATAGAGCACTCATCTTCTGAATCACCTAAAAAACATAAGGAAGAATCCCGCCAGCAAAGTTCAAATGCTCCCAAAAGAAAAAGTACACCAAAATCGAAATCACCTTCTCGCTTCTCTCATTTAGATGCGAATAGAAATGATAGATATGCACGTAAATCGGGTGGAGGAAGAAGTACAAATAAAGGAAAAAGTACTGGAGGGAATTCCAATAAAAAAAGTGGTGGGAGAGGAACGAAGAGAAGGTAAGTGGTTGCTTGGCTAAGGTCTTTTTTTTTATGCTCAGTACGTCATTGCGAGGTACCCCGAAGCAAACTTATTGTGTTATTAATTAGTAGTTTTTAGATAAGGTTGCTTCGGGGTACCTCGCAATGACGCACTGGGTTTGTGTTAATCTCAATCTCAAAACCCAGTCTCACACTGATTTTCTATCCTTCAATCAATCTCTTCAACTGATATTCGAAGCCTTGTATCGGACTCTTAGCCGGATAATAAACAATTTTTCCGTCGGGTGAAATCAATATCCATTTCACCAATTGGTTTCTTTCGTAGTTCTCGGTTCTAACATCTTCAATGTGGTAGTTCATCAACAACTCTTCACTTTTTTGGTAGTGTAAGAAAGTCCAAGGATAATTGTGCGTATCTATAAATTTATCAAATTGTTTGCTGTCGTAGTCGGTAGAAATGCTCACCACTTCTAGTTTGTCTTTGTATCGTTCTTGTAAAAATCCCAATACTTTTAATTCCTCTGCGTAGTTATTGTCGTAAGATTTGAAGAATGAAATGTACACGTATTTTCCTTTGTGGTCGCTTAGTTTAAATTCATGGTTGGCGCTGTCTAATAATACAATTTCTGGAGCAACAGTACCTGGTTGCAATTGAAAAATCTTTGCTTTTACATTTTCCGCAACGGCTTTCACTTGCGGGTTTGTAGTCGATTTAATTATTGAATCTAGCAATACTTCTGTTGATTTACTTTGGTAAGCCGGATTGTTTTGAATCTCCAAACAGCTGTAAGCCAAAATTAAATTGGTAAGATCTTCATTGTAAGGATTTCCAGGAGACAGTTGAGCTAATGTTCCTCGATATTGGCGCGCGTTCATGAATGAAACAATATTCTTTTTTGAATCTAATGCTACTTCATATTTTAAATAACCTCTAAATAAATTTTGAAAGAGTCCGCAATACTGAATGTTATTCAAATCCATTGGCTGAGTTAAGAAATATTTCATTCTAACTTTCTCTGGATGCGCTTTAAACTGCATGCTTTCAAAAGAACCAATCGTATATTTTAAGTACTGTTTGAAATAAGGATTTTCGTACTTGTTGTATTTCTCTAAACGGGTGATGAATTTGGCGATTTTTTGCTGTCCGCCCGACGTAGTTAAAGTATCACCATACAACATAAAGAATCTCGCTAATCTAGTATCAATCTCTTCAATTAAGTTGTTAAGCTCTGTAGAGTCATTTTCTTTTATAGCAACAGGATAAATTTCTTTGGCCAAAAAACCTTGTTCTTTAGCAATTTGTTTGCTAAGCGGAGAGATCGCTACTTCGTAGGTTTTGCCGGGTTCAACAAACAAGGTTCTTTTGGCTTTACCAAAATCGATGAATACCATTTTCACTTCTTTAACATCGAAGAAAGCGGTGAAATTTCCTTTTTCATCGGTGATACCTGCATAAACTGCTTCCTTCTTTTTGGTCAGGAAATCGGTAACAATGTCTATTCTAAATTTTTGGTTGGGGTAGGTGGGGCCAATGCCTTTGATGGTAACTTCTCCAGCGAACAGATTTACGCTGATGAGTAAAAGAGCTATGTTGAACAGTCTATACATCGGCACTTACTTCTTTAGGTAAAAATTGGCTAGCGTCTCCTCCGTGTTTCAAGATATCACGAATAATAATTGAATTTATTGCCGAATATTTCGGTTCGGTTACCAAATAAATGGTTTCTATTTCGTTGGCTATGGCGTGGTTCATCATGCCCAAGCTGCGCTCGTATTCAAAATCTTTACCGTCGCGTAATCCGCGCAAAATGAATTTGGCATTTACCGATTTGCAGAAGTTAATGGTTAATCCTTCGTAAGATTTAACTTGTACTTTGCTTTCGTTGGCGAATATCTTTTTAATCCATTCTTCTCTTTTCTCTAATGGGAAAAATCCTTGTTTAGAAGAGTTGTGACCAATGGCTACAATAATTTCATCGAAGAGAGATAAACCTCTTTTCACAATATCTACGTGCCCCAAGGTGATGGGGTCGAAGGTACCTGCAAAAACCGCAATTCTTTTTTCCGACATGCAGTAAAGATACATTTATTCTGAAAAAATATCCAGTGATTTGGTTCTTATCAAATATACTGTGGCGAATTTCAGCTGCTTTAATGCCTCTTCGCCAATGATTTCAAGGGTTTTTTGTTTTTCATCTAAGGTGAGTTGGGTGAGGTGTTCCCAATCTCTTTCGCCCGGCACTTTAATCATAGCAACACAGTTGTCGCTGCCGTATTCCACATTAAGTTTAAAAGATATTTCAACTTCTTTGTCAATATACGAAACGAAGCCTGTTTTGCCTTCTCTTATGAATTTAACTATTGGTTTGAGGTGTGGCATTAGTCGATGATTTTTACGTTGTGATTTTTTAATTCTTCCAAATAGTTCTCTGCTTTAAATTCAGCGGCAGTAAATTCTTTGTCTTTTGATTTTCTTTGTTCTAATCGACGCAAGCATTTAAGAAATCTTCTTTTCTCGTTATCGGTTTTTAGAATGAGTCCGGGAACACTCGCACTTTTGCCATTTTCATCTTTCGCTACCATGGTGAAATACGACGAGTTGCAATGTTTCTTTTCGCCCGTTTGAATGTTTTCTGTTTCAACCCTTATACCTACCACCATTGAACTTTTACCAACATAGTTAACGCACGCTTTCATCGTTAGTAACTCGCCAATACCAATAGGATTTAAAAAATCTACCGTATCTACAGAAGCCGTTACACAATAATGTTTAGAGTGTTTTGAAGCGCATGCAAAAGCAATTTTATCCATGAGTGATAGCACATAACCTCCATGAATTTTTCCTCTGAAGTTAGAGTTGGAAGGAAGCATAAGTTCTGATAAAAGAACCTCTGATTCCATCACCGTTTTAAATGTTTCTGGCATAGAAAGAGATTTAAAGTTTATCAATGATAAGAAAAGAAAGTGTAATATTTGCTGCTGTATAAAATGTGATGCAAAGGGGGGCGGTTAGCAACCAATCAAATACTTCTTCGTCTAGCTTAAAAACCTTATAACATGAAAAAGATAATTACTACCACAATTGCTGCAAGTGTTCTCGTTTTGAGTTCATGTACAAAATTTGAAGAAGGAGGCTATGTAAGCAAAGCCGATGAAAAAATTATTGGCACTTGGACTTTAAGTCAGTATTTGCGAAATGGAAATGATGAAACTTCCACTTTGTACATTAAGAATTTACAAGAGGTGTATGCTGAAGGAGGTGGATTAACACGCACATTTAATGAAAAAGATGGTGATGTAAATACCGATGATGGTACTTACAAATTCAGTGATGATCAAAAAGAAGTGAAGGTAGATGGTGTAAGCAGCATCAGCGATTTTTCAAGCAATACCAATTCTGTGTCTTCATCTTCATTAACAATAGTGAAACTAGATAAAGATGAGTTTTGGTATAGATATACCAACAGCAGCGATGTTCATGAATTTCATTTTTCGAAATAGGTAGGAAATCATTGATTGTTTAAGGTGTTGATTTTAATCAGCACCTTTTTTTATTTTGTTTGTATATCTAACCTGTGCGGCTTTCTCTCCGTCAGCTGACGGATGCGTAAATGCCTGTGAAAGGGGAAGAGGATGGATTTAAAAGATTGTTTTCATTTTATTACCTTAGCATCACTAACTAAACATGATGCATCAAAATTTTTACAACAAGCAGCTGCGAGGCTTTGCTCGTAATTTACGCAAAGATTCTACTCATTCAGAAATTCACTTATGGACCAATGTTCTGAAAAATAAACAAACAGGACATACTTTTCTGCGACAAAGAAGCATTCATAACTACATTGCCGATTTTATGTGTAGAACGTTGAAATTAATTATCGAAGTGGAGGCTTTTCTCATAATTTCAAATATGAAGAAGACTTAGAACGAGATAGAAAATTATTGGAATTGGGTTATAAAACCATACGTTTTCATGATGACGAAGTAATGCATGATATAGAGAATGTTGAAAGAACGATTATGTTTGAAATTAAAGAAAGAGAAAAGGAATTGCAGTTGTTTTAATCCATCCTCTTCCCCTTGCACAGGCCTTTTCGCACTCTCCTACTCCGAGGAGAAACCCATGCTGCTTAGAAGAACTGGCTTGAGAAATATTGGACAACACCAATGAAATCCAATCATTTTTTATGTTGTGTATACTTCTAGCCAGCTAGTTTTTCTCTCCGTCAGCTGACGGATGTGAAAAGGCCTGCGCGAGGGGAAGAGGATGGATTTAATAAATTACTTCCCTTCAACCACCTTCTCCATAGTCTCCAAAAACAAGTGCTCTGGCTGAGCTCCAGATATCGCATACTTTCTATCAAACACAAAAAAGGGAACACCGCGAACACCCAATGCTGCGCCTTCGTGGCCATCGTTGGTCACTTCTTCTGCAAATTCTTTTCCGTTTAACAATGTTTCAACTTCGTCGAAAGATAAACCAATTTCTACAGCGAGTTCGCCTAAAACATCTTTGCTATTGAGGTTTCTTCCTTCGGTGAAATAGGCTGAGAAAAATCTTTCTTCTGCTTCATTTTGTAAACCATGTTTGGCAGCCAAATGAATGAGGCGGTGAACATGTAAAGTATTGGCAGGAATGATGGAGTCGAGATTGTAATTCAATCCTTCTTCCTTTGCCATTTCAATAACGCGTTGATTCAATTCGCGCGCATGCTCTTCTGTCCAGCCTTTTTTCTCGGCCAACATTTGATGAATATTTTGTCCGAGAACTGGTTTGAAATATGGATCAAGCTGATAGCTTTTCCAAACAATTTCCACTTCCGTCAGTGGACGGACTGAAGCGCCTTTTTTCGAAAATTTCTCTAATGCATTTTCAAAACGGCGTTTGCCAATGTAGCAAAACGGACAAGCGATATCGCTCCAAATTTCAACTTTCATATAATCTTTTTAATGTCCTTGCGCAGCCAACCAACGTTCAGCATCTAATGCCGACATACAGCCAGTACCTGCAGCAGTAACAGCTTGTCTGTACACATGATCTTGCACATCGCCCGCGGCGAAAACGCCTGGGATGTTAGTGTTGGTTGAACCTGGAATGGTTTTAATGTATCCGTTTTCGTCTAAATCTAACTGGCCTTTGAAAATATCTGTGTTTGGTTTGTGGCCGATAGCAATGAACAATCCTGTAACTGTTAGCACGCTTTCAGCATTCGATTTGTTGTTTTTGATTTTAACCCCTTCCACGGTTTGCTCACCCAAAACTTCAACTGTTTCGGTGTTGAACAACACTTCAATTTTTGGTGTATTCATCACTCTGTTCACCATTGCTTTTGATGCGCGGAAACTATCTTTGCGCACCAACATGGTTACTTTATTGCAAATTTTAGAAAGGTAAGTTGCTTCTTCACAAGCGGTATCACCAGCACCTACAATCGCTACATCTTGTTTGCGGTAGAAAAATCCGTCGCATACTGCACATGCAGAAACACCGCCACTTTTCAATCTTTCTTCGGAAGGTAAGCCCAACCATTTTGCAGTTGCACCTGTTGCAATAATTACGGTGTCAGCAGTTATTTCTGCTTTATCTTCAATCAACACTCTTTTAGGAGATTCATTAAAAAACACTTGAGTAGCCACGCCCACACGTACATCTGTTCCAAAGCGTTCTGCTTGAGCGCGCATGTCTTCCATCATTTGTGGACCTTCAACTCCCTTAGGGTAGCCAGGGAAATTATCAACTTCTGTGGTGTCCATTAGCTGTCCGCCAGGCTGCATACCCACATACATTACAGGTTTTAACTCAGCACGCGCAGCGTAAATAGCAGCAGTGTATCCGGCAGGACCGGCGCCAATAATAAGGCATTTGTGGTGTTCTTTGATCATGGGAATTATGTTTTATGTATAAAGTCTAAAGTTTAAAATCGTGTTCGAAAATAAGAACAAAAAACAGTTTGTCCCTAGCTTGTGGAAAAGTATAAATCGATTGTTGAATAGATTTTGGTAATGATAACGGAAATGTTACTTCCCAATCTCCCAGCGCGCAGTCGCCTTGGAACTCAAATCACCAAAGTCACTGTTGATGAA
>JBMTCG010000046.1:0-20773 GCA_049430665.1 Flavobacteriales bacterium | reverse complement strand
CTTTTATATCCTGCGTCGATATTGGTATAAACAGCAGTTCGTTGAGCAACACCAATTTGAAAAATGAGTTGAAAAACGAGTAACGAAAAGATGATTCTATAATTCATTGAAATGACTTTTATTCAGGTTAAATGTATGCAAAGCGAAAGGGCAAAGAGATTAGGCTATTCAATAATTATTAACTAGTGTATGTTAAAACATATTTTTTGAAGTATTTCGTGTGTTTTATCGCCTGCCGACAACATAAAATTTTATATTTGTGGCTACGAGAAAAAACATGTCGGCACACAACACACCACATACCATTTACCAACTGTTTATTGACAGTTGTAAAAAACATGCCAATAGACAGGCTATTTACATTCAAGGAACAAGCTACACATACACCCAATTCCTTAGTATAATTAGCGAAATCAAAAGGCAGATTAACGACTCTACTAACGATTCTAAACTAATTGGACTCTACACCAACGAACACGTAAACACTTACGCCTCGATTTGGGCTGTTATGTCTACTGGCGCTGCATATGTTCCAATCAATAAAAAACATCCAGCCGATAGGGCCGCGGGAATTATTCGTGAGGCTGGAATTAAAATTTTGCTGTACGCTGAAGAAAGCGAAGCATTAAGTGAATTACAGGAGAAATTAAAAGGTGAAGTTGAATTTATTAAAACCAATACCATCACCAATGGTGAACTCGACTACACTTTCAGCGACATAAAAGGTGAAGATCTTATTTATTTATTGTTCACTTCTGGAAGTACTGGAAAACCTAAAGGGGTACCAATTAGTCATCATAATGTGATGGCACTTGCACAAGTACATTTACTAGAACCTAAATACGACTTCAATGCCGAAGACAGATTTATTCAGATGTTTGAGCTAACATTTGATTTTTCTGTATTGCCTACCCTTCTTCCATTTTGCGCTGGCGCAAGTGTTTATATTGTTCCTCAAGAAGGAATTATGTATTTAGAAGTTTTACAGATTTTGATGGACCATCAAATCACAAAGGCTTACATGGTGCCTTCGGTGATCAATTACCTTCAACCCTACTACGAACAAATCAACTTACCCGATTTAAAATGGTCGTTGTTTTGTGGTGAAGCTTTGTACGAAAAATCGGCTTCGGGCTGGTTGAAATGTATGCCAAACGGGAAAATAATAAACACTTACGGACCAACAGAAGCCACCGTTTTTATGACCGAATATTTTTGGAATGAAAACACCAGCGAAGCCTTTAACGGCGTGATTGGTATTGGCAAAGCTTTGAATAAAATGGGAACTATGATTGTAGATGAAAACTACAAAGAGGTTCCTCAAGGTGAAAAAGGCGAACTAGAGATTTACGGTCCGCAAACTTCCACCCACTATTGGAAAGACGAAGAAAAAACTAAAGCTTCTTTTATCAATATTGAACACAGAAATTACAAAGGACTAGCCTACCGAACTGGCGACTTGGTTTTTGAAAATGACAAAGGCAATATTTTGTATTGTGGTAGAATAGACCATCAAATTAAAATCAATGGCTATCGTGTAGAATTAGGAGAAATTGAATTTCATGCCAAAAAATTCTGCGAAGGAAAAAATCTTGCGGCCTTCACCATCAAAAACAAAATTGGGGCAACATCCATCTACATGGCTATTGAAAAGCTAGAGGAAGACAGCAATAAACTAGTAGAATATTTAAAAGAAAATTTACCCGCCTACATGATTCCAGAAAAAATATTTAGCATAAAACAATTACCTTTAAGTTTAAGTGGGAAAACCGATAGAAATGCTTTAAGTTCACTATTTCAGGAAAAATAATTTACAAGAAAATGGAAAATATCATCACACGTTTAACACCCATCATGCACAAAGTTTTTGAAGACAACTCTATTGTGATTAAACCAGAATTAACCGCTAAAGATGTGGAGAAGTGGACATCTATGACCAATGTTATTTTTATTGCAGAAGTTGAGAAAGAATTTGGTTTCAAGTTTCACTTCAGAGATGTTATGGGCTTAAAAAATGTGGGAGACTTGCTAAATGTTATTCAAAAGAAAATTGCTTAACCCCTATCAATGGTATTCAACTCACTACATTATTTAGTTTTCTTTGCAGTAGTTGCGTTGCTATATTTTGCTTTGCCTTCCAAATACCGAAACAAACTTTTATTGTTAGCAAGCATTTATTTTTATTGCACCTTCGATTATCGCTTTTTAGCCCTTACTGCCATCTCGATTTTAAGTAGTTTTTATCTTTCAATTAAAAGCGATGAAACTCCCGATGAAAACAAAAAGAAATTGTTCTTAAGACTGACTATCTTAATCAATGTTCTTATTCTTTGCATCTTTAAATATTACAACTTTTTTATAGAATCGGCTGCGGATGTATTTGATACAATGGGACTATCATTTTCACCAATTCTATTGCACTTTGGTTTACCAATTGGAATTTCATTTTATACCTTTCAAATTGTAGGTTATGCATTTGATGTTTATTACGGTGTTAGCAAACCCGAGAAAAATTTGAGCACATACAGCCTTTACATTCTTTTCTTTCCCAAGTTAATTGCCGGACCAATAGAACAGTCGTCCAACCTCTTACAGCAGCTTAACCAAGAACATCATTTCGATTACAACAGAGTTACTAGTGGCATAAAACTCATCGCTTGGGGTTTATTTAAAAAGATTTGCATTGCCGATAGATTAACTTATTTCGTAGACACAGTGTTCAATGCTCCTGATGAAAATGTAGGACTGAAAGCCTTGCTAGGTTGTTACTTCTTCTTGTTTCAAATCTACGCTGATTTCTCGGGCTACACAGACATGGCTGTTGGAGCATCGAGAGTATTTGGATTCGACTTAATTAGAAACTTCAATCGTCCGTTTATCAGTCAGAACTTAACCGAATTTTGGAAAAGATGGCATATTTCTCTTTACGCGTGGTTCAATGAATACATATACAATCCTGTATCGTTTAGCATGAGAACAAAAGGTAAATGGGGAATCATATTCGCTATCTTTATTACGCTAACCTTAAGCGGTTTGTGGCATGGTGCAGCCTATACATTTATTGCCTATGGTTTTATTCATGCCATTGGCTTAAGCATTGAATATTTCTACGCTCCTTACAGAGAAAAAACAAAGAGCAAAATACCTTCATTCATTTACAAATACGGCAGTATTTTTATTACTTTCCACTTCTTTTTGTTTAGTCTTATTGTATTTAAATCTGATTCTATTCACGAAGCATTTCAAATCATTTCTTCCTTCGCAGAATTCGATAAAGCACAATTAGGCATCTACCTATTCAAAGAAAAGGAGGGTGAACTTATTCTTTCATTTTTAATGATTGCATTTATGTTGATGATGGAATACTGGCAGGCTAAAACCGATAATTATTTGTCTTTTCACTTGAAGTTACCAAAAGTAGTTAGATATAGCGCTTACTGCTTATTCATTATTATACTTGTCTTTTTCGCATCGCTTAAAACCAATGATTTTGTTTACGCTCAATTTTAATGATTAAAATATATTTGAAAATATTGGCCTTTAGCATTCCTGCAATCATTGCAGTAATATTTAGTTGCCATAATTTTGCAACTGGATTTATCGATTATTACTATGCTAAAATTACAAATGAAGGCAATTCGTTAATCATTGGTACTTCAAGAGCTTCCCAGGGCATCATTCCTGATTCAATAATGAAGGGCACTCAATTCGAAGGTCCGATGATAAATTTTGCTTTTAGTTCTTTTGATTCACCATTTGACGAAGGTTACTATAATGCGATAAAAAAGAAACTTAATGAGGAATCAAAAAATAGCTTGTTCATTATTGAGATTGACCCCTTTGCTCTTTCAAGTGATGAGGAATCAAATTTAATTAGTCACAAATTAAAAGATCAAATTATCTTTAATGGCAATCCTAATTACGAATATTTGTATCGAAATGTAAATCCTTTTTATCTACTAATTCAAAATAGAAATTTTGTGGATGAATCGTCAATACTTCACAAGAATGGTTGGTTAGAATTAAATTTGCCGATGGATACAACTTCCATCAACACGCGAGCAAAAGCAAAATTAATCAACTTAATAAATACTGTAAAAACATGTCACATTTCAAATGAAAAATTTACCTATTTGGAGAAAATCATTAATCTTCTGGGTGCGCATGGAAAGGTAATTCTTATCAAAATGCCGGCATTACAAAGTATAATTGAAATTGAAAACAAATACGCAAAAGAAATTGATCTGGAAGTAAAAAAAATAGCATCAAAAACAAAAGTAAAATATTACGATTTCACATCTAACAGCAGAGAATACAGCTATGTTGACGGCAATCACCTTGATAAGAAATCAGCGATTAAATTCAGTTCCGAATTAAATAAAATCATATTGCAAAATGAGCGAACTAATATCCATTAAAGACCTAGATATTTTCCAACGTGAACAAAAAGTTCTCGACAATATCAACTTATCTATAAACGAAGGTGAATTTGTTTACTTAATTGGTAAAACAGGAAGCGGAAAAAGCTCTATATTAAAAATGCTTTATGCCGAACTAGAACCTAAAAAAGGTGAAGCAAGAATCATTAACTATAGTTTAAGCAAAATAAAACGCAGCGAAATACCAATGCTTAGAAGACAATTGGGCATTATATTTCAAGACTTTCAATTGCTTAATGACAGAACTATTGGCGACAATCTTCGCTTCGTTTTAACTGCCACAGGATGGGAACAAAAAAGTGAAATTGAAACTAGAATTAAGGAAGTATTATTTGAGGTAAATTTAGCTGAAACAGAAAACAAATTCCCTTACCAATTATCGGGAGGAGAGCAACAAAGAGTTTCCATTGCAAGAGCATTGCTTAATCGTCCGCGCATCATTTTAGCCGATGAACCAACAGGTAATCTCGATCCAGAAACTTCAGAAGGAATTATTAAACTTCTTTTCAACATCAATAAGGAAGGTACGACGGTGGTAATGGCCACACACGATCACCAACTCATTAAAAACTTTCCTGCAAGAACAATTAGATTTGAAGGCAATAAAATTCACGAAGAAGGAAACAACAACGCATAAAGTATTTTTGCGTTTGCAGTATTTGAAAAAGCACCTTTATTAATTTCCTTTCTTTGAATAACATCTTCAGTAGAAAAAGACTGTTCACATAGTACTCGAAGCTCTTTTATCCAATGTTCAGGAGTGTTTGCAACCATGCAATATTGAGCCAAACTAGTACCATCAATCATTGGTGAATTCACCAAGCAAAATTTTCCGGAATACAAAGCAGAAAGCAATTTCAACTTAACTCCCGTTGCCTGGAAAGTAGGTAAAACATTCACATGAGCTTCGCGCAATAAACCATGAATTTCTTCAGTACTTAAAGACGATTTAATTTGCACATGCGGAAAGGTTGATGCAAGATCTAGCAATTCTTTGCTAGGATTTGAACCCGCAATAACTAATGGATAATTTATTTTATTAAACACATGCTCAATAAGAAATAAGGCTGCTTCATTGTTCTCTGCTACATCTAACTTGCCATGATAAAAAGCAAACTCACCTTTACCTGGAATCGACAACACCTCATCAAATGAATGAAAAGCACCCACAAAGTAAGAATTGCCAAATGTAGCTTGAAGATAGTCGTGATCTTTTTGAGAAATTGCTAAAATCTTAATGCCTCCTTGCGCTAATACCTTTTCTTCATAACGCTGCAGCTTTTTAGATTCGATTAAAAAAAATAATTTACTCCACCATTTTTTTTCTGCTTTGTACAAATGAAAATAGTAATCACTCTCAATATTGTGCATTCTTAAGAACTTAGAACGATGTTTTAATTGTGGGTGATGCATAAAAAAAGTAGAATGTAAACCCTCGAATAAAATAGGATAATCGTCTTCTAACAAACGTGATAATAAAGATCCATTTGAACGTGACTTAACTATAAATGGCAATGCTGAAAATTGATCTAAAATATTTTTCTTTCTTTCGTAATAGTATACCTTTTCACAAATAGCAGAAATATCTTCTTGCTTTCGTCCCCCATATGTAAACGCATGCAAAATTACCGAAACACCTAACTCTCTTAACTTTGCGATTTTATAATACACATCTATCACTCCTCCGTAATTGGGCGGAAATGGTACGGCAAAAGAGACAACGTGTACTACCTTTTTATTGGAAAGCATTGCTTATTATTTGTTCGAACTTGATTTTTTCTTTCTCCCAACATAACTCATTGGCAGCGATTCGCGCATTCTCCTTGTATTGATTTAAGGTATCATCATCCGCTAATATTTCTGTTAATCTCGTAGCTAAATAATTAGGCTCATGGTTGGAAGCTATGAAGCCAACTTTATATTCCTCAATTACTTTTTTAAGTTCAATCAAATTGGAAGAAAAAACAGGAATACCACACTGAATATAATCGAACAGTTTATTGGGCAAACTGTATCGGTAATTCAAATTGGTATCTTTATCTAGAGACACCCCTAAATCAGCTACAGACGTGTATTTCATCAATTCATCGATTGGCATTTTTTCCTTTATGAAAACTTTTTCGGCTAAACTATGTCGCCATACCATCGTTTCTAAAGTTTCTATAACGTCTCCACCCCCAATAATCAACAATATTTCTTTTGGAGAATGCATAAAATATATAGCTTCCAACAACTCTTCTGCACCCCTATCTTTATTAATGCCTGCACCTTGTAAAATAATTATTTTCTTGTCTTCAGGCAATCCTAATTCTGCACGTGTAACTGTAGGTATATTTTTTTTGAAGGGGACATTCCTCACCACGATTATTTTGTTGCCATATTGAGATTGATAGACATTGGCAATAGACTCATTCACAGTAATCACATAATTCAACTTAGGAAAAATGAATTTCTCGATACCAAGCCATACTTTCTTTACTATTGGTTTGCTTTGAATTTCGGGCACTTCGGTGAAGTACTCGTGACTATCGTATAACAATGGCTTTCGCTTAAGCTTAGACACTAAATAATTCGACAACAAAGTATCCAAATCATTACTCACTAATCCATCAAAACGACGAACTAATAGGAACAAAAACAAACGGAAATTATACTCAGCATAAAACAACGCCCCTTTTCGAAAAAGCAATCTCATTCTCTTGGTAGCGTAATTTCTGGCGCTTAGAGGTAAACTTTGCGGTAATTTTCTACCCACCAACAACACCTCATATCCTGATTCCACCAGTGTTTCACAATGACGATGAACACGTTGATCGGTGCTTAGATCATTAATTACAGAGACTATTATCTTTTTCAAATCAACTTCAGTTTGTGCAAAAATAAAAAATCATTTGAGGTGGTCTAAATATATTCATATTTACCTTTAAGTCATGACAATACAAACAAATGTTTCTTTACTCGACTTCAATACTTTTCATATTGAAGCCAAAGCCAGTCACTTTGTAGAAATTTCTACAGAGGAGGAGTTTATACAACTTGTTCATAGCGGCCAAACCAAACTTCATCAACCATTAATTCTTGGAGGTGGCAGCAATATGCTTTTCACCAAAGATTTTGATGGATTAGCTATTAAAAACAACCTAAAAGGTATTCAAATCATTAAAGAAGACGATGAGCATGTTTTCATTAAAGCCTCAGCAGGTGAAGTATGGCATGAATTCGTTTTGCATTGTATAGCAAAAAATTATGGTGGTTTAGAAAACCTTTCGCTAATTCCTGGAAGTGTTGGTGCCGGACCAATACAAAACATTGGAGCTTATGGGGTTGAATTAAAAGATACTTTTTTTGAATGTGAAGCTATTCATATGCAAGATGGAAGTAAACGTGTTTTCTCTTCAGAACAATGCAAATTTGGCTACAGAGAAAGCGTTTTTAAACACGAATTAAAAGGACAATATTTCATTTGTTCGGTAACCTTTAAGTTAAGCAAAAAGCCCACTTTTAAAACCGATTACGGACAAATTCAAATTGAATTGGATAAAATGGGTGTAAAAGAATTGTCGGTAAAAGCCATTAGCGATGCGGTGTGCAACATACGTCGCTCTAAACTACCCAATCCCGCAGAAATAGGCAACGCTGGTAGTTTCTTCAAAAACCCAGTAGTTTCTAAATCTCATTTCGAGAAAATAAAAGAAAAATACCCCGATGTTAGTTCATATCCAAACGGCGAAAATGTTAAGCTGGCTGCTGGTTGGCTTATTGAAAAAGCAGGCTGGAAAGGAAAAACATTTGGCGAGTATGGTGTGCATAAGAATCAAGCCTTGGTATTGGTAAACTATGGAAAAGCAAAGGGGGCTGAAATATATCAACTTTCGCAAGAGATAATTCAATCCATAGATCAAACATTTGGTATTCAATTAGAACGGGAAGTGAATATGATATAAAAAGAAAAGGGCGCCAAAAGCGCCCTTTTTCTTGAATATAATGCTCTTCTATACTTTCTTTTTAGCAGGAGCTTTTTTCTTAGCAGCAGCAGGCTTAGCAACTTTCTCTATATCTGCCTTAACTTCTTTTACTGCTTTTGGTTTTGCTACCTTAGTTGTAGGTTTTGCTGCTTTTACTTCTTTAACCTCTTCTGTTTTCACTTCCTCTTTTACATCAGAAGCTTTTTTAATTCTATTGTTTTGATGCA
Source organism: Flavobacteriales bacterium (assembly GCA_049430665.1). Taxonomy (GTDB): domain Bacteria; phylum Bacteroidota; class Bacteroidia; order Flavobacteriales_C; genus JAHEZL01. Next base: position 12,142 of record JBMTCG010000046.1, on the reverse strand, counting down.
ATTGATTGTACCATTTGATAATCTTCTTGATATCTGAATCATACACTCTATCTGCATCGTAATTGGGCACAACGGCCGCAAAATACTTTCTTAATTCTTCTTTAGTTGCTGAATCAACAATAGCTACTGCTTTGTAATCCTCATTTTCAGCAATTTTAGTAAACACCTCTAACAAGGTGATATCTTCATCTACAGAAAAAACAGTAATATCCTCCAGCGAGCTTACTTTATAAGTAGTATAAGCATTAAATCTTTTTCCATCAGTAAGCGATTCAACAATCACTCCTTGCTTGCTTTGCGCAATGCTTTTGAAAAGTCCGGGTTTGCCACTAATCGCGAAAATGCCTGTAATATCCATAACGTATTTTAATTTTTTTGGAAAGTTATAAAAAAAACTTTGAGGAAGGAAGAAAATATAAACACTACTTCATCACACTCATTTTACCTGAAAAAGCAGCATTATCTTCTTTTAAAGCATAATAATACATACCACTGGCCAAATCATCGGTATACACTAACACCTTGTAGTTGCCCTGATAGTATTGGCCCGAAAGAATTTGCTTCACTTTTTTACCGCCTTCATCATACATAGAGAGATCAATATTTCCTGTTTTATCTAATTCAAACTCAAGGATAAAATAGCTTGATGCCGGATTAGGAAATGCCTTTAAAGAACTTTTGGAATCATAAGTGAATACCGAATTTCCGTTGTTGTTCTCATTTTCGTTTGCATTAACTTTATTCTTAATAGTTACCGACTTGCTTAGTTTACATGAATTTGCGTCGGTTACCTCCACAGAATAAGTACCTTCTGTTAATTTATACACGGTAGAATCGGAAGTAGCATTTGTATCCGACCAAAGAAATGAATAAGGAGCAATACCACCAAACACCGACGCATTCGCAGACCCATTTCCTAATGATATAGAATCATCCACAGCACTAACAGACACTTGAACAGGAGTTGCGGGCTGTGCAATTACAATGGTATCTTGAATAGAACATCCACTGGCGTCTGAAATTGTAAGAAAATGCGTTCCAGCAGGTAAACCAGGATGAGGAAGACTGGCAATAGAAGGGTTATTCCAATTGTAATAGTAATTAGGCATGCCACCTGAAACTGAATATGCAACATCACCTGTTTTCTTTCCATAACACAATACATTGGTAACTCCAGTTCTTGAATAAACAATTTGCGAAGGTTCGTTTATTGTGTATGACTTAAACACCATGAACTTCATTTTATCTTTAATTTGAACCTGGTATGTGCCCTTCGATAAACCACTAACAATAGGAGAATTAACCCCTGGCAAACCACTCCATGTAACCGAATACGGTTCTTTTCCATTGGACAAGCCTAAGGATACTTTTCCGTCGGCAGCGCCGAAACAAGAGATGTCAGACAACAAGTCTAAACTAACTTTTACAGCTCGCAATTCTTTATATTTTGCTAAAGCATTTGTCGCACTTGTTGTTATATCATTTAAATCATCACCAGCTACCAAAGCAAAGGTCACCCAAACAGAATCTCCTTGATCAATATCTAAATCGCTCGCCCCTATCATGGTTGAAACATCACCATAAACTGCAGATGTTCTAGAAACACCACCACTCATAGAAGAAAATTGTTCTGCAGAACTAAAACCATCAATAGTATTTATGCTTCCCGATTTACCATCATTATTAAACGCATAAAAAAACGGCGTTTCATTACTTAGCATTTGAACACCATAATACGGACTTCCATCTTTATAAGCATAACCTAATTTCTTATTTGATAAATAACCAGCCTTATTGGTTGTTCTATCTATGATATCAAAATCCGTGTAAATACCTGCAAACACATTTTTTAAATCAGAAGTGCCTTTATTTTTAAGACAATATTCAATTATAATATATTTATCATGCCCTGAGCCATTCCAGCTTAAGCACTTTTGGGTCACTTCTATATTATGTTTATCAGCAAAAGCATAGTCATCATTGAAAGTACTAATAACGTCATAATCAGATTCAGAATTAGAAGGCACAGACACCTTGAATGGAGTATTAAAATCAAACTCACTTGCAGAAGAAACCTTAATACTGTCTGTAGCAATTACTAAACCCATTTCGTAAATTGCAGAAGATGAATTTTTATACCTAAAACCGTTACCTTGCTTTCCATAATTGTAGCCAATTGTGCCTGCATTTGTTAAGGAAGTTTGAATCAAATTATTTTCAATATTAATATAGTCTCTATTCACATTAATTGATATTGTTTCCTTCCATGTATTTGTACCATCAGTGATTGTAACTAAAAAAGAAACCAACTCATTTTGAGCAGCTGTGCCATATATATACATCTTGTAAGGCGAAGTTCCTTGCTTCGATTCAAGGGTGCTAAAACTTCCATACACAGCTATTGAGTCGATCAGCAAAATACTTGGACTAATGCTAGAAATTGTAGCACTAACGCCAGAGGCTGTTGATAAAAAATTCTGCAAATCGATCCAGAAAGAAACCGTATCACCAGCAGCCATAACACCATCATCAGAATATATTCTAACCGGACCAACGCTTGGTTTTTCGGGATCCACCAGTGCATTATAAATATCTAATCTGCCAGAACCCAATTTACCTTGATAGGTTTGATTAAAGGGAATAGTATACAAATTAAAAGCGGTGGATTTTAATCGCGCAGCAACTTGCGAAGCTGTATAGTGAGGAAACTGAGACCAAACCAGTGCTCCTGCTGCTGCAACTTGAGGCGAAGCAAAGGAAGTTCCTCCTCCAATTTTTATATAGGTGTTTCCCTGATAGGTAGTCCAAATTGCCTTAGATGGAGCGCATAAATCAACCGATTGATTAAAACTCGAACCGTTGGTACTGGAAAACACCCACTTTTTGTCATCTTCCTCTGTACCACCAACACTAATCACATTTTCATACGATGCAGGATAAAATAATGACTCATAATTGTCATTTCCAGCCGCCGCCACGATTAGACAACCTTTATTGATGGCAGCATAATTAATGACTTCCTGATTATACATTGAAAACGCACCTGCACTTCCCCAAGAAGCATTAATAATTTTACATCCATGATCGGCCGCATAAACAATTCCATCATAGGCTGCTGTTAAATATCCTGATGAATTTGTAATTTTGATTGGCATTACTTTAATGTTGTAACCAACCCCTGCCCCTTGAAAAGCGTTGTTGGGAGAAGCAGCTGCACAACCAGCCACCCATAGTCCATGATATCCTCCAGCAGTTGGACTTGGGTCATTATCTCCTTCACCCAAATCCCAGCCAGTAAAATTATCAATTCTTCCATCCATGTCGTTGTCAATACCATCAATAGGATCATTGTAGTTGTGTTTGATATTCGCAACAAGATCTGGGTGCAAATAATCAACACCAGTATCAACTATACCAATTACAAAATTAGTATCGCCTCGTTGAACATCCCACGCATGATAGGCCTGAACCACATCCAAATAGTAAGCATTAAAAGCCAATGGATCATTTAAGGTATATAACAATTTAGGAACATACACTGGTTCTGCATACTCTACAATACCAAATGAATAAACTTGATTGATCACATCTTCCAAGGAATAATTTCCGGTGTACTCTATTTCAAAAATTAATGAAAGATCAACTAACTTTTCATTTGCACGCTCTAATATTCCTCTACTTTCAAGCTCAATATGATTTGGAAATTTCTTTGTCGACTTCCCACTGATAATAGTCAACATTTTTTTGAAGTCAGCATGATCGATTTGATTCTTTTGCAACAATGATTTACCAGCACCATTTACTTTAAAAACAACATGTTTACTTAAATAATCTTCTGCAGAAAGATTAGATGGCATTTTAAAATATACCGATTTACCTTTCAAGCCACTTATTTGAGAATAAGTGCAATGAATCAACACAAAAAACAATAAAATGGATAATAATCTCTTCAATATCATATTGTGGGCTTGAGCAGGTTCTACGTTAATTCACCTATAAGGTTATTCTAATGTGCTATTATCAATTTATAGTAATTACTGCTTTGGGTACTATTCACTTTCATAAAATAAGTTCCTGAACTTAATTGAGATAAATCGATTTGATGTGCCGATGAGTTTTGCATCGAGATATAATTATATGAATTGACCATCTTGCCTGCTTCATCAAACAAAGCAACATTAAGCAAGGTATTATCCTTTGATTCAATAAATACAAAAGCTTGGTCGTTCGCAGGATTTGGTATCACCTTTATATTCACTTTGCTTAGCTCATCACTCGCTGTTATGTCGGCAATAACTACATGCACAGAATCTTCACAACCCCAAGCATCAGTAACCAAAGCCGTGTAGGTTCCTGAACATAAATTAGCAACAGCGGAAGTTGTTTGATTTAAATTGTCATTCCATGAAATACTGTAAGAAGGAACTCCTCCAGAAATATCAATAGTTGCTGTTCCATCACAATTTCCATTTACTGCTGTAGAATCCAATAAAGAAACTTGCAACAGCGAAGATGGCTCAGCAACATTTACCAAAATATTGGTTTTATTATTAAGCACATCAGAAACAGAACAAATGTATGAACCTGCTGTCAAACCATTTGCTGTTGCACTTGTTTGATTCAAAGGGTCATTCCATTGATAAGTAAAGGGCGCTACACCGTAAATTGGCGACAACGCAACGCTTCCATCTGCACCTCCCTTACATTTTACTACCTGAATTGTGGTATCTACTGTGATAGAGCGAATGGATTCATAAATTGAATCGGCAAGATAACCACTCACTATTAAATCATTCAAACTTTTTCCAGCCACTAAAGCAAATGCAATTTTAATAGAGTCTCCATTAGCGATTGAATAAGGTCCCGATCCCACTAAATCAGATACATCTGCTCCGCTCGGAAGACCAGCAACATTTCTAGCATCACCATTTGTTAATGCAGCATGAGCAATAGCATCAGTTAATCCTGCAGCATAAAGGTTATAGCTTGAATTTGATCCGCTATTATCAAATGCATAATGAGAAACATTGTATTTTCCTGTAATACATTTTGTTCCAACAAAGGTATTGGTAGCATCAAAAGCATAACCTATCTTGTTCGTGGTGTCAAATGCAGCAACATTATATTGACCACCACCTATTTCCCAATCGGAATATAAACCAACGTAAACACTATCTAAATTAGAACCACTGCTATTAATAACATTATACTCTAAAATAATTGCATCTTTTAATCCATCTTTGTTCCATCCCAGGGCCTTAGTTTTCACAGTAACACCAAGTTTAGTCCCACCCGCAGGATCATCGTTCACAAAACCTAAAATATCCTTATCTGATTCAATTCCTGGCAATTTAATAACTGTATTCTGAAATGAATTAAAATCGTTATAATCAGAGTACGACACATTCTTAGTCTTATCAGTCACCACCAAACCCATCGAATATACTGTACTTGCTGAACCTTTACGCGTGTATCCTGCCCCATTCTGCATAAATGGTTGCATATAGCCTAATTTTGCATGATCACCTATTGATAAAGTAAGATTATTAATATCCATATTCAAAAAGCTCGGATTCAATAATACTTTAAATGCTTGCGATTCCTTGTAATTACCATCAGTAAAAGTGATAACAATTATTACTGAAGTATTACTAGGAACCCCTCCATTTACCTTCAAACTAAGAGAACTTCCACCAATACTTACTGTTCCCATTGTAGCAACTGCACCTAAATTAACCGATGAATTAATCACAGACAGATAGGGAGAAGACGAACTAACAGTTGCGATGGTACCTGCTCCAGAGCTCAAATAATTTGTTGCTAATCCATGAATTCTAATTGTATCACCACTTACAAAAATATTATCATCTAAATCGGTAACAATTCCATTCTCTAACCTAAAACCTGGAAAACCCGAAACAGTTAATGCCCTTAAAATATTCAATCTACCTGTGCCTAACTTCCCTTCATAGCTTGTATTGAATGGAATATTTCCTATAGTATCGGCCGAGTTTTTAATCAATTCACCTAATTGCAGAGCAGAGTACGAAGGGTAAATATTTTTCGCTAAAGCAGCAGCAGCAGCAACTAATGGAGCTGCAAACGAAGTACCTCCACCAATTTTATTAAATGTGTTCGGGGTCATGCAACCATACATCACCATACTAGGTGCAAGTATGTCTACAAACTCATTAAAATTGCTACCAAAACCTACACCTTCACCAACAGCAAATTGCCATTTTCTATCAATCGTATCCGAACCTCCCACACTAATCACATAATTTAGTGATGCTGGATAAAACAAACTACTATTATTATTGTTCCCAGCAGCGGCAATCACCAATGCATTTTTATTTATGGTAGCGTAATTCACTGCATCTTGTCCGAACTGAGTATAACCCAAAGTATCACCCCAAGAAGCATTAATAATAGAACATCCATGATCGGCAGCATATACTATTCCCTCGTAACCTGCTACAATTGATCCTCCCGAATTACTTACCTTAATTGGAATAAATCGAGTGTAATAACCTGCCCCTGCTCCTTGCAAATTATTATCTACTACTTCCGCCAACGAACTGGCCGTCCAAGTACCATGAGCCAAAGTACCGCCTCCTGCGTCATGTGATGCATCTCCATCATTACCGACCAAATCCCAACCTCTAAAATTATCTATATAACCATCATTGTCATTATCTGCATTATCAATAGGATCGGCATAGTTAAACTTAATATTACCAGCCAAATCATTGTGCGTATATTCAATTCCAGTATCTACTATACCCACCACAATATTGGTATCACCCCTAGTGACATCCCATGCTTCGTATGCTTTAATCTTAGGTAAATGCCATTGATTAGCAATACTTGGATCGTTAGGAACCGCCAATGGTTGCTGAATAGCCAAAGGTTCTACATATTCAAAAATGCCAAAATTCATCAGTAATTTTATTGCTTTCCCCAAAGAGATAGGATCATTGTATTTCAATTTGTAAATGAGCGATAAATCGGCGTAGGGAATTCCATTTCGTTCACTGCCTTCTCTTACAGGAGTGGCTTTAGGAAAGACTTTTGCCATTGATTGAGTCTTGAGCTTGTCTAAAATTTGCGAAAGTCCGGGATAACTAACTCCAACATCACTACAGTTGGAACGGAATTCCTTTTTAACCTTTAAAACTAGGGTTCTTTCTTGAAACTGCTGATCAAACTGGGCATTCAGCGATAAGAAACAAAACAAACAGAAAGCAAAAAGTATATTTTTAGTCATATGATGTTGTATTAACAGGCATAATACGCGGATATTGATATAGAGTTACAAAAATTTAATAGGCAGGGAATTCTTTCAAAAAACTAAAATTCCCATGCTCAAGATCAATCAAACTGTAATAATGATCTAATCCGTTGGTAACAATTAAATAGGGAACTTTCAGCACCAAATTATATCTAGCTACCTGATCGAAAGTATCTTGGGAAATAGCAATATGGCTAGCCTTACATTCCACTATAGCAAAAGGTTTTCCGTCTCTACCGTATAGTAAAATATCAGCTCTTTTTTTCTGACCATTCAACTCTAATTCTTTCTCTAAAACCATTACCGACAAAGGAACATTATGCTCTTTATTCATGAACTGAATAAAATTCTGACGCACCCATTCCTCGGGAGTTAAAACCACCTTTTTCTTTCTAATTTCATCAAAGATGTACCATTTAGCATCATCCTTGCGTTCAATTTTAAATTGATATTGGGGAAGATTTAACCTTATCACTTTCTTTTCGTATTGGTTCGATAAATTTACAATAGCATTATGGAAACAAAAAAAAATATAGTAGATAACTGGTTGCCTCGCTACACCGGAACAGAATTGGCCGATTTCGGCAAATACATACTACTCACCAACTTTGGAGGTTATTTAAAAGTTTTTGCACAATTGAATGGTTGTGAAATAAAAGGAACCGACAAAGCAATGCCCAATGCTACACAAGATGGAATTACGATGATTAACTTTGGTATAGGTAGTGCAAACGCCGCACTCATCATGGATTTACTTACCGCTATTGAACCTAAAGCATGTTTGTTTTTGGGGAAATGTGGCGGACTCAAAAAGAAAAATAATTTAGGAGATTTTATTCTGCCTATTGCAGCCATTAGAGGTGAAGGTACATCAGACGATTATATTCCTAAAGAAGTACCTGCTCTTCCTGCATTTAGTTTGCAACGAGCCGTTTCCTCTGTTATTCGTTCGGCAGGAAAAGATTATTGGACAGGTACCGTTTATACCACCAATAGAAGGGTTTGGGAACACGATGATGTATTTAAGGAAAAACTTAGAATGATGCGATGCATGGCCATCGATATGGAAACCGCAACAGTGTTCACCGTTGGATTTGCCAATAAAATTCCAACAGGCGCATTGCTATTGGTATCTGATCAACCCATGATTTCGAGCGGAGTAAAAACCGCACAAAGCGATCAAAAAGTAACTGCTAATTTCGTTGAAGATCACATCAAAATAGGAATTGACGCGGTAAAGGAGATTATGAACTACGGATTAAGTGTAAAACACCTTCGCTTCTGAGGAAAAGTGACTCATAACTTTTAAATTGATAAAAATCGATATTTCATAAATTAGCAGCGCAACTAAACTAAGCGATCTCGCTATTTATGAAACCTATACTTTACAGCTTGTTGGCTGTATTGTTTGGCTATTCTTGCGAAGCACAAGATGCTGCAGCATTAAGTCATTCAACAGCCAGCTGCAATTACAATTTATCCTCATCAACTCCATGGAGTAGCACTTGCAATCCTGCAGGAATTAGCGACATCAAAAAACTATCTTTCTGCGCTTTATATCAAAATCATTTTCTTTTAAATGATGTCTCTACACAATACATCTGCGCCGCATTTCCAATTAAAAAAACGCTATCATTTAGTACTAGTTTGTATCGATTTGGAAATAACTTCTTTTCTAAAAACGAATGGAACAATGCAATCGCCATAAAATTAAATGAAAAATTAAGCTCGGGACTTCAATTTCACACTCAATACATTTATCAATCTGAAGAAAGAAACAGATGGCAAGTATCTCCCGAAATAGGAATTTCATATAAAATAAAAGATAAAATAACACTATCATCTTCTCTTCAAAATTTCATTTCCAATCTGATTTCTGTCGATAAAAATCAAACGCTTCGACTGGGCTTAAGCTATTGCTTTGATAAAAAGGTAAAAACACATCTTCAATGTATATTTAGCAAGGAAAAATATCCAATTATTGCAGCTGCAATCGACTATCAATTCAACGATAAATTGTATTTAGGATTCAACATTTCAAGCAGTGCACAACCTTTTCACTTTGGTATCGCATATCAATTACAAAAAATAAAAATAAACATCGACTTTGCTTACCATCAACAATTGGGATTTTCTCCCATAAGTTCTTTCTCTTTATGAAAATCGTATGTTTCTTCATCCTATTTTTTTGTCAGTTTCTTCAGGCACAAAACGACCCTATTCAAGAAACATTAAATTATTTACTGCAAGGAAATAAAGACGAAGAAGTAAACATTGAAGAACTAACAGAACAATGCCGATTAATTTTAAAAAATCCTATCAATATCAATACCTCTAACGAAAACGAAATCACTCAAATTCCTTTATTATCGAATGAACAAGCTAAAGAAATCATCAATTACAGAAGCCAAAACGGAGACATCATTTCCATTTACGAGTTAAAACACATTGGTTTTTCTCCTTCGTTATTAGAATTGCTTCAACATTATTTCAAAACCAATCCAAGCAAAGAACCAGAAGCCAATATCATTTATATTCTAAGGGCACAAAGTGACTTCAAAAACGAAGAAAATCATTTGGGAAACCCGAGCAAAATATATTCACGATTCAAATACACCAATTCGCTTCAAGAGTTAGGCTTTACAACTGAGAAAGACCAGGGAGAATCTTTCTTAGATAAATACCATTCGCATGGTTTTGATTTTTACAGCGCTTACTTTCAAATTAAACATAAATCTTCAAATATTATTCTGGGCGATTACAGCATAAATACTGGCCAAGGACTTGTTCACAGCAATTCTTACAGAAGTATTTATAGCAATTCACCTCTCTTTTCCAATTTGTATCAACATCAAATGAAGGTGTACACTTCCACCAATGAAAATAGTTTTTTTAGAGGAGTGGCTTTTCGAAAAGAATTTAAAAAACTCACTATTCAACCTTTCATTTCTTTCAAAAAATTAGATGCCAGCATTAACAACGACACCATTAAATCTTTTCCAAATACTGGTTATCACAGAACAATTAACGAACTTGAAAAAAAAGACCAATGCACAGAACTCAGCTTTGGAAATTCTTTAGCCTATCAATGGAAAAACTTCAACATTGGATTGAACGAATTGTTGCTAAAGTATTCTCTGCCTTATCAAAGCGATTCAAACTACTACAAAAACAATATTATTCTTTCGGGATGGCAACACATGCATAGCATCGATTATTCGTGGAACTTAAAAAACATAAATCTTTTTGGAGAAATAGCGATGAATAACAATTTTAGTTTTTCATCTCTAAATGGCATTGTGATAAGCTTAAATAAAACGATTACATTTTCTTCTCGAACAAGACATTTTCCAAATCATTACTTTAATCCTTATGCACATACTTATAGTCAAAGTAGCACCCCTAAAAATGAAAAAGGAATCGACTTTAGTATTTTACTTCACCTGCGAAAAAACGAACAGATGGTAATCAATTACGACATGTATCATCATAATCAAATTAAATACGGAGTAAAGCGCCCATCCTATGGCAAAGAATTCTCTTTTCTTTACCAAAAAGAATTCAACCAAAAAATGAATTTTTATGTGCGTTATCATTTTAAAGAAAATGTAGAATTATTCGACAAAAATGAAATTAAAACTCAACATCATTCTCATCAAATAAGAGCACATCTTAATTGTAAAATTGCTCACCAATCTTCTTTATCGATAAGAAGTGAAATACATATTTATGAAGCAAAAACAGGCTGGCTAACTTACTTAAACATCAATCACCCAATCAAAAACTCACCCTTTCATCTTTCCTTTCGGTATACGCTATTCAATATTTCCGATTACGATGCACGCATATACGCTTATGAAAATGACGTGATGTATGCCAGTACTACACCTTCGTTTTCATCTCAGGGAAATCAATTTTACGGACTTTTAAAATATAGATTAAACACACATTGGTCGGCATGGTTAAAATACTCTAGCAAAGAGATTAAAATTCAAATCGTTTGGGACAAATAATTTACCGTGCTCCAGCGAAGGCAAACTGAATTAAATTGGCGCCCATTTGTAAAGCCTGTTGATGTTTAGCTGGAGAATCTTTATGCACGTCTGTATCTTCCCAACCATCACCTAAATCGGTTTCAAAAGAATAATAACACACTACCCTTCCTTCATAAACCAAAGCCAATCCTTGTGCATCTTTCGCATCGTGTTCATGAATTTTTGGGATACCATTTGGAAAAGAAAATTTCTGATGATATAGAGCATGTGATGATGGCAATTCAACAAAATCCAATTCGGGAAATACTTTTTTCATTTGCGGACGAATAAACTGATCCATACCATAGTTATCATCAATATGCAAAAAACCACCTGCTATCAGATAGCTTCTCAAATTGGCTGCATCTGCCGAAGAAAAAACAACGTTTCCGTGTCCGGTCATATGTACAAAAGGATACTGGAAAATCTCTTTACTACCCACAAAAACAGTGGCGGTAGTTGGATTCATATTGGTTTTCAAATTTTGATTACAAAAACTCACCAAATTGGGTAAGGATGTTGGATTGGCATACCAATCTCCTCCTCCGTTGTATTTCAATACTGCTATTTGATAGGTATAAGTGGGACCAGGAACAGAAGAAAATGTGAAAAGTAAAAAGGCAAAAGCCAAAAGAACAAGGCTCAAAATTTTAAATTTTGAAGTCATCATGAAGTTCCGAAACTTCAATACTTTTTGGCTTTTGCCATTTAACATTTTACTTTCTTTTTTAATCATTATTTACAACACTAAAAGTGTGACAAGCAGCTACTGCAGCAGTTTCTACGCGCAAACGCGAATGACCCAAACTTACCGAAA
>JBMTCG010000045.1:0-21073 GCA_049430665.1 Flavobacteriales bacterium | reverse complement strand
GCCTTACTCACCATCCCTATTTGTAAAGTAAAAATACTAAGTGAAACCGTTAAGTTTTTAAAAGACCGCGGACTCAAAGTAGTATCGTGCACAGAGAAAACCGAAAATATATTCAACCAAAAAGACATGACTGGACCTATCGCCGTGGTGATGGGTTCTGAAGAAACAGGTATCTCCCGCGAAATCATCAACATTTCTGATATAGCTGTGAAATTGCCTATGCATGGAACGATAGAATCATTGAATGTGTCGGTTGCTGCAGGGGTTTTGATATATGAGGTGTTGAGACAGAGGGGGTAAAGAATAGAAAAAATATTATTTGATATTCATTATTGACAAATCATGACAAAACGGTTATACATATTTATTATTTCGATTTTATCATTAACAGCTTGTAATGATTATATCGTTGAAAATGATGGTGTGTACTACAAAGACTGGAATGAATCGCGAGGATTCAAAAAAAGATTATTAAAAGAACTCGATCCCGAAACATTTGAAACACTAGACAATGATGACTACGGAAAAGATTCAAAACTCGTTTATTATAAAGGTAATCCAATTATTGGAGCAGATGCGTTAACATTTGAATTTATTGGCGACTTATATGCCACGGACAAAAACAGAGCATACTATGCAGGAAAAACAATTCAAAACTCAAGTAACAAAGAATTCAAAATTATTGATAGCTATTACTCCTCTGATTACAAAGATATTTATTACACAACTGAACCACTTCATGTTTCTAGTGTAAAAAATTTTAAAATATTTCCAAATTCTAATAATGATAGTGAATATCAACGTTGGTCAACAGATGGGTATCACTATTTTTTTATGAATTTTAAAATTCCTTCTAATGACTATAAAAATATATATTTATTTAAAGAAAGCGCTGGATTCGCAAAAGATAGAAAATGGGTTTACATGATGAGCAGAAAACTTAATTTTGATGATGAAGGGAAAAAAATTATTGACACGATTGACGTCGCTACATTTAGAGTCAACAATTATATTGATTGTGAAGATAAATTTGGTTGCATAAATCCATATTTAGGACGTCAGGAATGTAATAAATAGTTCTCTAAGCCTCAAATTTAGAATCTAATCAAAAAAATCCTCATATCATCCCCACAACCTCATCAAGCCAAACCACCTTCAATCTCGCCAACTTCTTTACTACTCATAAAAAAACAATAAAACATCGAGAAAAATAATATCCCCGCTTCGGTTTCTAGCATCGACTCAGTGCTAAATGCGGCAATCAGAACAATTAAATAGGAAAGTAAAATGAAATCTTTTGCTTTTAGTGCGTTATACAATGCCTTTCCAACGATTGAAATTAATAGAAGAAATCCTACAACTCCCACACTTAACATAATTTGTAAAAACGTATTATGAGCGTTGTACTTTTTTTGAAATTCGTACGACGTATGTTTTTTGCTATACGATTCAAAAAGCAAATCATTGGCTGCGCTGCCATAACCTAAAACAGCGCTGTCTTCAATTAAATCAATTGCACTATTCCATATTTCCTTTCGAAGATCTGTACTTTCGGCATATTGAGGCTTTGAAAACAAAGCAGAAGCAAAAGTATCTACACGATTTTTCAACACCGGAAAAAATATATATCCACTCAGTGATAAAATTAAAAATGAAATGAAAACAAGTATTGCTCTAGCAAAATTTCGAGTTTTATGAATATATAATCCTAAAAAAAGAACAGAAATTAATACCATGGCTAAGAGAGAAGCTTTTGAGGTAAGCAAAAGCAAACCTAAAGCAAGAATAAAAGTCGAAAAAGAATAAAGTATTTTTTCTCGTTGAGTGTTGACTTGAAAAACGATAAAATACAAAGCGATTGAGAATGCTAAACATAGCATCATGGCATAGTGCCCTGCATGAATAAAAGCCAGTTTATCATAAAAAAAATAAGTCGAGTCGTTGAATTGAATGAAATTATAAGTAGCAATAGCTAAACAACTCAACAAGCTTAGTATGCTGGAAAACAAGTAAACTTTCAAAGCTCTAAAATAAATTAATCTCCAATTGAAACGGGCAATTACAAAAAGTACAGGAACCACCAAAAGAGATATTTTCTTTTCTACTTCCGACGTGAATTTTCCTTCAATAGCAAAACGAATTAAAAATAAAATGTACAATAGTGGCAACAGAAGAAGTGCTTTGTTTTCAATAAATCTTTGCTTTAACTTTTCTTTCTTAAATGTGACTAAAACAGAAAGCGACAAGGCATACAACACAAAAACAGCAGCATGTTTATCAAAAGGGAAGACAACCCAAAAAAACAATAGCAACCATTCATTCACCGATAATGATTGGTAATATTTTTTTATTGCATCTACCATTTTATCTGCTTAATGCCTCATGTTTTTTTTCTGGTTTCTTCTTTAGTACAACAAAATTCAAAACCCCTTTTAGATAACCTAAACCATAACTAAAATGAAGAATCAAAAACGTGAACATTACTTTTAACACCATTTCCATTTTGCCGTTCGCAGCTTTCCACGCAAAAGCAAAAGCAGCAAATAGGTAAGCAAGCAAAGCAGTATTGTACAAGAAATAGAAATACGGAATAAATAGAGAAAGAAACATACCTCCTATCAAGCCAGCTACAAAAAGAGGTGGAATTAACTGTCGAATACTGGTAACAGCGCCATGTTTTTGATTCACGAACACCTTCCAATAACCGTATTGAAAATATTGCTTGTACAATTTTTCATATGAACCGCGCACATAATACTTAGAGCGAATGGATTGAGTTAAGTAAATCTTAAATCCGCCTTTAATCACTCTATAATTAAACTCATCATCTTGATTTCTTACCAAATCTTCATCGAAGTAGCCCACTTTATCGAACACTTCGTTTTTGTAAGCGCCAAAGGCAACGGTATCTACAAAACCTTCTTTTCCACCAGTTCGAAAATAAGCATTACCCACGCCAAAAGAAGATGACATGGCAATAGCAATTACTTCTGAAACTTCATCCTCGTTAACTTGTTCTATGATACCACCTGCGCAGCCTATTGCTTCATCAACTTTAAAAGCATTAACAGAATTCAATATGAAGTCGGGATAAATCTCGGCATGCGCACCTAAAATAAAATACACATCGGCTTCGCCACTTTTAATACCTAGATTCAAGGCAATAGGCGTAACTCGCGCTGTATTTTCAATCAAATGAATAAATGGATACTTAGCAGAATAAGAAGCTACAATAGCTCTTGTTTGATCATCGCTCATACCATCCACCACATTAACCCGAAGCAAATCGGCAGGGTAATTTGCTGAAACGATAGAATCTAAGCACTTAGCAATGTACTTTTCTTCGTTGCGGCAAGGTATGGTAATGGAAACTTTTGTCATGATTCAAATCGCTTGTACAAATTAAGCAATTTATTTTCTTCCACTTTCCAATTGAATTTTTCAAACACTACTTTTTTTCCGTTTTGTCCCATTTTTTCTGCAAGTTCATCATTCGATAAAAGAGATAAAATAGCCTTTCTAATTTCATTCGGATTTTGAGGGTCAACACAAATACCACAATTGTATTCTTCAATAATTTGCTTCCATAAAGGAAAATCAGAAGCGATCACAGGAATTCCTGCCATCATATATTCAAACATTTTAATAGGTAAAGAATCCAAATAATTCACGATTGGATGCAAGGTCACTACACCAATCTTTGAAGACGAAAAGATGCCATAAATTTCAGTACGACCAACAAATCCAATATTGTTAACGTTTTTCCAACCTGCCAACGATTCCAGTTCAGACTTTAATTCCAAAGGAGAAAAATCACCTGCTAAATTTAACTGGACAGATGTTCCCTCAAGAGAATTCAACAATTCAACAATTCCTCTAACTTTGGTTATTCCTCCTACATAACAAATTTCATTTCCTTTATTTTTCCAATCAACATCAAAAACATGATCGTCAAGAATAGGATAATTACAAACATCAATACAATTCTTGTTTATTTTCAAAAATCTATCTCTGATAAATGGAGTTGCAGCAACAACAAAATCAACTCTTTTAGCAACATAATTCTCAAAAGCCTCAAATGAAACAGAAATTGCTTTGCGTAAATATTTGTTAATCCAGTACTTCCCCAAAATTTGACGAGGCACATCTTCATGCACATCGTAAACCACCTTTTTACCTTTCTTTTTTAGCTTCAATGCAAAACGCAACATCTCGGGATCATGAAAGTGATATACATCTGCATCTATAGTAAGAACTTTCTTAAAAACAATTTTTGCCGCTTTCGACATCCTTGTAAAGCGTCCTGAAACAGGAACTTCTACCCCAACAACATTTACTCCTTGAAGCACTTCGGTGGCACAATTCGCAGCCACAAGCGTAACAGAATGACCTGCCGCCGCAAGTGATACACACTCTTTTAAAAATATGCGAACATCACCACTTTTATGAGCAGAGGTAAAATGACAGACTTTCATTTTTTATTGGCTAACAATTTATCGTACAGAGAAATGAATTTAAGTCGGTTTACCGCCTTTGTTCCATGTTCCTCTATTAATTTTTTATTTATTTCATTGGCTTTTGCTAGGTCGGCTTGCAGAGCTCTAGAGAAGAAATCTTCATCAATATTTTTCACAATCAAACCATTCTCTCCATCATTAATCCACTCCTTGTTCGCTGGTAAATCAGATAAGACAGGTAAACAAGAACATGCCATAGCTTCTAATAAACTAATGGCTGTTGCATCACTTTCGGGAATTGAAACAAATATTTTTGCTTTGGCATACCACGAAGCATTTACCTCTTTATTCACCCAACCCACAAATTGCACTTTATCTCCCAATTGTAATTTATCTTTCAATGTAATTAGTTCAGCAGTATTTTCACCGCTACCTGCCACCACCAATTTCCAATTTTTGCCCGCAGATGTTGAACTGAATTTGGCAAAAGCATCAATTACCTTATCTATACGATACAATGATTTGTGCAATCGGTTAGAATAGATAATATTTTCTTTTTCTTGTATTTGAGGTTCAATGCCGATACCGAAATTGGCAACAAGAATATTTTTAGTGTTTGATGGCACTAAGCTCTTAATTTCTTCGGCAACAAATTGAGCATCGGCGGTAAGAGCATCGGCGTGCTTAATGTTGTATTGAACCATTTTCTTCATCAATCTGTTGCTGTGAGGTAACAAAAGCACATCACTTCCCCAAGCTGTTAAAAGCAAAGGAATTTTTATTTTTTTTAGAGCTCTTACGGTATAATATGAATATACATTTAATTGGTGCACATGAACCACATCGGGTTTAAAACGAAGGGTAATTTCTTTAATTTTTTTAGGAGTGGAGAAATGGTTTGAAACTTTACCTAAAGCAAAATCAAGTGTTTCGCACTTAACAGTTGTGTCGCTAATTTTAGAATTGGATATTACTAAAATGTCAGAAAAGTAATCCTTTATCAAGTAGTAATAATTCACTACATGAGCACTATTGGATGCAATTAATAAAAGCTTAGGCTTCATTCTTTTTGACAATAGATTGATTATTAAAGAAAATCGCAATCGACAACGCCAATATTAAGATTAAATTTTGATCGGAAAAAGGAGTATTTGTTAACGAAGAAACAGCGAATACAATACAGCAACAAAACATTACTACATCTCCCTTTAAAGCAAAAGAGGGACTAGAAACTTTTAAACTATAAAGCAGTATGGCTATAAAAACAAACAAGCCTAAAAATCCATATCGATAAAGAATAAGAAAATATTCACTTTCTGGATAATATTCATTTGAGTAAAAAAACTCCTTATCGGGTGCATATCCCAACAATGGTTTTTCTTTTACTTTTTCCCAAATAATACTCCACATCTCCAATCGTCCTTTTGCTGAATTTGATTCCAATGCGCTTTCTCCAACTGCTGTTATGTATAAACCTTTTGATGCAGATTCTTGTGTGCTAGACATGAAAAACAAAAAGAGAGCGCCTAAAGAAAAAGTGATAACATGACGCAAATAGTCTTTCCATTTAAGCTTCGACAACAATATGATAAACACAAATAAAACCACTAGAGCCAGTAAGCCAGTTCTTGATTGACAAGCAAGAAAAAGAAAAAAAGATAAAAAATAACAGACATGATCTATCCAAGTGTTTTTTTGAAGAAAATAAACAATATAAAACAGCATCAAAACAGCAAAATTATTAGGATTACCCATAGTACCCAATATTCTTTTAATATCGGGCTGCCCGAGTGAATTTAGTCCAAATGTTCGCCATTGTATCTCCGAAGAATAATAAGGCATTACTTTGTGATTAAAGCCAAACAAATCGAAATAATGAAATACATTAAAAACAAATAAGAATAAAAGTGAGAATTTCATCAAAGCATCTAAGTTGATTAGATGAATGAATTTACTAAGAAACAAGACAAAGAATAAAAACTTACCAAGCTTATACAATTCAAACCAATCCTGAATTTCAGCCCATCTAGAATTTGTTAGTATAGATAAACAAATTACAACTCCAAAGCTCCCTGCAACAAGAACATACCTTTTCAGTTCTTTACTTAGTTGATTAAAATTTATAAAGTACAAGTAAATAGCCAAAGGAAAAAGAAAATCTGTTACGTGAATTTTAGGCAAAGCGCCAATTACTTGTATGGAGGGAATAATAAGTATAGAAACACAAAAAAGCATTAATACTGTAATAATTAATGTTTTGAATTTATAATTACTTAGTCCAATCACTTGCTCCATTGCTTATAATTCTCCAATAGTTCAGGATATTTCTCTAAATATTCTTTGTCTAAAGTTCTGGTATCACCTTTCACTTCGGCTGGATTCCCAGCGATAATAGCAAAATCGGGAAACTCTCCTTGCACATAAGAGTAGGCGGCTACTATACTGCCTTTACCAATTTTGGTGTTGGGCATAATCACGCTATGCGGCCCCACAAAAGTATACTTCCCTACTTCTACTTTCCCTTTCACATATGCATGCATTTCTTGTCCCGAATAATTCGCCCCATACAATCGAATAGATTGATGACTAGAATGTGTAGTAATAGAAACAAAAGAAGTAATCTGGCAGCCTTCCCCAATAGATAAACCGTTGCTCGCCTCCAAATAATTGTGATGACCTATGAATACATTGTCCTCAATTTGTAAATGTTCCGGCTGATCGATAAATGTAGTATTAGAGATACGCGTTCTTTTCAAGAAAACGCCATCGCCCCTTTTAAACCCACCAATCATGGTAGGTTTAAAGAGTTTATTAATCCAATATAACAACTTCCTTTTAATCATTTCAATATCTAAGCCCTTCAATAAAACGCTGAATATTATCTATTGTATTTATCCAAATGGCCTTTCTCCAATGACGCGGATGGCTAAGCAAATATATACGAATTTTACCCTCATCAATTAATTGAAAGGGATTATGAGGTTTATAAAAACTTGGATAGATGGTATCCGACAAAATATTCTGATAATTCTTTAGCAACACTTCATCATAACATTCAAAATCAACAGCTAATTCTTTAAGTAAATCTTGATTTACAAAAGAATGATTGGGCAAACCTAAATGGCGGTTAACAAAATCGCCATGAGAGGCAACACTCTTTATTTCAAATCCGCATTGCTCCTCCAAATCAAGGAAGTTCTTTTTAAAAAGAGAACGAATTTTCTCGTAATTTTCTTTTACTTTCTCTACCGATTTAATGCGATGCTTTTTACAAAAATCAGATAGCTCTTCATAATGGTAGCCCACTTCACTTCCGTATTCATGAATCTCACGCATCAAAGGAATATCAATTGTTGAGCGACGAAAATACCAAGAGGATTTCACTCCGTTTTTTTTCTCAATTTCAAACATTGCTCTGGCAGTAGGCACATCTGTATCGATGTCGTGGCGGTGAATAAAATACTTTTGATCTGCACTCAACTCCCCTTTTTGAATAAGATTGTAAAATTGAGAAATGGTAACATGAAGATAACCGTTTGCATTCGCTTTTTGAAGCAAAGCATCGTATTCCTTCAATCGCGACGGAAGTAAATAATCTGAATATATTCTATTGAAAATGCCCATTACTTCTTAATTTTCCAAGTAACTTTATAAGGTTTAAAACCACATCTTTTCTTAAACAACTTCAAGCCATCAGATGCACCAAAAAAAGTATCATACATTGCAAACTTCACTTCTTTAAAGTTTTTAATGCAATGTTGAATTGCTGATGTCATCAACAAATAAACCACTCCAAAATCTAAATGATTGGCATGGCCCATCACTCTATTGAGCAGCAACAATTCTCCACTTTTAACAAACCAAACATAGGCTACCAAATCATTTCCTTTAAATATACCGAAATACACATTTTGCTTGTTAATGGGGTAAACTAAATCTCTTTTCTTATAAGCTGAATCCATTTCTCTCCCTTGTCGTGAACTACTGCTATTGTTAATATCATAAATAGCATCAGAGTATTTTACAGGATCTATCTCTGAAAAAACATACCCAGCTTTTAAGGCTTTTCTAGAAAAATAGGCGGCTGAATTTTTACCATTTACCGATTTCAAGTATTCCTCGTCATTAGTAAAATCATTGGTTTTAATAACTGCCACTCCAATGGTTTTGTTTCTTATAATTAAATATCTGGGATGACGTGAATTGAAATATTTATATATTCTTTTTCCTTCTTCCGACAAATCAAAAGTAATGGTGAGCTTGTCTAAACTCAAAACCTCTTTCGATATATTAATCAGCTTTTTGAACTTCATTCTTACTAGGAATATTATAAAACCAGATAAGCGCGAATATAAGCAATGCCGAGCAAAAGGCACTTATTATAATAAATGAAAGTTTATAGTCACCCAAAACACCTCCCAAAATAAGTGCAGAAAATCGAACAACGATATCAATTATTGTAATATAAAATGCTTGTGCCTGTTTTCCATATACCAAAGGGATACATGAAATTGGTGCAATTATGAAATTGATAAAAATCCATGGAATTAATATTTGAGCAATTTCTCCCGAAATCAGCCACTTTTCGCCAAATACAAAGGCAAAGATTTGGGGAGTAAATAAAAACAAAGGCAAGAAAAAAGGAAGGCCTATTAAAAACATTTTCTTGTACATGCTGAGAATAAATGGACGAACATTCTCATTGTTGTTTTTCATTTGTGATAATTTCTGATAGCTCACTTGATAAAAAGCCGAACCAATTAAACCTACCGGAGCTTTTAACAATCGAAATGCATGAGCATAAAAAGCAACTATAGGTGAAAGAAAGTAATACGACAACACAAATACAACCCCATTGTCTTGAATAGAATCTACCAAAGCATGTGGCGCATTAACCATTGGAAATTTTTTATACTCAATTGCTCTCTCTTTAAGATGAGAAAAACGAAGACTTTTGATTTCCTTTAAAAACTTCAATATATGCTTATGCGACATAATTACAACACCTAAAATCTGTCCCAAAACGAAACCCAAAATCAAACCACTAAAAGCATAACCCAACCAACCAAAAAACAAACTCATAGCGGCATTCAACAAAGCCATACCAACTCTTCCTGCCGAATTTAAATAGAAGGTTTTTTGGCGCGACGACCAATAATTAAAAGCGGCATACAAGCCCGACAACAACACTGCTAACGGAGTGAGGTAAAACCAATTGGTAAAATAGCTTTCTGGATCATTCGATAAAAAGAAGTCATAAGCAATAATCACCAATAAAGTAACTACAAAAGATAACAAAGAATACAAGATGGAAAGAAACAAAAGTTCCTCTGCATGCGAATCGCTTTTAGGTAAAACAATAGCCATTTCGTATCGACCTGTAGCTACAACACCAACAATTGAAACAATGGCAGAAAACTGAGCGAATACAGCAAAATCTTCGGGAGTGAACAAACGAGTTAAAACAGGCGAAATCAATAGCGTTATAGCTTGGGCAATGGCGGTACCTGACACCAGAACAGCTACGTTTTTGAAGAGTTCTGATTTGGCTATATATTTTTTGAAATTCATTTTAAAACACAGAAAACACTTCTAAATAATAACCTGAAAAATCACATTTTTTTATAGTAATAATTAAGTGATGGAACAGGGCTTCCTCTCAATTCTTGACAACTATACTTATAAATATATCCACATGCAAATTGGTAATCATACTCTAGTCTTCTTGAATTAGTTGGATCCACTTGATTTTGGGAATCATAAAACTTCACTAAATGTTTACTTTTTTTACCTGTCCATGGCTCTAAATCAGCTAATTTGTCTTCATGCTCATCAAAGTAAGTATATTGCCCCAATATTTTCCCGTTTTGATCCAGCCTTTGTTTTATATCTCCATTTTGAATTAAATAATTAATGGTACTAGAAGGATTTGATTCCTGCACCAAAAAACCGTCATTATCATAAGTAAATGTTGTTACAGAATTACTGGGAGATGTTTCTGCCTTAATGGCTAGTTTTTTCTCATTCAAGGTATATTTAGTATTGCTACTATGCAATACAACATTCAAGGAATTAACTCTTTCTGTTTTAACTATCACCACTGTATCTCCAAAATACTGATAAACTTGAGAATTACGATATGGCAAAGATGATGTAGTTGAATTATACTGGAACCCCTTATTATTATAGTAAATTTCAGAGATTCTGTTTTGTGAATCATAGTTGTAATAAACGGTATCTCCTGCATCAGAAACAGTTTTATCCAGATACCAAACACCAGAACAATCAAAAACCGTTTCTTGTTTCTTCTCTTTTTTACAAGATAAAACGAATAAAGCTAAGATGATCAATATAAATAATCTCATAAAATATACGATTCAATGCAATAAGTAGAAAGTAAAAACAAGCTCAATATATTATTTATCATAATCAATAGTGACTTTAGCCCCTCTCCCCTATTACTCTAATCTAACTTTGTAATAATACTGATATTGCCTGCCATCACCATAATTACCATACCCAACACGCGTATCGGTTCTCTTTTCAATAAGCCCATATGAATTAAAAATATATTCATGTGAATATCCATCTCCGTTGCCACTTGCAACAGATGAATTTAAATATTCCGAAAGTATTTTAATGCTTTTTTTTCCTAACCAAGGAAAAATGGTCTCAGTTAAATCATCTTTAGCCATATATTTCCTTACACCCTCTATATTCTTCCAAATAACTTCCATCACCCATTTCAGTATAAATATTTGAAAAATTAATATTTCCATCAACTATAACGTGCTTTCTTACTTCTCCATCGGTAGAATCGTTTATCATATATCCTCCTTGATCATATATCCTCCTTGATCATATTCGTAATAATGGATTTTTTTTATTGATGAAACTGAACCATTATTCCCTACATCTCCAACAATAGCGTTTACAGCTAATTTATTTGAATTTAAATGGTACAGAACTCTTGATAAAGTTGAGTTATAAATAGAATAAGCTGTCTCACTTATCGAATCGACATCATCCAAATCATCTTTATCTGCAAAATATTTAAAGGTTCTGATTGTATTGTTATCTGAAATAGTGCTTATACGCCACTTATCATCGTATTGATAATAGGTGTAGTCAAGAGAATTATTCAAATTCACTACCTTCTCTAGGTAAAAGCGTTCATTTACGTCACCAATTTTATTTTTTGTACATGAAAAAATACATAACAAAGCTATTACACAAAAACTTACTAATTGAGAACTTATTTTCTGTTTCATTTGTAATTACATTGAGTTAGTTTTAATATTTTTTACTTAGCATACCCCACAGCTCTAACCTCTCTAATCACCGTCACCTTAACCTGACCAGGATATGTCATATCTGTTTGAATTTGTTGTGAAATATCAAAAGCTAGTTTCTCTGCATCTTTATCGCTTACTTTTTCGCTTTCAACTACTACACGCAACTCTCTACCTGCTTGAATAGCATATGTTTTTTGTACCCCCGGATAAGAAAGTGCTAAGCCTTCTAACTCGTGAATACGTTTGATGTATGATTCTAAAATTTCGCGACGAGCACCAGGGCGCGCACCTGAAATTGCATCACAAACTTGAACGATAGGAGAAATCATTGAGGTCATCTCAATTTCGTCGTGATGGGCTCCAATGGCGTTGCATACTTCCGGACGCTCCTTAAACTTAACGGCGATGTTCATACCCAAAATAGCATGCGGTAATTCTGGCTCTTCATCTGGCACTTTACCTATATCGTGCAATAAACCTGCTCTTTTGGCAATCTTAGGATCTAAGCCCAACTCTGCCGCCATGATAGCACACATGTTCGCTACCTCTCTACTATGTTGTAATAAGTTTTGTCCGTAAGAAGAACGATACTTCATTCTACCCACCATTCTAATCAACTCAGGATGCAAACCATGAATACCTAAGTCGATGGCTGTTCTTTTACCAATTTCAATAATTTCATCTTCTAAGCTTTTCTTCACTTTAGAAACCACCTCTTCAATACGTGCTGGGTGAATTCTACCATCTGTCACCAACTGGTGCAAAGCCAAACGCGCCAACTCTCTTCTAACAGGGTCGAAACAAGAAAGAATAATCGCCTCAGGGGTATCATCCACAATAATTTCCACTCCTGTTGCGGCTTCTAAAGCTCGAATATTTCTACCCTCTCTACCAATGATTCTTCCTTTAATCTCATCTGATTCAATATGGAAAACAGAAACAGCGTTGTCGATAGCCACCTCGGTTGACATACGCTGAATAGTTTGAATAATGATTTTTTTAGCTTCTTTGTTAGCCGTTATTTTAGCCTCTTCAATACTGGTTTGAATAAACTCCATGGCATTGGTTTTCGCTTCTGCTTTCAATGCATCTACCAATTGTTCTTTCGCTTTATCGGCAGTGATACCAGCCATTGCTTCCAATTGCTCCACCTGACGTTTGTGCAATTTATCTACATCTGCTTCTTTCTTTTTCAATAACTCTAACTGAGAAGTCAATTTCTCTCTACCTACCTCTACTTCTTTCTCTAACTTCTTAATTTCATTTTGTTTCTGATTCAAAGTATTCTCTCTTTGATTCAAAGAGTTTTCTTTTTGTTGCGCCTTTTGATTTCTTTCGTTAATCGTTTTCTCATGCTCTGTTTTCAATTGAAAAAACTTTTCTTTGGCTTGTAAAAGCTTATCGGCTTTAATTCTTTCGCCTTCTTTCTCGGCATTTTCAATGATAGATTTAGCTTTACCATTGTTACTTTTATTGATGAGAACGTAGCTCACCCCTGCTCCTGCTGCGGCTCCTACTACTCCTAATATTATACTTACTGCTTCCATATTTACTTATTTATAAAAAAAATGCACCAATCTTATCCGTTGGCTAACGAATCTGATTGGTGCGA
Source organism: Flavobacteriales bacterium (assembly GCA_049430665.1). Taxonomy (GTDB): domain Bacteria; phylum Bacteroidota; class Bacteroidia; order Flavobacteriales_C; genus JAHEZL01. The sequence continues at coordinate 7,709 of JBMTCG010000045.1, read as the reverse complement.
ATATACTTAATAGTTGTTCAATGTTTAAAGTTCAAGGTTCAAAGTTAGCTAACATCAACCTGTGAACATTAAATATCGAACTGATTTTAGTCTTACTTATCCTTCAAATAGTCGGAAACAAACTTCTCCAATTCCTCCAATTTTTCCGCTACCGAATCATCTTCAACGGCAGGTTTTGCCTCTAGCTTCAACTTCTCTACCACAAACTGCAAGGCACACATAGCCAATACATCTTGCTTATCTTTCACCGCATAAGCTTGTTCAAATTCCTTAATCTTTTGCTCTATTAATTTCGCTGCTTTGCGCACCAAATCTTGCTCATCCCCCGATATTTTCATGGGATAATCTCTATTGGCGATGTTTACTTTAATAGATACAGACGACATTTTTAACCATTTGTAAGAGCAATACACTTATCAATTTCACGCACCAACTCATTTATTTTAAGCTTCAACTCATTCTTTCCAATTTCATCGTTGGATAAACTTTTTGCCAAACTTAAAATTTTCACTTTTTCTTCAAGCTCAAGTTTCTTTTTGTTTGATTGTTTCAACTCATCTCTTAGGGCTTCATTCTCCTCTTTGAGTCGTTTTACATCTTCGCCATTCTTCTTATTGAGAATAATCAATTTTTCCACCTTTGAGTGCAAACTTGTTATTGTCAATGATATACTTTTGGCCATACCTCTTGCTTGATGTTTACAAATCTAAACTTGCTAAGGCAATTAAACAAATTATTGGGGAATTAATACACAAACAACTAAAAACAAGCAACTTATCATTCTTTTTCATCAAACAACACAAATAATTTTTCCACATTAACAAAATGAATTCAACGCAACAAAATTAATTACTTAAATTCGCCACTTAAATTTTTGCGTCATGGTAATCAAAACAAAGAAATATCAGTTACAACAAGGTAAATATATTAGTGTGGCAATGGGCATGTTGTTGAGAAAAGAATGGTGGTACGGGTTCGGTCCGTTGGCCATTATATCATTGGCTTTTATCACTAATTATTTTTGGACTTTCCTAATCATCGGACTCCTAGTAGCTATTGTTTATTTGTTGTTTTGGATGATTCAGTTTGCCGGATTAACACAACACGAAATGGGCAAAATGATGTTTTACAATGTTTTTTATGAAATCGACGGCAAGCAAATTTTAATGAAATTTGATGCGCAACGCGGTATGCCTCTCGATTGGAAAATGCTTAAAAAAGTTGTAAAAACTAAAGAGGCTTACATCTTCTCATTCTCTAAAGCTCAATTCTTTTATTTGCCTTTCGACATCTTTAGATCAGAGAACGACATTAAGTTTTTAGAGGCTATTTTACAAAGAAAGAATCTTCTTTAATATTTTAACTTGTCGCTAAAAGACAATAAATCGATTGGTTATATTCTCGCCATTTCGGCTGCCATCATCTTTTCCTCAAAAGCTGTTTTTGTAAAATTGGCTTATAGCTATGATGCCGACACCCTATCTGTTTTGGTATTAAGAATGGGCTTCGCCCTCCCTATTTATATTTTTATTCATCTATATAGAAGTAAGGCAGAAGACAAACTTGATATCTCTAAAAAAGATTGGCTCATCATGATTACCATGGGCATTATTGGTTATTATCTTTCTAGTTATCTCGACTTTTTAGGACTGCAATACATCACCGCTAACCTCGAAAGACTTCTGCTCTTTATTTACCCAACACTTACTACCATTTTAGCGGCTATTGTTTTAAAACAGAAAATAACATGGCGCAAATGGTTGGCCATTGCTGTTTGTTATGCCGGCATCTTTATTTCCTTTTACAAGCACAACAGTGCCGATGACTCTAAAGATATGTGGTTGGGTGTTTTCTTGGTTTTTATGAGCGCGCTCACTTATTCTTTCTATTTAATTGGTAGCGACAAGTTGATTCCTAAATATGGTGCTGCTCGTTTTACCACTTACATTATGATTGTTTCTTGCATTGTAGTATTGCTTCACTTCTTTGCTCAAATGCCTCCTCATTTTTTTGATTATGGTTGGCAGGTGTATGCAATCGGACTCACACTTGCCATCTTCTGCACCGTTTTACCTACCTACATGGTGGGCGAAGCAATTAAGCGTTTGGGCGCTTCTACCACTTCTATACTTTCATCGGCCGGACCGGTTTCGGTCATTTTTCTTTCCATGTTTGTGCTGGGCGAAAGTGTTACTGTTTTTCATTTAATAGGCACTGCTGTTGTGATCATAGGCATTTCACTTATTAAATAATTGCTACTGCATGGTACTATCCTTCGTCATCATCTACCTTTTGTTTACCATAGCCATCGGTATTTTCGCCAATCGTTACGTAAAAAATTCCAGCGATTTTATGCTCGCAGGAAAGCAGTTACCTATGTTCGTGAGCGCCTCTGCTCTATTTGCCACTTGGTTTGGTGCCGAAACTATTTTAGGTTCCTCTTCTGAATTTGTTCAGCATGGATTATTAGGCGTAATTGAAGATCCTTTTGGCGCAGCGCTATGCCTTTTACTCATTGGATTTTTCTTCGCTCGTCCGCTCTACCGCATGAACCTCGTTTCCTTCGGCGATTTCTATAAAGTGAAATATGGAAACACCACCGAATGGATGGCCAGCTTCATTTTAATCATTTCTTATTTCGGGTGGATTGCCGCTCAATTAGTGGCCTTAGGTATTTTATTCCATCAAGTAGCTGATATTGATACTTCAACAGGAATTATTATTGGCGCTTGTATTGTTACCCTATACACCATTATTGGCGGTATGTGGGCTGTGGCACTTACCGATACCATTCAAACCATAGCGATCATTGTATCTCTCATTATTATTGCTATTCTGCTCACCCAAAAAACAGAAGGTTTTTCATCTGTCATTGAAAATACTCCCGATGGTTTTTACCGCTTTACACCCAAAGAACCTTCTGCTTGGTTGGCCTATTTGGCCACATGGATCATGATTGGCTTTGGCTCCATTCCACAACAAGATGTTTTTCAAAGAGTAATGTCCTCGAAATCAGAAAAAGTAGCTGTGCAAAGTTCTATTTGGGCAGGATGGATGTATCTTACTATTGGTTTATTGCCTTTATATATCGGACTCTGTGCCTACCAAATTGACCCATTGGCGGTGCACAACAAAACACAGGGCTTTTTGCCCTATGCTATTGAACAGCACAGCGGTACTTTTATTCAGATTTTGTTTTTTGGTGCTATGATCTCGGCCATCCTCAGCACCGCCAGCGGGGCTATCTTGGCCCCATCTACCATCTTGTCGGAAAATATTTTGCGTAAGTTTTTTAAAAATATCAACGATAAACAACTATTGCTTTCCGCCAGAATTTCGGTGCTCCTTATTGCTGCTATCTCCCTGGTGATGTCTTTTTATGAAAGTGATATTTACGATTTGGTGGCTGGCTCCTCGGAAATTACTTTGGTGTCGCTTTTTGTACCTATGTTGGCCGGACTCTATTTCAAAAAAACTTCGGAAAGAGCAGCTATGGTGAGTATTGTTTTCGGACTCGCCGTTTGGCTCATCTTAAAAATAAACGATGTGGATATTAGCAGAGCTCTCTATGGCTTTGCTGCATCGTGGGTTGGGTGGTTAATTGGAATATATTTTCCCGCAGATCGCGCAGATTTTCGCAGATTTTTTCAGCGTTAATCTGCGAGATCTGCGGGACCTTTCTCCTGCTGTCCAGTCGAATTCCGTCACTGACATCTCACTGCCAAAAAACACAACTAATTAAAAACCAAACACTTAATATTTGCACCCTTTTCAGCCCCCATGGCGCAGGGCCGATTTTTCTTTTATATTCGCTGTAAATCAAAAATCACTTATATGAAGTTTCTTTTGTCTTCAATCACCTTAAGTTTAGCATTGTCTTTTTTTGCTTGTTCTCCTTCAGCAGAAAATAAATCGGCTACTGCTCAAAACGACTTCCCCGATGAAGTAAAAAAATTGTTGAGCGAGATGAGCGTGGAAGAAAAGGTGGGACAAATGGCCATTCTTAATCTTACCGTTTTAACTACCAAAGATTCTGTTACAGGTAAAACTACTTTAGATAAAAAGAAACTAGAAGATGTTTTGGTGAAACATCAAGTAGGAAATATTTTAAACACTTATGCTGCTGTTCTTCCGCAAGAAGAATGGAGAGCGATCATCACCGAAATTCAAGATTACGCTTTAAAAACGCCACATAAAATTCCAGTTCTGTATGGTGTAGATGCCATTCATGGTGCTACTTACCACAAAGATGCGGTGTTGTTTCCACAAAATATTGCTTTGGCTGCAACGCGTAATCCCGAGTTGGCTCGCCTAGGTGCAAAAGCTACTGCTGCCGATGTACGCGCTGCTGGTATCCGTTGGAACTACGCTCCTGTGTTAGATGTTGCTCGTCAGCCTTTGTGGGCACGATTCGGTGAGACTTACGGCGAAGACCCAACATTGGTGTGTGCTATGGGATGCGCTGCTATTAAAGGATATGAAGAAGACGGTTTAGATAAAAAAACGGGCGTGGCTTCATGTATGAAACACTACTTGGGATATTCTGCGCCAACCACAGGAAAGGATAGAACGCCTTCTATCATTCCTGAAACTCAATTGCGCGAAATTTTCCTTCCTCCTTTCGAAGCTGCTGTTAAAGCGGGTTCTTCAACTATCATGATCAACTCTGGTGAAATCAACGGCGTGCCTGTTCATTCTTCAAAGTGGTTGTTGACGGATATTTTGCGCGGAGAGCTTGGATTTAAAGGTGTGGCAGTTACCGACTGGCTCGACATCAAACGTTTACATGGCCGTCACCGCATTGCGAAAGACGAGCGCGAAGCTGTTAAAATTGGTATTCTTGCCGGTATCGATATGAGCATGGTTCCTTTTGAATTGGATTTCTGCACTCACTTAATCGACTTGGTAAAAGCTGGTGAAGTGCCTATGGAAAGAATCGACGAAGCAGTTGGTAGAATTCTTACCTTAAAAGTGAAATTGGGCTTATTCAAAAATGCATATCCTGAAAAAGAAGCTATCGCTCAATTCAACAATCCAAAAAACAAAGAATTGGCTTTAGATGCTGCTCGTCAAGCAATGACTTTATTGAAAAACGACGGAGGAATTTTACCATTGAAAAAAGGAACTAAGATTTTGTTGGCGGGTCCGGGTGCTGATAAAGTTTCTTTCTTGAACGGCTGCTGGTCTTTCTCTTGGCAAGGAAATGAGGAGGATAAATATCCTGAGTATTATACTACGATTGCTGAGGAGTTGAAAGGAATGGGCGGATATGTTGAATTAAGCAAAGACATTCCTAAACCTAAAAATATTTTTGACGTTATCATTCTTTGCCTCGGCGAAGATGCCTACGCAGAAACTCCTGGTTCTATCCGTGAATTAGAACTTGCTCAAGATCAACAAGATTTAGTGAAAGCCGCTTACGCAACAGGTAAACCAGTAATCATCGTGCTTACAGAAGGCCGTCCGAGAATCATTAGAAATATCGAGCCACTAGCGAAAGGAATTTTACTGGCTTACTGGCCTGGAAGCATGGGTGGAAAAGCCATTGCAGAAACATTATTCGGCCTCAATAATCCCAGCGGCAGGCTGCCGTTCACTTACCCTAAATACAGTGGAAACATCGTGACTTACGATTTGAAATATTCTGATGTACAAGAAGATTTAGGTATGGGCGATACAGATACCGGTTATGATGTACAATGGGGTTTCGGACACGGTTTAAGCTACACCACTTTTGAATATTCTGCTTTGAATTGCGATAATGTATTAAAAGGAGATGGCACAATCAAAGTTTCTGTTTCGATTAAAAATACAGGCGCAGTAGAAGGAACAGAAGTAGTTGATTTATTCACCCGCGATCATTTTGCAAGCATCACTCCATCGATGAAAAGATTACGCGCTTTTCAGCGTCTAGCTTTAAAAGCTGGTGAAAGCAAAACCATTACTTTCTCTATCTCAGCTGCCGATGTATCTTTCATCAACCAACAAAACAAACGCGTTACCGAAGAAGGTAAGTTTGATGTGGTGGTGGGTAATTTGAAAAAGGAGTTTAGCTACCAACAATAAATTTAACCACAGAGGCGCGGAGTTCACAGAGAAAAATATAACTATTCACTGGGGCGCTTTGCTTAAAATGAGACACAGAGCTCGCACTTATTAACAAGAGCGGACTCTGAGTCTCTGTAAATCGCAAGATTCTCTGCGTGTTTTGAAACTTAACCTCTGTGAACTCCGAGCCTCTGTGGTTTAATCCCTTCTTCACCAAATTCAATATAAATCTTATCTTCGCCCCATGGACGGACTCCGTAAACTTGCTGCCACCAACGACACCATCATCGCCCCTGCCACCGCGCCGGGCATTGGTGCCATTGCTGTCATCCGCCTATCAGGAGCAGATGCCATCGCCAAGTGCAGCACAGTCTTCACCAAAAATTTAAACGAGGTAAAAAGTCACACTTTACACTTCGGCAACATCATCGACGGCGAAAGAATTATCGACGAAGTTCTGGTGAGCGTTTTCAAAGCGCCTCACTCCTACACCGCCGAAAATACCATCGAAATATCTTGTCACGGCTCACCTTACATTCAACAAGAAATCATTAAACTCTTTTTACAAAAAGGAGTGCGCATGGCTGAGCCGGGTGAATTTACTTTGCGCGCATATTACAACGGCAAACTCGATTTATCACAAGCCGAAGCAGTTGCCGACTTGATTCATTCTACATCAGAAGCCGAACATCAAGTAGCCATTTCGCAAATACGCGGAGGCTTCTCTAACGAAATAAAAAAACTGCGCGAAGAAATTATTCGCTTCGCATCATTGATAGAATTAGAACTCGACTTTAGTGAAGAAGACGTGGAGTTTGCAGATAGAGCGCAGTTCATCTCTTTGGTAAATAAAACACAAGCAGCTATTAAAAAACTCATCGATTCTTTCGCTGCAGGTAACGTCATTAAAAACGGAGTGCCAGTTGCCATCGTTGGAAAACCGAACGTGGGTAAATCGACTTTACTCAACGCTTTGCTCAACGAAGAGAGAGCTATTGTATCGAGCATCGCAGGTACCACGCGCGACACCATCGAAGATGAAATCAATATCAAAGGAATGAAATTCCGTTTCATCGACACGGCAGGTATTCGCGATACTACAGATGAAATTGAAAACTTGGGTATCGAAAAAACATTCGAGAAAATTGCACAGGCGAGCATCGTATTGTATTTAGTCGACCCCGCTACACCTCAAGAAGAAATTGCTTCTATCAAAAAATCTTTTGAAGAAAAAGCCGACAGTAACAAACGTGCTTTGATTTTCATTTTCAATAAAACCGATATTCATACACCTTCAGTAAAAGAAGCCAACGACGTACTTTATATCTCTGCAAAAGAGAAAAAAGGAATTGAAAAAGTGAGCGAGAAATTAGTATCGATGGTGAATATCGGACAAGTGAAAATTGGAGACGTAATAGTGTCCAACTCTCGTCACTACGACGCACTTGTTCACGCGCAACAAAGTCTCGACACTGTACTTAAAGGATTACAATCACAACTACCCACCGATCTTATCGCTATTGACATTCGCACTGCAATGTTTGAGCTGGGAACCATCACTGGTGAGGTTTCTACGGACGACTTGCTTGAATCGATCTTTAGGAACTTTTGCATTGGTAAATAAATTCATCTTTGCCTATTCCTATTTCCACCCAGTACGT
>JBMTCG010000044.1:0-21084 GCA_049430665.1 Flavobacteriales bacterium | reverse complement strand
CATCTCCCTGCAGCCCGCAAGGCAAATTCGCACCCCTCTTCTCTAAGAGGGATTGGAGTTAGTGTTCCCATAATTGAAAATTTTTGGGTGATGCTATCTGCGTTTCTGTGGTTAAGAAATCAATTCAAAAAATCAGAAATTGCAGGCAAAATTTCCAATAAGAAATAAACCATTGGAGCGGCTAACAATAAGCCATCGAATCTATCGAGAATACCACCGTGGCCTGGTAAAATAGTGCCCGAATCTTTTACATTTAAACTTCTTTTAAGCATTGATTCTACTAAATCTCCAAGTGTTCCAAATACTACAATGATGAGCGACATGATAATCCATTGGCACCAGCATTCATCAGAATTTAAGGAGAAAAGATAGCCTACTAAAACAGCGACTAAGGCGCCGCCAATAAATCCTTCCCACGATTTTTTAGGTGAAATTCTTTCAAATAATTTGTGTTTGCCTAACCATGTTCCAAAAATGTAGGCACCTGTATCGTTGGCCCACAGCATGAAGAAAAATGCAAATCCGATATCGAATTTTCTGCTCATCCATTCGCTGGGTTCACTAAAGTTGGCGATTAATAAATAACCGAAAGGAACAACTACATATAACACTCCTAAAATGGTTATGCCGATGTTAGAAAAAGGATTTTCTCTGGCGCGATACAACTCATTAATGAAGAGTAAAGCGATGATGGGAATGGCTAAAATTAAAACCAAAGTGAAGTTGTCGTCTTGCGCATAAGCTACAAAAGACAAGTAGGTGATGGCACTCAACAACAATCCGAAACCAACATTGGGTTTGATAGATGTGTTTTGAAAAAGTTTGTAAAATTCGTGAACGCCAATTAAGGCAATAAGTGCAAATAAGCCAGCGAATGAAGCAAAGCTATGCCACATGCATAAAAGCAAAACCAGCACGAATATCGCGCCGGTTATTGCTCTTTGTATTAAATTACTTTTCAATTAAAAATCTAAATTGATTTGTAGTGGAGGTTGTTTTTTATCGTCGTCTTTCGACTCCACCTCTTTCTTTTCTTCCTCTTTTTTCTCTTCTGTTGGTTCGTCGGTAGCAGGAGCGCTTGGCTCTTCGACTTTCACTTCTTCAACAGCTGGTTTTTCTTCCACCACTTCAGCAACTTTCTCTTCTGGTTTAGTGATTTGAATAACATCGCTTTCGTCGTTTTCGTGTCCCGGACGAGGACCAAATACTTCCACTAAATCTTCTTTGAAAATGACTTCTTTTTCTAAAAGTTTATTGGCCAATTTGGTTAATGCTTCTTTGTGTTCTGTTAGTATTCGTTTAGCTTCTGTATAAGCTTCTTCTACCAATGCTCTTACTTCGGCATCAATGGTTTCAGCTGTTTTTTCACTGTACGGTTTACCAAAAGAATATTCAGAATTGCCCGAAGAATCGTAATATGAAACGTTACCAATTTTATCGTTCAAACCATACACTACAATTAATGATGTAGCTTGTTTGGTTACTTTTTCTAAGTCGCTTAACGCACCTGTAGAAACTTCGCCAAAGATGATTTGTTCTGCTGCTCTACCGCCCATTGCCGAACACATCTCGTGAAAGATTTGCTCTTTGGTGGTGAGTTGTCTTTCTTCTGGCAAGTACCATGCAGCGCCCAAAGAACGACCTCTAGGTACGATGGTTACTTTCAACAATGGAGAGGCATGTTCTTTAAACCAGCTCACCGTTGCGTGTCCGGCCTCATGATAAGCAATTGCCTCTTTTTCATGTGGAGTGATAATTTTATTTTTCTTTTCTAAGCCGCCAATTATTCTATCTACAGCGCTTAAGAAATCTTCTTTGCCTACAGTTTCTTTATTTGTTCTAGCAGCAATTAAAGCGGCTTCGTTACAAATGTTGGCGATATCGGCGCCCGAGAATCCCGGTGTTTGACGCGCTAAGAAATCAACGTCTACCGAAGAGTCAACCTTGATAGGTTTTAAGTGTACTTTGAAAATATCTTTACGTTCGTTCAAATCGGGCATATCAACATAAATCATTCTGTCGAATCTACCTGCACGCATCAACGCTCTATCTAAAATATCGGCACGGTTGGTAGCAGCCAAAACGATAATACCGCTGTTGGTACCAAAGCCATCCATCTCAGTCAACAACTGATTCAATGTGTTTTCTCTTTCGTCGTTTGCACCTTGCGCTAAGTTTTTACCACGCGCTCTACCAATGGCATCAATCTCATCGATGAAGATGATACAAGGCGATTTTTCTTTGGCCTGACGGAATAAATCTCTTACTCGTGAAGCACCTACACCCACAAACATTTCCACGAAATCGGAACCTGAAAGTGAGAAGAAAGGAACTTTAGCTTCACCTGCAACGGCTTTTGCCAATAAGGTTTTACCTGTTCCCGGAGGGCCTACCAATAAAGCGCCTTTAGGAATTTTAGCGCCTAATTGCGTGTATTTTTTAGGGTGTTTTAAGAAATCTACAATCTCTTTAATTTCCACTTTAGCTTCTTCTAAACCCGCTACATTTGCGAATGTGATTTCAACGTTAGTGTCTTTATCGAAAAGCGTTGCACGCGATTTACCAATGTTGAATATTTGTCCGCCCGGACCGCCACCGCCGCCCATTCTCTTCATCATGAACAACCAAAAAGCAATCAACAATACGATAGGCAACAACCAGCCAATTACCGACTCCCACATTGGTGCTTCACGGTTTTCATCGCTAATGTTTACAATGTGTTTGGCATCGGCCGTTTTGTTGTATTCGTCAATCTCCTTGCTGAATTGCTCGGGTGCAGAGATGTCGAAAACGAAATTCGGACCCACATAATTCTTCTGTTTCAACAATGAAGAATCGCCGGCTTTTTTGGCCAAGGAATCTTTGTTTACATAAACTTCAACCGAATAGTCTTCTGCCGATTTAACAACCGTTACTTTCTCTACAACGCCTTTGTAAAGGTACTTTTGTTGAAAATCAGAACGACTGATTTGTTTCGGACCTTCGGGCGTGTTGAAGAATTGCCAAAACAAAAAGAAAGCTATGATGATGATGTAAATCCAGTAGATGGGAAATCCGCCTTTCGGACCTTTAGGAGCTTTTATTGTAGACATATTGTAAGAATATTGTTAGATCAATTTATTTAACTTTTACCGTTTTAGCATCGGCCCAAAGGTCTTCGATGTTGTACAACTCACGAGTGTACTGTTGAAAAACGTGAACAACTACAGAAACATAATCCAATAAAACCCATTCTCCATTGCTCACCCCTTCACGTCTCCATGGCATTTCACCAGTAGCTTTTTTAACTTCTTTTTCAACTCCTTGTGCTACTGCAGAACAGTGTGTGCTTGAGTTACCGTGACAAATGACGAAGAAGTCGCAAGATGAATTGCCAATTTCACGCAAATCTAAAACTACAATGTCTTCACCTTTTACCTCTTGCATGCCGTGAACCACCAATTGCATTAATTTTTCTGATGCAGAACTGGTATCAACTTTTTTAGCTTTGGCAGCAGGCTTAGTTTTAGCAGCAGTTTTTGCTGGCGCTTTTTTTACAGCAGCTTTAACTGGCGCTTTTTTCGCTACTTCTTTTTTGGGCTTTTCTTTTGTTGTTTTCGACTTTGTTACCTTCTTCGCTGCTGCCATTAAAATGGATTTTATAATTTCACCCAAAAATAGGGAAATTTATCTATACTTTTTGCTAAGATTTTTTGCCTCCTAAAAATTAACAAGGTTTATGAATCACAGGCTGTTTCCTAATGTTTTAGAGTACGATGAATTGGCTTCTACCAATGCAGAGGCAAAGCAGCTATTGGCCAATTTGAAAGGAACGAATTTTTTGGTGTGGGCTAAAAGGCAAACGGCTGGGCGCGGACAAAGAGGAAATTCCTGGTTTTGCGGTGCTGATAAGGACTTGGCGATGAGTTTTGTTTTTCATCCTAAGCAATTAAATGTTGATGAGCAGTTTGTTTTAAATATGTTGGTTTGCAACGCTGTGCAAGCTTATGTTGCTAGTAAAGTAGAAGGCAAAGTAGAGGTGAAGTGGCCCAACGATATTTTGATAAATGGCAAGAAAGTGTGTGGAATTTTAATTGAAAATTCATTGCGAGGAACAAAGGTAGAGAACGCTGTGATTGGCATTGGTTTGAATTTAAATTCTTTAGAAATGCCTTTGGATTTGCCGGATGCGACATCCGTTGTAAGAGAGAATCCCCGTTTTTCTTCCACTCAAAAAGAAGAGGTTTATGAGTTGAAAAGGTTCTTGGAAATGGAACTTGAAGAGGATAGTTTAAGCGCGATTAAGCAAAAATATCTATCGAATTTGTTCGGATTTCAAAAGGTGCGGAAATATTTAAAAGGTGATGTAGAGTTTGAAGGGGTGATTACAGGAGTAAGTAATAGCGGACTCATTAGCATTTTGTGTGCTGATGGCGAAAAACAATTTGATTTTAAGGAGATTGCTTTTGTGTATTAATCAAATTTAACCACGGAGGCACAGAGGTCACAGAGAAAAATTGTATGAAAATTGGCCGCAGAGTAGTCGCAAGCTCTAAGAGTTCACAGAGTGTAGGACTCAGTGAACTCTGTTAAGTTCACGCCTTTGTGTGATTTTACGTATTATTTTCCTCCGTGAGCTCTGTGCCTCCGTGGTTAAAATTAGAGAGTAGTATTGTCTTTTACTTCGCTTGAAAAACCTCTTGCAACTTATGCATGTTGTAATTAAAAAACTGAGTTAAAGGAGCTTTAACCACCATTTCCATAAACATGTTGATGTCGCCTTCAAAATCCATGTAAGTCTCGCAAGTAATGTCGCTTACGGGAGTGATAATGCATTTCAAATCGAATTTTATAGGAGAGATTTCTGTAGAAACCAAATGAACCAATTTAGGCGCTTCGCTACCTTGTAATTTCAAACCTATGGCCGCCATTTTCTTAATGCTAAATGAGCATTGGTCGTTGGTGCTTTGCCATTTCTCCACCTTATCTTGTGGTAACAATTGATTGAAATTGTTTAGGTCTACCAAGAAATTAAACACCGTTTCGGCCGAAGCAGCGATAATTTTCTTGTCGGTTTGAATAGAGGTCATCTTAATGTTTTATTAGTTTTCCCCAATTTTCCGGGTCTTTTCTCCAAGATTTAACTAAAGCTTGTTGTTCTTCTGTGATATATCCCGATTTTACTGCTTGTTGCAATAAAACATCATAATCTGATAAAGTAAGCAATTCGCATTTTTCTTTTTCGAAAGCTTTGTGAGCAACATCGAAATCGTAAGTGAAAATTGCCGCCATTCCTAATACTGTAGCGCCAGTTGCTCTTAAAGCTTCAACTGCTTTTAAACTGCTTTTACCTGTAGAAATAAGGTCTTCAATAACAACCACTGATTGTCCCGATGTTACAATCCCTTCAATCATATTGCCCAAACCGTGGTCTTTTGGAGCCGAACGAACATAGGCGAAAGAAGTGCCCAAATCTTGAGCCACCAAAACACCTTGAGCAATCGCTCCTGTAGCAACACCTACAATTACGTCGGGTTTGCCAAATTTATCTAACACCGCGCTAGCCAATTGCTGACGGATATAAGTTCTAATTTTAGGAAAGGATAAAGTTACTCTGTTGTCGCAATAGATGGGCGACTTCCAGCCCGAAGCCCATGTGAATGGGTCGTTAGGTTGAAGCTTAATTGCTTTGACTTGTAACAGATATTCTGCAACTTTGGACGCTGTATCTTTATTGGAAATCATGGCACAAATGTATAAAGTTTTTATCTACGGTCACCCTATCATTTTTTCAACAAAACACTTTTCAAAATTGAATTTGATTCAATTCGATGGAAAAGATGATGACGCTAAACTCTTGAAAATCATTGAGCGTATGGAGAATAGTGAATTGGCTCCCGGTGTTGAAATTGTGTGTGAAAACCCCGAAAAGTTGTGGAAAAAATTTAAAAAGCATTATAAAGTCATTGAAGCGGCGGGTGGTGCAGTTATTAAAGACAAAAAACTTTTAGCCATCTTTCGCTTGGGGAAATGGGATTTGCCAAAAGGTAAAATGGAAGAAGGCGAAAGTAAGGAAGAGAGTGCTATTCGTGAGGTAGAGGAGGAGTGCGGGATTTCTGGGTTGAAGATAGTTAAAGAATTACCAGCTGTTTATCATACCTATATATTAAATGGGAAACGAATTTTGAAGGTAACGTATTGGTTTGAAATGACCACCGATTTTGAAGGCGAATTAAAACCACAAATTGAAGAGGATATTTCGCAGGTGAAATGGGTAGAAGATGTGAAAGAAATATTAGAAAATACCTATCCATCACTCGCAGAAATGATTGCTAATGTTAGTTTGACATAGTTCATTAAACTATCATGTGTTTTTTTTTAACTTCACCTCATGGCATCAAACAAACACGCATTGCTTCGTTATCGTATCATCGATCGCAGGATACGCAACAAATACAAGCCTTTTCCGGGGGTGGAAGATTTGATGATGGCATGTGAGGAGGCCTTGTACGGTTCTTATTATGGCGATGCAATTTCAAAATCAACTATTGAAAAAGATTTGCGTGCTATGCGCGAAGATGAAGAATTAGGTTTTCATGCCCCCATCAAATTCAGTAAAAAAGACAAAGGCTATTATTACGAAAACGCAGATTATTCTATCAACGATATTCCCTTAAATGATGATGATTTGAGCGCTATACAATTTGCTGCGCGAACCTTATATCAGTTTCGCGATAACGCTATGTTTAAGCAATTTAAATTCGCCATCGATAAAATTTTTAACCGCTTAAATATTTCTCCAGAAGTGAAAGACACTGCCATTGTGCAGTATGTTCAGTTCGATCAAACAGAAGTTGTTACTGGTAGTGAATATTTGCCCGCAATTTTGTCGGCAATTAAAGAGCATCAGAAAATTTTGCTGCAATACAAAGCATTTGGAAAGGATCAGGCCAGTGAAAATTTAGTGCACCCTTATCTTCTTAAAGAGTATAAACACCGTTGGTATTTGATATGTTTTAACGAATACAAAAGAAAGGTGCTTACCTACGCTTTAGATCGTGTGTTAGAGTTAAAAGTGGAAACGTCAACATTTAAGGTTTCTAAAGACTTCGACCCAGCAATCTTTTTTCAGTATTCATTTGGTATTACTCAAATTGATGACGCGCCTGTTTTGCTCCTGCTAGAATTTAATGGTGTTCAGGCAGCCTACATTAAAAGTCAGTCATTGCATATTACCCAAAAAACGATAGAGGATATAGAAAACAAATTGGTTGTAGAGTTGAAAGTAACGATCACCCATGAGTTAATAGAGAAATTACTTAGTTTTGGCGCCTCGGTTAAGGTTTTGGCGCCAAAATCACTCCAGAAGATCATTGTTGACAAGCATAAACAAGCCATTTCCTTATTCTAAGCGAATGATGAAATTTGAGATCGGGTTGTAATTTTTGTGATTATTTTTTTTGGTCTGTAACTTTTATCTTCCTATTTTGTTCCTGTATTTAGAGGGCATCTTAGGGTGCAACAATTTAACAATTGACTTATTGCTTTAAATATCTAATGGGGATTTGATATTTAGAGTGTTTTACTGCTATTACTAACTTATTTGAGATTGATTTTATGAGACAACATTTACTTTTTTTCTTGGGAAAAAAAATAAAAGAAACTGCTCTATTCCTGGCTTTTAGTATCTTAAGCGCAAGTGCTTTCTCTGCAGATATCGTATTGAATTTCTGTCCGGTTACCAAAATTCAAGCTTCTAAAGATTGGAGTGCAACATTGCAAATTCAAAATAATTCAGGGGTTGTTCTCGACTTTGCCAATAACAAAATAACGGCTGATTGGCCTAGTTTGGTGGCTTTGCAATGGCCTTTTTCAAATGGTGTTCAAACTGGTACAAATTGGAGTTTTAATATTAACCTAGATTGGCCGGGTACATTGGCTGTTGGAGCTACCGCTACCAAAAGTGTTTCTGGTAACAAGTTTTCTGGCGTTTTACAATTTCCAACCACTGGATCATATACGCAAGGAGGTAAGACCTATACAGTAGAATTTAAGAGCTGTAATCAAACCCAGAATTTCGAGCTTTATGACGCTACTTTTGATTTCAAGCGCGAGTGCTTCTTATATTCTCCAACTAAATTGTGTTTAGGTCAAGGTGCAACAGAGATCTGGAAAGGAGAAGGAGTGTTTGACGCGATGATTCCTACCGACCGTCCTAGCTGGGCAATTGCAGTGATGGTAGCGCATCGTTTGTTTACCAATTTGGCTGGAGCTGATATGGTGTCTCCAAATTTTTGGATGGCTACTGCTATGAATGAGTCGCGAATGACCTGTGATCCAACGATTAACGCTAACAAAACAGGCGGACACACTTACATTAATGCCAATGCCAACTCTGGAGTTCCTGGGGCAGGTATATATAGTCCTACCGACAACTGTTTCCAGATCTTAAACATTGGATATACTCAAATTGAGAACAATCAGCCCGATTTGTTTGCCCAAACAAATGCCTATGGTACTGCTGGGTTTTCAAATGTGATTGCGGGAGGAAACTGGGAAGCTGCGTCGATTGGTGTGGCTTATTACCATTACCAAGATATGCGTTATTGGGACCAAATCTATTGTTTCAATGTTCCAAAAACTTGGAAAGATGCTAAAGATCCATACGCTATTGAGAAAATATTTTATCATGCCTACCATGATGGGCCAAATGCAGGTATCTCTTTATTAAATGACATTAAGGCTAATTATACGGCAGCAACTAATGCCACCAATATGAATACGGTGATTACTACGAATGGTACTTGGAAAGAGATCAACTCTGGTGGTAGTAGTCAGAAAGTAGGTAACTTCACCAGTATGTTGGATGGTGGAAATCCGCATCTTTATCCTTATAGCAAAACCGACCCTACCACGCAATATTTGGGATGCTATAATGCTTCTATTAAATGGACCGACATTTTATATTACCTGAACAAAATCAAGATTTTATATCCAAAGCTGCAAAATGCACCTGTGCAAGCAGCTATCAAAGCAGTTTTCGATGGTATTAATGGTGGTGCAAATGTTAATTTTGAAGATTTAGGTCCGGTAATCGATGAAATCGTAATTCAAATGGGTGGCCACGATCCTTCAAAGTATATTGCAACTCAATTTAGTGCCGCTAAAACTTGTCCGACTAACGCCTTAGGTGTTTCCCTAAGAACAAACGATACAATTTGCCCTGGCACTACAGGTGAATTACAAGTGTGGTTGTCGGGAGATAAAAACTTCAAATTTACTTTGAAGTATCCTGATGGTTCTACTAAAACTTTCTCTAATGTTGATTACTCGCCTTACATAGTTCCAATTACTCAGCCTGGTGCTTATGAGGTAGTGTACTTTGAAGACAATGATGAAATAGGAAATCCAAACTGTTTGTTTAGTAAGTTAACCGTACAAAGCAAAAATGGAAATGTTGTAACTTGGGATAAAAGTACCGTAACTGGGTCGGGAAGTTCAAAATGTACCAGCGGACCATTAGTAATTAAAAATACGGGTGCTGGCGCTGTTACTATTTCATACAAAAAAGATGGTGTTGCTCAAACACCAATCAATTTACCAGCAAACTCTACTTCTTACACTGTATCTAATACACCGGCAGCGGGGCAATACATTATTACTACTATTTCGCCAAATACTTGTGGTACACCGGTTAACGATACAATTAATATTTGTTCATCTTGTGTTAAACCAAAGGCTACTCTTGCTGGTACCGCAACCATCTGTGCTGGAGATAGTACTCAACTTTCTGTTGCTGTAAGTGGAGGTACTGGGCCATATAGGTTGAAATTCAGCAATGGCGCAACCAAATGGACTGTTCAAAATGTAGCAGGACCAACTTATACTTTTTACGCTAAGAATGCGGGTACATATAAAGTTGATTCTGTTTGGAACACAGCGTGCGATTCTTTAGGATCGGGTTCAGCTGTAATCACTGTGCAAACTTTACCAACAGCAAGTATTGCAGGGGGGGGGGCAATTTGCCCAGGTGATAGTGCCAAACTTACTATCACGTTAACAGGTACAGCACCATGGAAGTTGAAAATTAAAGATGGAGCTACTACTGCTGTGAAATCTGGAATTGCGACAAGCCCTTACTATTACTATGCAAAATCAGCAGGCACGTATACTGTTGACACTGTGTTTGACGCTTCATGTAAAAAAGCTGGAACTGGTTCATCGGTAGTAACAGTTAATACTTTGCCAACAGCAACATTGGCGGGAGGTGGAGCGATTTGTCCGGGAGATAGCACCAAGCTTACCATTACATTAACAGGTACAGCTCCATGGAAATTGAAAATCAACGATGGTTCTTCTATTACAGTAAAATCGGGAATTGCTACTAGTCCGTACTATTACTATGCAAAAGCAGCAGGAACTTACACCGTGGATACCGTTTTTGATGCATCATGCAAAAATGTGGGAAGCGGTTCATCAATAGTAACGGTTGGTGCGCTGCCAACAGCTTCAATAAGCGGTAGCTCTTCTATTTGTGTTGGCGATAGCACGCAATTAAGTGTTGCTTTAACGGGAACAGCACCATATACCTTAAAAATAAATGATGGATCAACGGTTAAAACGGTGAGTGGAATTGCAACTAGTCCGTACCAGTTTTATGTGAAAACAGCAGCTACTTATACTATTGATTCTGTGCTTGATGCTTCATGTAAAAATGCAGGAACTGGCTCGGCTGTTATCACCAACAAACCAACACCTACTTTAGTTATTTCGGGAGACACAACAATATGTACAGGTGAAACAGCTCAAATAACATTAAACCTGACGGGTACTGCGCCATTTAATATTACGGCAACAGTACTTGGTACACCAGTGAATTTTAGTACTAATTTAACCACTTACATAGTGCCTTTAACATTGCCAGGATTATACACTATTGATGTTACAGATGGTGGAGGTTGTAAAGTGTCTAAAAAAGTAACGATTGTGGTGAATACACCTCCTGCTTTGGAATTGGGAGCTGATCAAACGTTGTGTTTCGGTAAAACAGCAACTTTGGATGCGGGTGCGAACATGACTTACGCATGGACTGGAGTTAAAACAGGTGCAGCACAAACTATGGTAGCCGATGTGACAGGTGATTATAAAGTGGTGATTACAGATGCCAATGCATGTAAAACTGCTGATAGTGTTAAAGTGACTATAGGAACAAAAGTAGACGTTGCCTTCGCTAGCGATAGCATTACGATATGTCCGGGAGGAAGTATTAATTTATCTGCTGTAACTTCAGGTGGTTCGCCTGCTTACACTTATCAGTGGAGCGGATTGGCGTCGGGAACAGCAGCAACTTTTAGCGCTTCTGCTGCTGGGTGGCATAAGTTAACCGTAAGCGACAATAATTTGTGTACTGGTAAAGACAGTATTTATATAACAGTAGATAACAACTTAACGGTTAATTTAAGTAACAAAACCATTTGCCCAGGCGACAGTGTAACTTTAGATTGTGGTTATGACGCAACCAATTACACAATTGCTTGGTCTACATTAGAAACTACTCAAACCATTAATGTTAATTCTGCAGGAACTTATACCGTCCATGTAGAAAACGGAGGTGGATGTAGTGGTGATGGAACAATGGACTTAACTTTATTTACTCAACCAGTGGTTAGCCTAGGTGTAGATAAAGATGTTTGTGCAGGTACTACTACTTTGTTAGATGCAGGTGCAGTGTTTAGTTCTTACAAATGGAATACTTTGGAGAATACTAAAACGGTAACCAAAGGAGCAGGAACATACAATATAGAAGTGGTTGATGGTAATGGTTGTAAAGCTTACGATACTATTACAGTAAACAGTATTGCTAAACCAACTCCTAATGTGATTACAGATGTAACTACTTGTTTAAATACCAATGTTACTTTTGATGTAAGCTCTTATGATAATGGTAACGGTCCGTTTACTTATAAATGGAACGACAATTCAACCGCTTCAACCTTAGTCTTAAATGGTGTTACTGCCAACTCTACTCATTGGGTAGATGTAACCGATAAATATGGTTGCACAGGAAGAGATTCTGCAAATGTGATTATTCAAGCTGGTTTAAGCGTGGTTCTTGCTGGTGCGCCAGATACAACGGTGTGTGCCGGACAAGCTGTTACGCTTAACTCTAACTTCACTTCGGCTGGTGGATACAATTTCAATTGGAGTACTGGTGAAACAACAGAGAGTATTGTAGTGAACAACACAGCAAACATTACTTTAACTGTAGATGATGGTAATGGGTGTAACGGAACAGATTTAATTCAAGTGAAAGTGAATCCATTGCCGAACATCGCTTTGGTGCCAACTACTGCTTCTGTTTGTAGCGGTGATGCAGCAACGATAGGTTATGATTATGGTGCGGGTTATTCGTATGCTTGGACACCAAGTGGAACTACGCCTAAAATTACTGTAAACACAGCCAACACTTATTCTGTAACAGTTACCAATACTGTAACAGGCTGTAAAGCCGATACCGATGTGGTGGTTACTATTAATGCGAAACCATTGGTTAGCTTGAGAGAAGACTTAGATACATGTGCTGGCATTACTGTGACTTTGCAAAACAACAAACCTGAAGTTGGAGTAAATTACAATTGGACCAAAGCAAGTACAGGAAATACTTCCATTGCTGTAACGCCAACTTTACAAATTACAGCTAACGATACATACACGTTAACTGTTACCAATCCTTTAACTACATGTGTGAATAGTGATTTGATGAACGCGTTGTTTAGAGCAATGCCTTCGGTTGATTTGTTGGGTGGTACTGATACTTCGCTTATATGTGAAGGAGAAGTACAAACTCTCGATGCTGGCAACGCTGGTATGAGTTATTTGTGGGAACCTAATAAAGAAACCGTGCAAAGTATTACGGTTTCAACTTCTGGTTGGTACGCAGTGGAGGTGAGCAATGGAATGTGCAAAGATACTGACGCTGTTTATGTTCGAGTGATTTCTATTCCTCAAGGTATATTAAGTGACACGTTAAATGCGAATAGTCCGAACTATTGCTTTGCAGAAGAATTAGACGGAGTTGATATTTCTGCTGAAAGTCTTGATGGAGTGATGTACAACTACATTTGGGCACCAAACGGGGAAACTACTCAATCTATTAACGTTAAGCAAAGTGGTACCTATGTGGTAACAGTGAGCTTAGATAAGTGTTCATCAACAGAAAAGATTAGCTTGATTGACTACTGTCCTACTAGCATTTTTGTGCCACAAGCATTTACTCCAAATGGAGATGCTAAAAACGAAGTGTTTAAAGTGGTAGGCGCAAATGCTAAAGATTTTGAATTGTTTATTTTCAATCGCTGGGGAGAACAAATTTTCCGAAGCACAGATATCAATGAAGGATGGGATGGAACTTCTCATGGTTCTAAAGTTCAAATTGATGTGTACGTTTGGAAGTTAACCTACTCAGAAAATTTAGATACCGGTAAAACCAAAAAACATGTGCGTATGGGCACTGTTGCTTTGGTAGAATAATATGAGATTATCCAAAAGTGAAAAGCCAAAAGTGGAGACCCTACTTTTGGCTTTTTCCTTTTAACTATTTACCTTCCATTCGTGAAAAAAATCCTTTTTTTAATTCTATATAATGTTATTGCTGTTTTACTCATTTTGGCAGTGATGGAATTTTCTATTCGTGTTTTTTTAGAGGATATTGTTACACAAGGAACCGACAGAGACATCCTTCAAGAAGAAGCTTTCGGTATTACTCCATCCTTAAAGCCAAACAGCGAAGGATATGTTTTTGGTGAAAAGGTAGAAGTGGATGCAAACGGATTTCTAAAAAACAAATGCGTTTCGGCAAAGAAGAAAAGAAGAAAAGTATTGTTTTTTGGTGATTCGGTAACGATGGGTGTTGGGGTAGATAGTGATTCTTCTTTTGCAGCCCGCTTGCAACAATATTATTGCGATTCGGTGGCGATTGATAATCTGTCCTTGATTGGTTATAATGTGAACGATTACAGCAGAATCGTTCAAGGTTTATCGAAACAAAGCAAACTTAAAGAGTACGATGAAGTAGTTTTCTTTTTCTGTTTAAATGATAATTTTTTGTACCAAAAATCAGATTTGCCTGCTAAAGAAACATTTGGCACTACTATTAAAAATTATCTTCTTTCTCATTCTTACCTTTATGTGTGGTGTGTTAAATCATTGTCGGATGCCTCGGCCGATTATTATCAAAACGACAAAAAGTACTATTATGAAGAAGCTGCTTTGGATAATTTCGATCTTCGTCTATCTGAAATTCAATCGAATCTTAATTGTAAAGTCAGGGTGATTGTTCTTCCTTATGAATTTCAATTACGAGAAAATTATTACGAGCAAAATATACCGCAAGATGTGTTGCGCATTTTTAGTAAAAAGCATCATTTCGATTTTCACGATTGCAGAAATTTTGCTTCTAAAACAAAGGGAGATAAAAAAGATTTGTTTTTGTACGCCGATGGAATTCATTTTTCTAATGAAGGACACCGTGTGCTTGCTTCTTATTTGATTGACAATAAAGTGCTGTTTCAGTAATATTTTAATTTTATCTTTGCCTCATGAGACAACAATTGATTTATCTGTTTTTTATTCTTGCTCTTTCGGCCAATGCTCAGTTTTATAAAGATGCCAAGTACCCCAATTTCTCTATGTCGGGAGGCGCATCATACCTAGGTGAGTCGAAAGATTTTGCAGGTCATATTCGTTTTTGTTTACCAACAGGCAACGGGATGAATATGTATTACCAAAACACTTACGCTTTTCCAACCAGCGCCAATTACAAAGAATACCGATTTGAATTTGCTTGGGAACTTACCTTTTTGAAATTGAATGATGTTTCGTTTTTTGCAGTAGGTGGATATAATTTTGGCTACTGGCAAATGCAAAAGGCCATTGATAATTCTCACAATTATACCATTCGCCACAAAGACAATTCTTTGTTTTATGGAGGTGGAATCAATTACGATTTTAATAAAAAATACAGTTTGTATTCGGCTTATAAAGTATATCCTTCTATCTATTGTTCTTATGTTGAATTGGGCTTGAAATACAATTATTATTATACCAAACAGAAAGCACGAAAAAGAGGTAGAGTGGTAAGACCCGACAAACGATGAGTATTATTTCGCTTGATAAAGAAAATATTTGGCATCCTTTCACCCAATCTTATGGTAGCTCACTTCCCATTCCTATTGTTAAGGCAGAAGGTTTGTATTTGTATACCGAAAATGGTGAAAAAATTGTAGATGCTGTTTCTTCTTGGTGGACCAGTATTCACGGACATTCAAATAAGTTCATCGCCCAAAAAATATACGAACAGGCTCTTACTTTAGATCACGTTATTTTTGCTGGTTTCACCCATCCCAAAGCGGTGGAGTTGTCTCAAAAATTATTGAACTTATTACCTTCTAATTTTTCTAAAATTTTCTTTTCCGATGATGGTTCCACCTCAGTAGAAGTGGCCATTAAAATGGGCTTGCAATATTGGTTCAATAAGGGTAAAAAGAAAACGAGAATTATTGCTTTTAAAGATTCTTACCATGGCGATACTTTTGGCGCAATGGCGGTAGGTGAAAGAAGTGCTTTTACGCAAGCTTTCGATTCACTAATGTTCGATGTTGATTTTATTCAAGCGCCATTTCACGGGCAAGAAAATCAATCCTTAGAAGAATTGAAATCGGCCATAAAAGACGATACCGCTCTTTTTATTTTCGAACCATTGTTGATGGGCACAGCAGGTATGAAAATGTATGCGCCCGAGGCTTTAGATGCATTAATTCAATGCGCCAAATCGAAAAATGTTTTGTGTATTGCCGATGAGGTACTCACTGGTTTTTATAGAACTGGGAAATGTTTTGCCATTGAATATTTAAAAGAAGAAGTGGATATCGTTTGCTTGTCGAAAGGCATCACTGGCGGCGTTTTGCCTTTGGGTGTTACGGTGTGTACACAATCTATTTTCGATGCTTTTGTGAGTGAAGATAAATTCAAAACTTTTTTTCACGGACATTCCTATACCGGCAATGCTATAATTTGCGCTGCCGTTTGCGCCAATATAGAGTTGTTGTCGCAAACAGAAGTGCAAAACAAAATCAATGATTTGTCGATTTGGCAAAAGGAATGGAGCGATAAAATGAGCGCTCATCCTGCTTTGATTGAAGCTAGAAATATTGGTACTATTACTGCTTTAGAAGTAAAAACAGCAGCCAATACTTCTTACTTTAATTCTTTGCGTGACAAAATTTACAATCATTTTATTTCTCGTAATATCTTATTGCGTCCGCTAGGCAATGTTATTTATATCTTGCCTCCATATTGCATTACACAAGATGAATTGACTTACATTTACAACGAAATATCACTTTTTTTAAATCAAGTTCATGAAGAAAATAGGTAATCAAATTTTCTATACAGAAGGAAATAACGAATTGTATATAGAGATTAAATCGGCTTTCGATAAAAACAAGTTCAACTTGGTGTTGATTTGGTTTATAGCTTGGACTGCCTGCGGACTAGCCGTCATTTCTCAGTTCTTTTTCGATTACAGTAAAAATGAGAAGTTATTTATGGTGGTGTTTTTAGCACTGTGGGCTTATTTCGAGTTTCATGTATTAAATGCTTTGCGCTGGAGACGTTCGGGTAAAGAAAGAATTAAAGTGAGCGACAAAGAAATTCGTTATGTGAAAGAGGTGGGCGGAAGAGGAATTGAAAAAGTGTACGAAACCGAAAAGTGCACGCCATTAAAATACCAATCGGAGAATGAAGAAGGCTTTTTAAATTCCATCAACCAAAGTTCATGGATGATAGGTATTCCTGTTTTAGAGTTTACGGCTCACAATAATGTGCGAAGAATAGGCATTCAGTTGAGCAAAACCGATGCTGAACAATTGGCGAAAAAAATCAATTATTTCATCAAATAACTTTGCAAAAGGCTAAAGTATATATTGTCAATGTTCAAGATTTCCCCCCTCGAGAGGAAGGTGTGAAGTTATTGTCATCGCTTCCTAAATTATTGCAGCACGAAATTGATCGTTATAAAACTCCTGGAGATTTTCATCGAAGTTTATTGAGTAAGTTGGTATTGCAAAAAGCGTTGGCTGAAATCGGCTTGCAAGATGAATTTTCTAAGATTCACAAAAGTGAGTTTGGTAAATACTTCATTCCTGGCAACATCGATTTTAGTATTTCTCACACTGCCAATAAGGTGATTGTGGCTTTGGCCGAAAATGTAAAAATTGGGGTCGATGTAGAGCTGAAAAGCAAAGGAAGTTTACTCTTGGCCGAGCGCTTTTTTTGTGACGAAGAGGTAGAGTGGCTTAAAGCGCAAAACGATTTGCAAGAGGCCTTTACCTACATATGGACCCGAAAAGAGGCTTTGGTGAAGGCGGCAGGCACTGGCATTAGAATGCCGTTGAAATCGTTTAATGTGCTTCCTGGAAGTATTGATTTTAGTAGTGA
Source organism: Flavobacteriales bacterium (assembly GCA_049430665.1). GTDB lineage: Bacteria > Bacteroidota > Bacteroidia > Flavobacteriales_C > JAHEZL01. Next base: position 3,609 of record JBMTCG010000044.1, on the reverse strand, counting down.
AAAGTGGTTTTTGCAAAGTGATTTACAGAAAAACACCAGTGATGTCTTAACCTTGGCTACAAGCGCCAAAACCGACTTCGAAATTCTTGAAATCTCTTCTCTTTCAGTTATTTAGATCCTGTCCGGTTAAAGTCCGGCAAAAATTCTTTCTACCTTCCTTAATATTGTTAGTTTTGTAGTTCACTCACAACCAAAAATTATGACTAAAAAAATCGTTTATTCGGTAGCCAGCGTTTTGTTTTTCTGCGCCATCTTTATAACAGGATGTACAGAAACAGCTGTTTTGTTAGAATCTCCTAAAGGAAAAGATTTTAGCGTTCTATATGAAATGGAGGAAAACGTTAAAACCAAAGACGGAGTTCACAGCGTTAACTCGTTTACTTTAACCAATAATGGTAGAGCTTTTTTATTGAAAAATTGGGCTATTTATTTCAATGCTGCCCGCACCATGGTGCCTAATTCGGTAAAAGGTGATGTTAGCATTACCAACATCAATGGCGATTTCTATAAAATTGAACCGTCTGAAAGCTTCGACACTTTAAAACCCAATGCCGACTTGGTTTTCTCTTTTGAAACCAACGATTGGATGACCAAAACAGGCGATTTGCCTGTTGGTTTTTACATCGTTTTTAAAGATACTGCTGGTGTTGAAATGACACCTGAGTTGTTGGGTGATGTTGTTTATGCGCCTTTAACTAAGCCTGCACAAATTAATCGCGGACCAGACGATAAACTAATCATACCAACACCAGAAAGCAGATATGCGGCGAATTCATTAATCACCGATTTAGCAGCTGATCAATATTGTCCGATTATTCCTACTCCTACTTCTTATACTAAAGGAACTAGTGATTATGAAATTACTTCGGCGACTAAAATTTTCTATGACAAAGGTTTAGAAAATGAAGTGAAACAATTGAAGGCTGCGGTTAAAGAATTGATTGGTGCTGATTTGGCTGCGCAAGAAGGCGAAGGAAATGGTATTCGTTTAGCATTTAACTTGAAAGCTAGTCCTGTAAATGGAGCATATATAATTAATGTTTCGAAAGAAGGAGTATTTATAGCTTGTGCGAATAATGCAGGGGCATTCTATGGTATTCAAAGTTTGCGTGCTTTAGCAGATGTTCAGTCTTATGTGAAGCCTAGAAAATCTGTAAAAATTCAAGGAGCAAATATTGTGGATGTTCCTTCTATGCAATACAGAGGTATGCACTTAGATGTAGTTCGTAACTTCCAAAAGAAAGAAGATGTGATCAATTTATTGAACTTAATGTCTTTCTATAAATTGAATAAATTCCATTTCCATATTGTTGATGATGAAGGATGGAGATTGGCTATTGATGGTTTGCCTGAGTTGACAGAAGTGGGTTCTAAACGCGGACACACCAAAGACGAAAGCGATATGTTGATGCCTGCTTATGGTTCTGGTCCGTTTGCCGACCCATCAACAAGCAACGGTAATGGTTTCTACACCAAAGCCGATTTTGTAGAGATTTTGAAATACGCTAAAGAACATCATATTGAAGTGATTCCTGAATTGGATTTCCCTGGTCACGCTCGTGCTGCTGTGGTTTCTATGAAAGCGCGCTACAACAAATACATTAAAACTGATGCTGCAAAAGCAAAAGAATATATGTTGCACGATGTGAACGATAAATCAGAATATTTATCTGTTCAATTTTACAAAGATAACGTGGTGAATGTTTGTCAGGAATCTACCTATAAATTCTTAGGAAAAATAGTTGATGAAGTAGTGAAAATGTACACAGAAGCTGGCGTAACATTAAACATGGTACACACAGGTGGTGATGAAATTCCAAAAGGTGTATGGGAGAAATCTCCGGTATGCCTTGATTTCATGGCAAAATCAGATAAGTACAAAACAGCTCACGATTTATTCTACTATTTCGTAGATCGTTTCTCAACTATTTTAGCCGAAAGAAAAATTGCAACAGGAGGTTGGGAAGAAATTGGTTTGAGAAAACAATTAGACGAAAACGAAGAAGAGGTGATAGCGCCTAACAAAGATTTTATGGGTAAAGGCTTTGTTCCTTATGTTTGGAATACTGTGTGGGGATGGGGTTGTGAAGACAGAGGTTATCAGTTGGCTAACGCTGGGTACAAAGCAGTATTGTCGAATGTAAACAACTTGTATTTCGATTTGTCTTACGACAAAGATCCAAATGAACCTGGTTACTACTGGGGTGGTTATGTGAGCGAAAGAACAGCATGGGAATTTGTGCCTTACAACATTTTCTTAACGGCTAAATTAGATAGAATGGGCGGACCAATTGCGGCCGATTTTGCTAAAGACAAAGAGAAATTGAATGCTAAATCGAAATCAAACATCATTGGTATTCAAGGTCAGCTTTGGGCAGAAACAGTTAAAGGTCACGAATCAATGGAATATATGGCTTTCCCAAAAATCATCAGCTTGGCCGAAAGAGCTTGGAACTCGGAACCGAAATGGGCAACTATTGCTAAAGCAGAAGACAGACAAAAAGCCATTGATGCAGAGTACAACAAATTTTCTAACACTTTAGCGAAAAGAGATTTAGTTCGTTTAGAATACATCTCAATCTCTAAAAAATTAAATTACCGTTTGCCTGCTCCAGGTGCTAAAGTGGTAAATGATACTTTGTACATGAATACCGAATATCCTGGTTTCACAATGAAATACAGTGTTGATGGTAAAACATGGTTAGAGTACAAAACTCCAGCGCCAGTGAAAAGTGGTACTACAGTTTCATTGAAATTGGTAGCGGTTAGTGGAAGAGAAAGTAGAGTAACAACAGTAAAATAAAACAGCAATGTTTGGCATTTGTTTATTGAGTCATATTCCGGGTAGAAGAGAGGGTAGCGATAAAAGTGAGATGGTTACCCAATTGCTTTTTGGCGATGCTTATGCTGTGGTAGAAGTTCAAGAAAAATGGGTGAAAATAAAAACTCATTTTGACGATTACGATTGCTGGATTTGCAGAAAACAACATTTCGAAATTTCTGAAAAAACATACGGGGAGCTTTTGTCGGCTCCCCTTGTGCTTTCCGATGACTTGGTACAGGTGGTGCAAGAAGGTGCTACTTATTTACCTATAGTGATGGGTAGTACTTTGCCTTTGTTTAAAAACGGCGAAATGAAAATTGAAAATCGCACTTTTTTGTTCGATGGTAAATCGATTGAACCTGCCGATATCAATAAAGGAAAAATATTAGAATACGCCTTCATGTATTTGAATGCTCCGTATTTGTGGGGAGGTAAATCTCCTTTTGGTATCGATTGTTCGGGCTTTACACAAATGGTGTATAAACTTTGTGGATACAACTTGCCGCGCGATGCTTATCAGCAATTCGAGCTGGGCACTTCTCACTCTTTTGTGGAAGAAGCAGAAGCAGGAGATTTGGCTTTCTTCGACAACGAAGCAGGTAAAATTGTGCATGTTGGTATTGTGGTAGAACCAGGTAAAATAATTCATGCATCGGGTAAAGTAAGAATAGACAATTTAGATCATCAGGGTATCTTCAATAAAGAGTTGAATCAGTACACTCATCGATTGAGAATCATTAAAAATTTATTGTAGTATGTTGAAGGCAGAACGTTTAGATTATCAA
>JBMTCG010000043.1:0-21172 GCA_049430665.1 Flavobacteriales bacterium | reverse complement strand
TAGATACTTCGGTGAAAAACTCTTCGATCGTGTCACTCTTGCTGTTGCTAAATCTAATTGGTAATTTGCGGGCGAATCAGATCTGTTTTCATAAACTAGTAGTATTTTTGATTGGCGACAAATCATCATCATTTGCCGCCAATCCCCCATTGTATAATTGATTCCCCTAATGCGCTCCTAAGATAAGTTCAATTGTGAAACGAAAGATTGATTTCTACGCTGAGAAGCTTAATGTCCATAGCTTTTACACAAAAAATCAAGTTTAATTACACAAAAAATCAAATCAAGTAGCGTCTTTGTTATCTCTAAATTCTTTTGGCGATAGTCCAGTTTCTTTTTTAAATACTCTATTAAAATGCGGAATTTGATTGGTAACCACATTTGTAAGCTATTTCTGAAACGGGAGCATCACTTTCTTTCAATAGGCGCTTAACCTCACTAATGCGCACCATGTTAATATATACGCTAAAAGAGCTGTTAAGTTCAGATTTTATAAGTTGTCCGATTTCTCTTGAGGAAATACCCAAATCGTTTTGTAAATCGCTTACCGAAAGGTCGGCATTGGAGAAATGTTCACCTATGTAATTTTTAATCTTATCGATTTTCTTGTCGGTGTTTTTGGCAGAAATATGAACGCTTTGTATAGGTACCAAAATTTGCTGCTTTTCTTTTACAGTTTTTTGTTTCCTATAGAAAATGTAAGTACCTAGATAAATAGTTACCGTTATTATAAATAGAATTAGTAGCGCTTTGCTGTTGTCGTGATAGAAATAAATGCTGCTAATTGTAATTTCATCATTGATGTTTGGTTTAAGAGCTTCACAGTTTCCAACAACGAAATATTTCAGATTTTGATGATTGACTATAGGTTCATCGGTTTTATTTACACCATAAAATCGAAGCCACCAGCTGCGTACTTCAAAGTCATCTAAGGAAATATTGTATTCTTGTTCTCCTTTATAGTCGATTACCTTGGTAAATGGAATTTCGGGAAATTTTTTGCCGATATAATTAGGGTAATCAAATTTGAGGGTAAGTGGAATTCTTTTCCCTACTTTACTTTTTAGGTGGATAGCAACAGCATTAAACTTTTTGGTGTTGAGTAAAAATTCTTCTTTGATATTCTTTTCAAGAAAAAGTGCCACAAAAGGCTCGTCTTTTTTATCAGTGAGGGTATAATTTAGTTTGAGTTCTTTATCATTAATAGCTAATTGAGTTTTTGAATAATTATCGATTTCTTCGTGATAAGAATCTATATGGTATTGCTGTAAATTGTTGGCGGGAAAGAGTTGTTTTTCTTCAAATGCAATGGTGAAAAACCCAATGCATACTATTACTATCGTTGCCGATAGCAGAAATAGAAAATACCTTGAACGAATCAAGTTTTTGAAAGTAAGCATAAATTGTCCCCGTAGTTAAATGCAGCGGTAAGTTCAAAAAAAGAAAGCGACAAAACAAGCAAGTGAAAAAAATACGGGGAAGTACTTATAGGTTGAATTTGTGTTTGATTTTTTCAGCTAGAAATGTAGATAGCTTTTCGTACGATTCGTGCGTCCAGCCAGCGATATGGGGAGATAAAATCACTTTATCACTTTGTATTAAATACTGAAAATCTTCTGGTAAATTCTTCGCATCTATATTTTCAAAAGATACCGATTCATATTCTAAAACATCTAAACAAGCACCACGAACTTTTCCGCTTTTTAGGGCAGAAACCAAATCTTCTGTTTTAACACATTTTCCGCGCGCAGTGTTGATGAAGAAAATATCTTTTTTGAATTTAGAAAACCATTCAGCGTTCGCGATGTTGGTAGTTTCTGCGGTGAGCGGAAGATGCAAACTCACGAAATCGGCTTGCTCAAAAATTTCTTCCATCCTTGCTTTGTATTCGTGCTCTTCTTTGTATTTGTCGTAAGACAATACATGAACACCAAAGCCTTGTAAGCGCTGTGCTACGGCCGAACCCATTTGTCCGTAGCCAATCAAAGCAAATGTTTTTCCTTTCAATTCTATTCCTCTGTTTTCAGCTCTTTTCCAAACACCATTTCGCACTTCTGCATCGGCAATTTTAAGTTTATTGATAAGCATTAAAATCATGCCCAACACATGTTCTGCAACAGCATCTCTGTTTCCTTCAGGAGAATTAAAACACTCAATTCCTCTCGATTTAGCAAATTCCAAATCAATATTTTCCATACCCGAACCCGATCGCGCAATAAATTTTAAATGGGGACAGACGCTAATTATTTCCTTTGTGATTTTAAATTTCGAGCGAATAATAAAGCCTTCGTACTGCGGTAAAATTTTTAAAAGTTCTTCTCCTTTCAAATGCGAACATTCATCAACGGTGCAGCCATACGAGCGAAGTTTGTCGTAGAGAATAGGGTGTACGCTATCGATGGCGATGACTTTCATTTGAAAATATTTTTTCTAAAATTAGTAAGAATAATGAACTAAGGGTACTTTTATCGCATGACCAAATCATTTTATCCATTTCTAATCTTTGTGCTAAGCATCTTCATTTTAATGTGCGCCCCTTCTTTATTTACCGAAGGAATGTTTATGGATGGTTTGATGTACGCTACTGTGGCAAAGAATTTGGCGCATGGCGAAGGTTCATTTTGGTTTTTAAAATTTAGCGATACTTACCTTAGCTCTTTCCACGAACACCCTCCTTTAATTTTTGGATTGCAAAGTATTTGTTTTCGCATTTTTGGCGATTCTGTTTTTGTAGAAAGATTTTTTTCTTTTTTCACTTACATCGCTAGTGGGGCTTTGATGATTTTAATTTTTAGAAAAATTACAGTAGATAAATTTCATCATTTAGCTTGGTTCCCTTTGTTGCTGTGGATTGCTGTGCCTTTGGTTCCTTGGGGTGCAATGAACAATATGTTAGAAAATGGCATGCTTGTTTTTATTTTAGCTAGTGTTTTATTTTATCTCAAAAGTGTGTCGAAATATCGAATTCTATTTTTGGCACTTTCGTCGTTTATGCTCTTTGCTGCATTTTTAAGTAAAGGTTTTACCGGTTTATTTCCACTCTCTCTCCCTTTTTGGTTTTGGTGTTTCGACAAAGAATACCCTTTTAAGAAATTCGTTGCCGACTCCTTGTTTTTATTAGGTTTTCTGTTTTTGTTCTTTGCTGTCTTATTTCTGTTTCAAAAGGATAGTCTGCCTAGTTTACAAGCCTACTTTGATATTCAGGTAAAGAACAGTTTGCAAAATGTTGTTACTGTAAATTCACGATTTTATATTGTTGGCCGACTCATTACAGAACTATTAATTTCATTGGGAGTGGTGGTGCTTATTTTTCTATTAGGAAGAAAAAATAGATCCGTTGCTATGGAATATAAATGGCTTTATATTTTTTTAGCACTAGGATTATCTGGTGTGCTTCCAATAATGCTCAGTTTAAAGCAAAATGCCCACTATTTATTGTGTGCCTTTCCTTTTTTTTCAATCACCATGGCAATTTTAGTATTGCCTTATTTAGCCATTTTGATAGATAAGATTAAGTGGAGAAGTTTAACATATTACCTAGCGACTTTCTCGTTATTTATTTGTGCATTGGGCATTGCCTTTTCACAAATAGAAAATTACAGCAGAGATGAAGGTATGATTCACGATGTGAAAATGATTGCCAATGAATTACCGCCACATACTGTAATCTTTGTTGAAGGTAATGAATTTTCCAACTGGGCTTTGCAAGCGTATTTTTATCGTTATGCGTCGTTGAATTTAAGTTTAGATGGTTTAAAATTTCCTGAGTATAAGCTGATTAGGAAAGATAGTGAAATCCCTCAAGACTATTTGGAAGTGCCCATACCTACTAAGGATTACATTCTTTTGACGAAAAAGAAATAAATAGGAGACAACCCAATTTACTTGCTTGCGTCTTAATAATACAATCACCTATTCATAAATATTCCGGGTAATACCCCGTTTACCTGGAACCCCCTAATGCCCATCGAAACCCCTTTCGTTGGGCATTTTTCTATTTTGCCGTTCAAAATATTTTACTACATTTGCACTCCAACATATGGATTTTGATACGCAGGGGACCCGAAAAGTCCCCTGCTTCATTCAAGAAAACTATGATACCAGAAACGCAGATTCGCCAATTGGTGCTAGAGAAAATAGAAGGAACGAATCAGTTTCTGGTGGAAGCTAAAGTAGCTGCCGGCAATAAGATTAATGTAATGGTAGATTCTCCTGATGGAATGCCTATCAAAGCAGTAGTAGAAATTAGCCGTCATATTGAAGGTTCTTTTGATCGTGAAAAAGAAGATTTTGAATTAACAGTTTCTTCGCCAGGCTTAGATTTGCCTTTTAAGGTGCTTCAACAGTACCTTAAATACATTGGTAAAGAGGTAGAGGTGAAAGCAGGCAATGGTAAAAAGGTACAAGGTATCTTGCTTTCTGCCGATGAAGAAGGAATTGTAGTAGAAACCAGTGAGAAGAAAAAGATAGAAGGGAAGAAGAAAAAAGAACTGGTGGTTACCCAGCATGTATTCAAGTTTGAAAGCACTGAGCTTTCGCAAAAAATAAATGAATGTAAAGTAGTTATTACTTTTTAAATTGTGATTATGGAACAGCAAATTGGTTTGATAGACTCGTTTCAGGAGTTTAAAGAATTTAAAAACATCGATCGTGAAACGATGATGAGCATCCTTGAGGATGTATTTAGAAACATGCTACAAAAAAAGTATGGTTCTGATGACAATTACGATATTATCGTAAATATCGATAAAGGTGACTTAGAGGTGTGGAGAAACCGCGTTATCGTTGAAGATGGTGAGGTAGAAGATGACAATCGTGAAATCGCTTATTCTAAAGCTGTTTTAATTGAGCCCGATTTTGAAGTGGGGGAAGAGGTTTCTGAAGAGGTAAAATTAGAAGATTTCGGTCGTCGTGCAGTTTTGGCTGTTCGTCAGAACTTGATTTCAAGAGTTTTAGATCTTGAAAAAGATGATTTATACAAAAAATACAGAGATAAAGTAGGTACTATCGTTGCTGGTGAGGTTTACCAAGTATGGAAACGTGAAATTCTTATCCTAGATGACGAAGAGAACGAATTGATCTTACCTAAATCTGAACAAATTCCTACCGACTATTTCAAAAAAGGCGACACTGTTCGTGCCGTAGTTTTGAAGGTGGATATGAAAAACAACAACCCTGTTATCATCTTGTCTAGAACATCTAGCGTGTTCTTAGAAAGATTGTTCGAACAAGAGGTTCCTGAAATTTACGATGGTTTAATTACCATTAAACGTATCGTTCGTGTTCCGGGTGAGAGAGCTAAAGTTGCTGTTGAATCTTACGATGATAGAATCGATCCAGTAGGTGCTTGCGTTGGTATGAAAGGTTCTAGAATTCACGGTATTGTTCGTGAATTGGGTAACGAGAACATCGACGTTATCAATTTCTCCGACAACGATGCTGTATTCATTCAAAGAGCGTTGTCTCCTGCAAAAATTACTTCAATCAATATTCGTAATGAAGACAAGCGTGCAGAGGTTTACCTAAAACCTGATCAAGTTTCTTTAGCGATTGGTAAAGGTGGTTTCAATATTAAATTGGCTGGTAAATTAGTTGGTTATGAAATCGACGTGTACAGAGATACCGACCAAGATATTGAAGACGTAAGATTAGATGAGTTTAAAGATGAAATCGAAGCATGGGTATTGGCCGAATTGAAAGGTATTGGCTGCGATACTGCTAGAAGCGTGCTTGATTTATCAGTAGAAGATTTAGTAAAAAGAACCGACTTAGAAGAAGAAACTGTTAACGAGGTTAGAAATATCTTGAAAGCAGAATTTGAAGATTAACATTGGTTTAAAGTATAAAGAGGAAAGTACTATTTTCCTCTTTGTACATTAGACTTTAGATTATAAACATTATATCATAACATGAGCGATTCGGCACAGCCAAAACGATTGAGTAAAGTAGCCCGAGAATTTAACCTCGGAGTTCACACTATTATTGAGTTTCTCTCCAGTAAGGGATTCACCATCGATTCAAATCCCAATTCTAAAATTGATGGTCAGCAATACAAATTATTGGTAGACGAATTCCAATCGGAAAAGTCGTTAAAAGAGCGTTCAGAAAAAGTAGTTGTAGGAAAAGAAAAAAAGGAAACCATTACTTTGGCTCCTAAAGAGGTTCCTGCTGTTACTGAAGCTAAAGAAGAAATCTTTAAAGCAGAACGCCCGAAAGAAGCATTTGAGGTTAAAGTGGTTGGTAAAATTGCTTTGGAAAAGGAAGCTCCTGCTCCTGCACCTAAACCTGCCCCTGCCCCAAAAGCAAAGGAAGTAGTGGCACCTAAAGCTGCTGAACCTGTTGATAAAGTGGAAGAACCTGTTGCTGAGAAGGTAGAAGTTCCCGCTGTACCTGAAGTGGAAGCGCCTGCCGAGGATATTGCTGAAGAGCAAAAAAAATCTCCTAACGCTCCCGATGAATGGGTTCGTGCCAAATTGGAAAAACTAGATGGCCCTAAAGTAATTGGTAAGATTGAATTGCCTGTTGAGAAAAAGCATGTGCCTGGTTCTGGTAACGATTTCCATAAAAAGAAACGCGAAAGAATTAAGAAGGGTCCGGTAACCGGACAGCAAATGCAACAGCAAACGCCTCCTTCTAACAACCAACAAAGAAACAACAATAATAACAAAGGTAAAAAAGGCGGTCCACCTCAAAAAGGTGCTCCTAAACCTGAAGTTACTGAGGATGCAATCCAAAGACAAATTAAAGAAACTCTTGCTCGTTTAAGTGGCGGTAAACCTAAAAATAAGGCGGCTAAATTCCGTCGTATCAAAAGAGATGAAGCCGGACAACGTATTGCCGATGATGCAGAAAGAGCAGAACAAGAAAAATCAATTTTAAAAGTAACCGAGTTCATCTCTGCTAACGAGTTAGCAAGTTTGATGGATGCTTCTGTTACCGAAATTATATCGGCTTGTATGAGCCTTGGTTTATTTGTATCTATCAACCAGCGTTTAGATGCGGAAACTATCGCCATTGTTGCGGAGGAGTTCGGATTTAAAGTACAGTTTGTTGGTGCAGATGTTGAAGAAGAAGAGGTAGAAGAAGTAGATGAAAATGCTATTCCTCGTGCACCAATTGTAACTGTAATGGGTCACGTCGATCATGGTAAAACATCGTTGTTAGATTATATCCGTAAGGAAAATGTATTGGCCGGTGAGGCGGGTGGTATCACCCAACATATTGGTGCTTACTCGGTAACTTTAAAAGGTGGTGAAATCATCACTTTCTTAGATACTCCGGGTCACGAAGCCTTTACGGCGATGAGAGCGCGTGGTGCTAAAGTTACCGACTTAGCGATTATCGTAATCGCGGCCGATGATGCCATCATGCCACAAACAGTAGAGGCGATTAATCACGCTCAAGCTGCTGGTGTATCTATGATTTTCGCTATCAACAAAATTGATAAGCCTGGTGCTAATCCAGAAAAAATTAAAGAGCAATTGGCCCAAATGAATATTTTGGTGGAAGATTGGGGTGGTAAATACCAATGCCAACACATCTCTGCTAAAAAAGGATTAGGTATTGAAGAGCTTTTGGATAAAGTATTGATTGAAGCCGACATGATGGGCTTGAAAGCTAGTCCCGATCGTTTGGCTAAAGGTACCGTAATCGAATCGATGTTAGACAAAGGTAGAGGTTATGTTGCTACAGTATTGGTGCAAAATGGTACCATGAGTATTGGCGATATCATTTTGGCTGGTTCTTTCTATGGTAAGATTAAAGCGATGTACAATGAGCGCGGACACCGTGTGGATAAAGCCGGACCGTCTACTCCTGTTCAGTTGCTTGGTTTAAATGGTGCGCCTCAAGCGGGTGACCACTTTAGTGCCGTAAAAGAAGAACGCGAAGCGAAAGATATTGCTACCAAACGATTGCAATTGCAACGTGAGCAAGGTATTCGTACTCGTAAACATATTACGTTAGATGAGATTGGTCGTCGTATCGCTATTGGTGATTTCCAACAGTTGAACATTATTGTTAAAGGTGACGTGGATGGTTCTATCGAGGCATTATCCGATTCATTGTTGAAATTATCGACTTCTCAAATTCAAATTAATATTATCCATAAATCTGTCGGACAGGTTTCTGAGTCAGATGTATTGTTGGCTTCGGCTTCCAATGCTATCGTGATTGGTTTCCAAGTTCGTCCTTCTGCAGGTGCTCGTAAATTGGCCGAGCAAGAAGATATCGAAATTCGCTTGTACTCTGTAATCTACAAAGCTATCGAGGAATTGAGAGATGCAATGGAAGGCATGTTGAAACCGAAAATCGAAGAGAAAGTGGTGGCGAACATCGAGATTCGTGAAGTATTTAAAATTACAAAAGTGGGTACAGTTGCCGGATGTTATGTTACTGAAGGTAAGGTGTCTCGTAAAAACAAAATACGCGTAATTCGCGATGGTATCGTAATTTACTCTGGTGATTTGGGTTCATTGAAACGTTTCAAAGAAGATGTGAAAGAGGTGGCTCATGGCTACGAGTGCGGATTGAACGTAGAGAAATTCAACGACATCGCAGTGGGCGACATCATTGAAGCTTACGAAGAAGTTGAGGTTAAACAAACTTTGAAGTAAGAAATAGTCTTTAAAATAAATAAGCCCCGATGAAGAAATTCATCGGGGCTTTTTGTTTTTACTCAAACCTCACTCTCACCCTCACTCTGTATTACTTACAATCCTTAATATAATAAGTATCAATATAATCAGGTACTACAAAACAAAACGGAAAATTTGCTTGTACTTGTTTTTTCAATTGTTCTGCTTCAAATTTTGTTCTGCAATCTCCAACTCTAATTTTGTAGCTTGGTGCTTCCCACAATTCGTGCGCATTAATATCGGGAAATAGAGCTAAGAATTTCACTCTATCAGCACTCGTTTTCGCTCTTGCATCTGCTCCATTGGCCGAGGAAATCTGAACTCGGTAGCCTTTGATTAATTGCGGACATTTCTTTTTATTAATCGCAATGTGCGAGTGAATTGCGCTGTTGATTAGTGAATCTCCATGAAAGGTTACTGTTCCTTCTTGAGCGAATATACTGCTGCTCAATGCAATAAAAAATACAAAAATGCTAAGTCTCATATTGAAGTGTATGTGAATTCAAAATTACAATAATAAATCACTAAAAAAATACCTTTCTACAATTGTGCCTTTTTCTACTCTTTTGCGCTTAAAACACCCCAAAAACCACATGTTTTTAAAAATAAATTAACAAATATTAAATTTTAAAAATGGAAACGAAATGGACTGTTTAATTTCCAAATATATTGTTTATCAAGCTCTTCACTCTTCACAAAGTGTCTTTTCCTTATTTAGAATCATTTTAAATTATGATGTTGCCTGTGAATTGTCATAGAATTGCAATGCTAAAAAACAGGATTATTATAAATTTGCCCCAAAGCTAAAATAGCTTGTTTTAAATAGGTCAGAAGGATCAAATGAACTTATATAAAAGAACAATGAGACAAATCTCATCCATCTCTTCCCTCCTTAAATTGTTGGCTTTCACGTTTTTATTTGTGTCTACCAATGTGTCTGCGCAGGATGCTGCAGCGGGAGAAAAATTATTCAAAGCGAATTGTGCAACTTGTCACAACTGGGATAAACCAGGAACCGGACCAGCTTTAATGGGCGTAAAGGACCGCGTTCAACCTGGAAGTTTTGCTTCTGTGGATGAGTGGTTGAAAGCTTGGATTAAAGACAACTCCAAGTTAAGAGCTAGCGGAGATGTTTACGCAAACAAGGTTTACAATGAAAATGGTAAACAAGCGATGACTGCTTTCGGTTTCTTGAGCGATGCTCAATTAGGCGATATCGTTGCTTTCTTAGATAAAGGTCCAGCTCCAAAGGCAGCTGCTGGTCCCGAAGGTCCTAAAGGTCCCGAAGGTCCTGTAACCTCAACAGAAGAAGAAGGCGGCAACGACCTTTGGTTAATCCTTATCATCATCACCATTGCAACCATCGTAATCATCATTTTCACTGGCGTTAACCGTTCAATGAAAAATGTGATCAACGTTCGCGAAGGAAAAGAGGCTGAAGAGTCTAAAACTTTCTTTGCTGCAATAGGTCACTGGATGCAAAACAACAAAAAATTGGCTTCAATTGCTGGTTTAATTGTGGTGTTAACTCTCGGTAAAATTGGTTGGGATGCCTTAGCAGGAATTGGTATCTACCAAGATTACGCGCCTAAACAACCTATTGCTTTCCCTCACGATTTACATGCTGGTAAAAACCAAATCGACTGCAAATACTGCCACTCTTCAGCTAGAGTAAGTAAAACTTCAGGTATTCCTTCTGCTAACGTTTGCATGAATTGCCACAAAGCAATCGACAATGGTAGCCGTTCTGGAAAAACTGAAATCGCGAAATTGTACAAATACGTAGGCTGGAATCCAGATTCTGCTAAATACATGACCAAAGATGGTAAAATGAGAACCGACACTGCTATTGAGTGGGTACGTGTTCACAATTTGCCTGACTTCGTTTATTTCAACCACTCTCAACACGTTGAGGTAGGTAAAGTGGAATGTCAGAAATGCCACGGTGAAGTTCAAGAAATGGCAGAGTTGAAACAATTCTCTGAATTAACTATGGGCTGGTGTGTCAACTGTCACCGCGAAACTGAAGTTCAGTTTGCTGGTAACGACTACTACATCAAAATCCACGAAGACGCTAAAGCAGAAAACAAACATAAAAAGGACTTCAAATTCACAGTTGATAAAATTGGTGGGTTAGAATGTGCTAAATGTCACTATTAATAATATAAGTAACAGGTTCTATATATAGTTGCAACTATGACTGAAACTAAAAAATACTGGAAAGGGATTGACGAGCTATCAGCTGCTCCCCATTTCGTAGAGCAAAGTCAAAAAGAATTTGCCGAGCATATTCCGGTAGATGAGTTTTTATCTGATTCATCATTGGCTGAAAGCAAAACTCACCGTAGAGATTTCTTAAAATATCTTGGGTTTAGCGTTACTGCTGCTACTTTAGCGGCTTGCGAAACTCCCGTTACTAAAGCAATTCCTTACTTAAACAAACCTGAAGAAGTTACTCCTGGCGTTGCCAACTGGTATGCATCAACGTATTTCGACGGATTTGATTTCGCTGGTGTTTTGGTTAAAACAAGAGAAGGTCGTCCTATCCATATTAAATCAAACAAAAATTCTCAAATCACTGGTGGTGGTTTAAATGCAAGAGTTAACTCTTCTGTATTGGAATTGTATGATGCAAAAAGAGCTAAAGCTCCTGCGCGCAAAAAAGGCGATAAATGGGATAAAGGTTTGTCTTGGTCGGTAGTTGACAAAGAGATTTCTGGTAAATTGACTTCTTCTTCTAAGATTGCCATTCTTACTGGTACTTTGATGTCTCCTTCTTCTGAAAGAGCAATCGCAGAATTCAAAGCGAAATATCCATCTGCTGAACATGTAGTTTACGATACTATCTCTGCAAGTGGTATTCTTCGTGCTAACAATGCAATGTTTGGTAAGTCGGCTGTACCTGCTTACAACTTCGGTAAAGCTAAAGTAATTGTTTCTCTAGGTGCCGATTTCTTGGCCAACTGGTTAAACTCTAATCAATATGCCTCTCAATACGCTTCTACTAGAAGACCTGAAGGCGAGTGGATGTCGAAACATTTCCAATTTGAATCTAAGTTGTCATTAACTGGTTCAAATGCCGATGTTCGTGCTACTGTTAAACCTTCTGAACAAGGTATTGCTGCTGCTTTCTTATTGAAAGAACTTGGTGGTTCTAACGCTGTTCCTGCTGGCTTAACTGATTCTGCAAAGAAAAAATTGAAAAAAGCTGCTGCTGAATTAAAGGCTGCTGGTGCTAATGCATTGGTAGTTGCAGGTAGCAACGACGTTAATGTTCAATTGGTAGTGAATGCTATCAACGAAAAATTAGGTAGCTACGGTACTACTGTAGATATTGAAAATGCATTAAATATCAGAAAAGGTAACGATACAGATTTCGCAGCGTTGGTAAACAACATGGCTGCTGGTTCAGTAGATGCTATATTAATCGCAGGTGTAAATCCTGTATATACTTCACCAGCAAAAATTGGTGGAAAAGCTGATTTCAAAACAGCTTTATCTAAAGTTAAATTGAAAGTTTATTTAGGTGACAGATTGGATGAAACTGGTGCTGTTGCTGATTATATTCTTCCTGATAATCATTACTTAGAGTCATGGAATGACTACAATCCTTCTAAAGGAGTGTACAACGTGGCTCAACCTGTAATCTCTAAATTGTTTAGTACACGTCAATGGCAAGAGTCATTACTAGCTTTGGCTGGTAACGAAAGTGCTTATGGTGATTATGTACAAGCAACTTGGACTGCCATGGGCGTTTCAACTTCACAATGGTATTCTGCTGTAGAAAGTGGTGTTTACACATCTTCTAGAGTGGCTCCAGTAGTAGCGGAAGTTGCTGTTGCTGATGTTAAACCTGCTGCGGAAAAAGTAGAAGCTGCCGTTGTAGCTGCTGCTGCAGTGGTTTCTTCGTCAATAGATTTAAGCTCTGCCATTGCATCTTTCAAAGCTTCTTCTGATTGGGAAGTTGAATTATATGTGAAAGCGGGTATGGGCGATGGTCGTCACGCTTTAAACCCTTGGTTGCAAGAATTGCCAGATCCAATTACTAAAGTAACCTGGGACAACTACGTAACTATGCATCCTTCTGATGTATTGGATTTGTTTGGCAAATCAACTCCTGATAATTACGAAGGTCACAACGAATTATATTTAGGTGAAAAATATCCTGCTAAAGTTGTTAAAGTAACAGCTAACGGTGTTACCTTGACTTTACCTGTTTATCCTTTGCCTGGACAAGCTAAAAAAACTATCGGTATCGCTTTAGGTTACGGTAGATCAATTACGCAAGGCTTAACAAGAGAAGAGTGGAGTGGTGATTTATTCGAAGAGAACAAGTTAATTGGAGCAAATGCTTTCCCTTTAATTACTTCTGATTTCCAATACAACTCTAATGTTAAAATAGAAGCTACAAATTCAACTTATCCATTGGCTACTACTCAAACTCATCACACGATGATGGGTAGAAAAATGGTGAATGAAACAACTTTAGATATTTTCAAAAATACTAAGGATGCTAAAGCAGAAGGTGGTTACAACGAACAAGAGTATTTGAAAGATACTTACGGTAAGAAGAAAAAACCAGAGGAGTTAGATTTATGGGCTGATCACGGTATCGACTTAGGTCACCGTTGGGGTATGGTTATCGACTTAAACACTTGCACTGGTTGTGGTGCTTGTGCTACTGCTTGTCAATCTGAAAACAACATTCCTGTTGTAGGTAAAGACGAGGTTAGAAGAAGCCGTGAAATGCACTGGATTCGTATCGACCGTTATTTCTCTTCAACTGTAAATGACGCAAAAGTTACCGAATTAGAGCAATTGAACTCTATTGGTGAATACCATAAAGCTGAGGTGCCAGATGATGAGCCACAAGTGGTTTTCCAACCAATCATGTGTCAGCACTGTAACCACGCTCCGTGCGAAACTGTTTGTCCGGTTGCAGCTACTACTCACTCAGAGGAAGGCTTAAACCAAATGGCATACAACCGTTGTATCGGTACTCGTTACTGCGCTAACAACTGTCCGTTCAAAGTAAGAAGATTCAACTGGTTCCAATACGATTCATTGAGATTGACTCAATATCCTGACTTCAACAAAGTGAACCCTGCACAAGATGATTTAGGCCGTATGGTATTGAATCCAGATGTTGTGGTTCGTTCTAGAGGGGTTATCGAGAAATGCTCAATGTGTGTTCAAAGAATTCAAGCTGGTAAATTAGATGCTAAAAAAGCAGGTACTCCTGTTCAAGATGGCTCTATAGATACTGCTTGTTCTGAGGCTTGTGCTTCAGGTGCCATTAAGTTTGGTGACTTGAACGACAAAACTTCATATGTTCACAAAGCAGCATTTGAAAACCAAAGATCTTATGTATTGTTAGAAGAAGTTGGTGTTAAACCAAACATCTACTACATGACAAAAGTTAGAAATTTAGATAGTAAAGAAGCTTAATATTTTAAATACTGAAGAATGCATCACGTAGAAGCAGATATTAGAGAGCCTTTAATTCTTGGTAATAAAACTTACCACCAGATTACAGAGGACGTTTGCGCACCTGTAGAAGGTAAAGCAGGCAAAATGTGGTACATGGTTTTTTCCCTTGCAGCATTGCTTGCCCTTTGGGGTGTTGGCTGTATATTCTACACCGTTGGTGTGGGTATTGGTGTTTGGGGTTTAAATAAAACTGTGGACTGGGCATGGGACATCACCAACTTCGTTTGGTGGGTTGGTATCGGTCACGCCGGTACTTTGATTTCTGCCGTATTGTTGTTGTTCCGTCAACGTTGGAGAATGGCGATTAACCGTTCTGCTGAAGCGATGACAATCTTCGCCGTAATCATGGCAGCGTTGTTCCCATTGTTACACATGGGAAGAATCTGGATGGCTTACTGGGTATTGCCTCTTCCAAATCAATTCGGTTCTTTATGGGTTAACTTTAACTCACCGTTGCTTTGGGACGTGTTCGCAATCTCTACTTATTTCTCGGTATCATTAGTGTTCTGGTATATTGGTTTAATTCCCGATTTCGCTACTATTCGCGATAGAGCGGTTAAACCTGTTGCTAAAAGAGCGTATAGCATTATGGCTTTTGGTTGGACTGGTTCTGCAAAACACTGGAATCGTTTTGAAGAGGTTTCATTGGTGTTGGCTGGTTTAGCTACTCCATTGGTATTCTCGGTTCACTCTATTGTATCTATGGACTTTGCTACTTCAGTAATTCCAGGATGGCATACTACTATCTTCCCTCCATACTTCGTAGCCGGTGCGGTATTCTCTGGATTCGCAATGGTGTGTACCTTGATGTTGGTGATGAGAAAAGTATTGCATTTAGAAGATTATATCTTAGTTAAACATATTGAGTACATGAACATCATCATCATGTTGACTGGTTCAATGGTGGGTGTTGCTTACTTATCTGAGTTATTCATCTCTTGGTATTCTGGTGTTGAGTATGAAGGTTATGCTTTTATGAACCGTGCTACAGGTTGGTACTGGTGGTCTTACGCAGCCATGATGACTTGTAACGTAATTTCTCCACAGTTGATGTGGGTGAAAAAATGGAGAAGAAACTTAACGTTTACCTTCATCTTATCTATTATCGTAAACATTGGTATGTGGTTCGAGCGTTTTGTAATCATCGTTACTTCAATTCACCGTGACTACGTTCCTTCTTCTTGGAACTTGTTCCACCCAACTTTTGTGGATATGGGCTTGTTCTTAGGAACTATAGGTATCTTCTTCGTGTTGTACTTACTTTATGCTCGTGTCTTCCCAGTGTTGGCATTAAATGAGGTGAAAACAATTTTAAGAACTACAGGTGAATCTCAGTTGAAACAGTTGCGTGCTGGTGAGCACATCACTGTAGCTGAAGGAAGCAAACATTAATAAGTTTATTAAGAAAGAAAATATAAAGGAAATGAGTACAGTAATTTACGCAATGTATGATGATGACCACGTTTTGCTTGAAGGAGCAAAAAAGGTTGTTGCGAAAGGTACAAAAGTGCAAGATGTATTTTCACCGTTTCCAATTCACGGTATTGATGACGTGATTGGAGTGAGAAAAACACGTTTGGCTATTTGCGCTTTTATCTATGGTTTAACAGGTATGACCTTGGCTTTAATAGGAATGAGATATTTCATGATTATTGACTGGCCAATGAATATCGGTGGTAAACCAAATTTTAACATGATGCAAAACTTACCTGCTTTTATTCCTGTTACTTTTGAGTTTACAGTATTCTGCACAGCACACGGTATGGCTATCACTTACTTCCTAAGAAATAAAACTCTTCCTGGAATGAAAGCTAAAAATCCAGATCCAAGAACAACCGATGATAAGTTTGTAATGGAGATTCATGTTGATGAATCTAAAGAAGCTGAAACTATCGCTTTGTTGAAAGAGACTGGAGCTATTGAAATCAATAAAAAAGCTGCTTAAAAGAAGACAATTATATGAACATGATGTTTAAATATATCGGTAAACTAAGCTTCGCAACTATCCTTGCTTCTGCTTTCTTTGCCTGTACTTCAGATCCTGATAGTCCGGGTGTGGAGTATATGCCCGACATGTACCGTTCTCCTTCTTATGAAACTTACATTAAGAAAGGTGATTTGGATTCTGCTGGTATAGTAGAAAGATTAATGGAAGAAAGAGGTCTTACTTGGGAAGATGATGCAGCTGAAATTACTGCTATCTACAATAGATTGAAAAGTGGATACACTCACTTCATGCCAGTAAAAGGAACTGTTCCTGTTGGATTTACTCCTTTTCCTTTTGCTCAATCTACGGAAGAATATGAAAGAGCTGGATTGGAATTGAAAAATCCACTTCCTTTTTCTGATAGCTTGGTTAAGCAAGGTAAAGAATTATATGAGATCTTCTGCGACCACTGTCATGGTGAAAAAGGAGAAGGTGATGGACAAATGGTGAAAAATGAACTTTTCCCAGCTCCTCCATCTTATACTGCTGCTTTGAAAGATCTTCCAGAAGGAAAAATTTTCTATACCATTCATTATGGTAAAGGAAATATGGGTTCACACGCTTCTCAAATTTCTCAAACTGAAAGATGGAAGATTGTGTACTATGTGCAAAAATTACAAGGTAAATTGGCTGCTCCTGCTGCTTCAGATTCAACTGCTGTAGCTCCTGCCGACTCTTTACAAGTGAAATAAATTGATTTTAGGACTTTAAAAAAAACAGAAAATGGAATATACATTTTCATCAGGCGCAAAAAAATTCATCCTTACATTGATTGTAGGAGGTATTGTGCTATTGGGATTAGGCTTGGCTTTGGATGCTCATTATGAGTATTCTGAAGGAACTGGTTTGGGACAAAGAATTTGGGTTGACCTTTTAGGCAATGGCTTTTATTTCTTTGGAATTGCATTGGGTGCTTTGTTCTTCTTAGCATTGCAATATGCTGCAGAAGCAGCTTATACCATTGTTTATAAAAGAATATTAGAGGCATTAATTACTTGGTTGCCTATTGGTTTGGCTGTAATTTTAGTGGTGATTTTAGCTGGTAAATTTCACATGCATCATATTTATCACTGGATGGATCCAAACGTTTACGATGTTAACCATGCAGATTACGATCCAATCATTACCCACAAATCAAACTATTTCAATATTTCTGCTGGCGATGGCTTAATGCACTTGATTAGATTCTTGGCTTTCGGTGGTATTTTCTGGTACTTCGGTGCTAAATTCAGAAAAAATTCATTGTTGGAAGATGCTGAAGGTGGCACTAGAATTCACTTTAAAAATATCACAAGCGCCGCTATTTTCTTAGTGTTGTTTGGTTATGGTTCTTCTATTTTGGCTTGGGACTTACTAATGTCAACTGATGTACACTGGTTCAGTACACTTTATGGATGGTACGTTTTCGCAGGTTTCTGGATTAGTTCTATCATCACTACTATCGTATTGATTGTTTACTTACAAAGCAAAGGCTTGATGCCATGGGTTAAAAAAGGTCACTTACACGACTTAGGTAAATGGATGTTTGCTTTAAGTTTCTTATGGACTTACTTATGGTTCGCTCAGTTTATGTTGATTTGGTATGCCGATATACCTGAAGAGGTGGCTCCTTACATCGCAAGAATTCAAGATTATAAATTTGTTTTCTTCGGAATGATGTTGGTGAACTTTGCTCTGCCAATGGTTGGTTTGATGGATGCCGATGCGAAAAAGAAAAAAGGGTTAATTACTGTTATTGGTTGCATCATCTTCATCACGCACTGGGTAGATGTTCAGTTGTTAATCATTCCTTCTTCTATGAAAGAGCAAGGTAAAATTGGTTTAATTGAATTTGGATTCTTCTTTATTTTCTTGGGTACTTTCTTGTTCGTGATCTTAAGATCAATTGCAAGTCGCCCATTGTTGGTGAAAAATCACCCTTACTTGGAAGAAAGCAAGAACTTATATCATTAATAAACTAGAAGTCGGAAGTTAAAAATATACAGGAATGGAATTATTGGTTCTAATAACGGTTTTAATAGTGATTGTAGCAATCGCGAAAGTGATGCGCTCTCATGAGTTATCAACTCAATTGGCAAACGATGAAGAGTATGTCTCTTTATCTGAAATTAAAACTCAAGGGTTTTTGTATGCCTTGTTTGGAGTTTTGTTGTTCGGTGGTTTAATAGCACAAATGGCTGGTTGGGGTAAATTCCTTTTGCCTGTTTCTGCTTCTGAACACGGCGATAAAATTGATAACTTGTTCTGGGTTACCATGTACTTGATTTTGTTTGTGTTCTTCTTAACACACACTTTCCTTTTCGCTTTCATCTTCAAATACTACAAAAAGAAAGACCAAAAAGCTTTGTGGTTTCCTCACAACAATAAATTAGAGATGGTGTGGACTATCATTCCAGCTATTGTGCTATTGTCGTTGGTATTTTATGGTTTATCAACTTGGGATTCTTTAATCAATGCAGAAGAAGACAAAGATGCTGTTGAAGTGGAATTGGTAGGTGAGCAATTTAAATGGACTGCGCACTACTCTGGTAAAGACAATCAATTGGGTAAAGTTAATTTCTCTACTATCACCAGTTCAAACTCTTTAGGAATTGTTACTACAGCTACTTTAGATTCAGCTTTGGCCGGGACAGTAGCTTCTATCGCTCAGTTGGAAGGTCAGGTTAAAGAATTGGATTCTTTAGTTGAAAATGGCTGGAGTGGTAAATCAGAAGAATTATCTGAAGCTGAAACGCAATTGTCTGCTTGGAAAGCGAATGAAAGAAGATTGAAAAAAATGATTGCTGAAAAAGGAAATTATTCAGTCGCTGAAGATGATGTCATCATTAGAGATACATTATACTTATGCAAAGGAAGAACGCATCATTTCACTTTCCGTTCAAAAGATATTATTCATTCAGCATACTTCCCTCACTTCCGTGCACAAATGAACTGTGTTCCTGGTATGAGTACTGAATTTACTTTCAAACCTCGTTACACTGCAGAAGAGATGAAGGTTGAAGCAGCTAAAGAAGGAAAAACATTTTATTCTTACGAATTGGTTTGTAATAAAATTTGTGGTGCTTCACACTACAAAATGCGCTTCCCAATTGTTGTTTTAGAACAAAAAGATTTTGATGCTAAAATGAAAGCAGCAAAAACTTTTGGTGATGAAATCGCAGGAAATTAAACGATAGATTAGAAACTTGTAAAACGATAAAAAATGTCAGCACACGCACACGGACATGAAGCACACGGGCACGATGATCACGGTCACGACCACGGTCACCACGAGCACCACGAGACTTTTATAACAAAGTATATTTTCTCTCAGGATCATAAAATGATTGCTAAGCAATTCTTGATTACTGCTATCATCATGGCTGTAGTGGGAATGGGTATGTCAATCCTTTTCCGTTTGCAATTGGCTTGGCCTGGTGAAGGTTTTGCTTTTTCAAACTTCTTCTTAGGAGATAAATTTGCTCCTGAAGGTGTTCTTACTCCCGATATGTATTTGGCTTTAGTTACGATTCACGGTACTATTATCGTGTTTTTCGTATTAACTGGAGGATTAAGTGGTACTTTTTCGAATCTCTTGATTCCTTACCAATTGGGTGCCCGAGATATGGCATCTGGTTTACTAAACATGATTTCTTACTGGTTGTTCTTCCTTTCTTCTGTAATCATGATTGCTTCATGTTTCGTTGAAGGTGGTCCGGCTTCTGCTGGTTGGACGGTTTATCCTCCACTTTCTGCTTTACCACAAGCTATTCCTGGTTCTGGATTAGGTATGACTCTTTGGTTGGTTTCTATGGCAATATTCATTGCTTCCTCTTTATTGGGTAGCTTGAACTATATTGTTACTGTTTTCAATTTGAGAACTAAAGGTATGACAATGACTAGAATGCCATTAACAATTTGGTGTTTCTTGATTACCGCAGTATTAGGGGTTCTTTCTTTCCCTGTGTTGTTGTCTTGTGCCTTGTTATTGATGTTCGATAGATCTTTTGGAACTGCGTTCTACTTGTCTGATATTTTCATGAGCGGTATTCCATTAGAAGCAACTGGTGGTTCTCCATTGTTGTTCGAACACTTGTTCTGGTTCTTGGGTCACCCTGAGGTTTATATCATCTTATTACCAGCTTTAGGTTTAATTTCAGAGGTAATCTCTACTAACTCTAGAAAACCAATCTTTGGTTACAGAGCGATGATTGTTTCAGTATTGGCAATTGCATTCTTATCCTTCATCGTGTGGGGTCACCATATGTTCATGACTGGTATGAATCCTTTCTTAGGTACCGTATTTACATTTACAACTTTATTGATTGCTATTCCTTCAGCTATCAAGGCGTTCAACTACCTTGCTACTATTTGGAAAGGTAATTTACGTTTAACTCCAGCAATGATGTTTGCTTTAGGGATGGTTTCTTTATTCATCTCTGGTGGTTTAACTGGTTTGATTTTAGGTGATTCTGCCTTAGATATCAATATTCACGATACTTATTTCGTTGTTGGTCACTTCCACATCGTAATGGGTGCTGGTGCTATCTTCGGAATGTTCGCTGGTGTTTACCACTGGTTCCCTAGAATGTACGGTAGATTTATGTTGCCTAAAATGGGTTACCTACACTTTTGGATGACTATCATAGGTGTATATGGCGTATTCTTCCCAATGCACTTCTTAGGATTGGCTGGTGTGCCAAGAAGATATTACTCAAATGCTGAATACGAAATGTTCCAAGGAATGGAGAACATCAACGTAATCATTACTTGTTTCGCTATTATGGCGGCAATCGGACAATTTATTTTCATCTTTAACTTCTTCTACAGCATTTTTAAAGGAAGAAAATCTAGTCAAAATCCATGGGGTTCTAACACTTTGGAGTGGACTGCTCCGGTTGAAAGAGTTCATGGTAACTGGGAAGGTAAAATTCCTGAGGTACACAGATGGCCTTACGACTACAGTAAACCTGGTTATGATGTAGACTTTGTTGACCAAACTGTTCCTTTGAAAGCAGGGGAAGAAGATGGACACTAGGATTTAAAAAATAAAGAAAGCCCTCTTGATAATTCAAGGGGG
>JBMTCG010000042.1:0-22061 GCA_049430665.1 Flavobacteriales bacterium | reverse complement strand
CAAACACTGTTGGATTGCAAAAAATATATTATCAAAGTGATGGTAGATGTAAGGTAAAAGATTCGATAGAAATTACGGTGTTGCCAAAATTGAAAGTAGAATTTCTTAGCAGCGATACCAGTGTTTGCGAAAAAGGAAAAGACCTTGATTTGCCTTTATCATTAGCAAGTTCTAGCGGAGGAACCTGGTGGTGTAACAACGCTAACTTATTGCAGCAAAATGTATTTAAAACAGCGCAAGCACAGTGGGGAAAATATACGGTGAAATATAGTGTTTCCTCCCCACTTTCACAATGCAGTGCAGAAGATTCAGTAAACATAGAAGTGCGCCCGCAGCCTCAAGCAAAAATTAGTGCCAATCAATGGAGTGGATGTGCGCCATTAACAGTGAATTTAAGCGATACTTCGGGCATTAGCGCGATAAATAGAGTTTGGATCATTAGCGACCCAATGGGCGGCAAAGATGCGCGTACCGATTCTAGTTTCGATTATATTTTTTCGCAACCAGGTTGTTATCAAGTGCAACTGCAAAATACTTTTTTGCACGGATGCACAGATACGGCTTATTTGGCAAATGCAATTTGCATTGAAAAGACTCCTGAAGCACAATTTTCAAGCGCACCACAAGAGGCAAATATATTGATGCCCAATTATCAATTTGATAATAAGTCGAGTGATTATCTATCGTTAATTTGGGACTTTCAACAAGGAAATCCCACCACCTCTTTTGCAGAAGAAGTATTGGTGACCTTTCCTGCGGTGAAAGACGATAGCATTGCGGTGCGTTTAATTGCTTCAAATTTATATTGCAGAGACACCCTTGTTAAATTCATTTCTATAAAAGATATTTCTAGCTTGTTTATGGCCAATGCTTTTAGTCCGAATGGCGACGGACTCAACGATTTATTTTCGCCAATAGCCCACAACATCAGCGCAAAAAATTTCGAATTTATGGTGTTTAACCGTTGGGGAGAAATGATCTTTTCTACACAGTCGCCCAGCGAAAATTGGAATGGCAAAAGAAACAACAATTTAGAAGATGCACCTATTGATATTTATGTGTGGAAGTTGAAATTCAAGGAAGAAAATGTTGTAAAGGAAATGGTAGGAAGTGTTTCGTTGCTGCGATAGTTGGTGGAAGTAGCGCTGTTGAATCTATTGCATGCGTTGCGCAACCTTCGTGGTGTTCTATCAAATTTTAAATATATTTTTTATAATTATTGATCACTACGTTTTCTCCTTTCAAGTCGAACATCAAATTGTACAATCCGAAAAACGTTCTGTTCATATAAATAAAATGCTTTGAACCTCTAGCGGAATTCATTTTTTTAAGCTCATTGCTTTTCGCATATTTCTGTCCCAATAGAGTAATTTCCTCAAAGAATCTTTCATCGGAAAAATCAAATGTTTCTTCGTGGAATGGCTGGGTAAACAAACTCAATAATTCATGAAAAAGAGAAGTGAAATATTCTACTTCTTCTGGTTTATCTTGCGGAAATAATATTTCTAGTTCAATTAGTTTTTCACGAAAAAAGGTAGGATTAATAATGTTTTCCTTTTTTGCCAAGTCAAAAAACGGCTTGTAAAATTCATGCGGAATGGATTTAATGCATCCAAAGTCAATGGCAATTAATTTGTTGTCTGTTGAGATTAGAAAATTTCCTGGATGAGGGTCGGCGTGAAATTGCTTTAAATGATGAATTTGAAACATAAAGAAATCCCATAGCGCTTGCGATATCGTATTCGACAAATTCTTGTCGCGATTCACTTTTACAAATTCAGATAAATGCAAGCCTTCCATCCAGTCCATGGTTATCACTCTTTCAGAAGACAATTCGGGATAGTACACTGGGAATTTCACATTTGGTAAGTGCTGGCAAGCTTGCACCATATAAATACTTTGCTTAACCTCTCTTAGGTAATCAGTTTCTTCTAATAATTTACTTTCCAATTCCTTAAAATACACCTCCGATTCACCAGACTTCATATTTAGCATTCGAAGTGCTACGGGTTTTACCAAACTTAAATCTGATGAAATACTTTCGGCCACACCTGGGTATTGAATTTTTACCGCTAAACTTTTCCCATTTTTGGTAGCTTTATGCACTTGGCCGATACTCGCCGCATTAACAGCATTAAAGTCAAAAGTATCGTATACTTCGTTTGGACCTTTTCCGAAATATTTTTTAAAAGTTTTCTCAACCAAAGGAGGCGACAAAGGGGGAACCGAAAACTGCGCCAATGAAAATTTTTCTACAAAAGCTCTGGGTAGAATACTTTTATCCATACTCATCATTTGAGCAGCTTTTAAAGCACTTCCTTTCAATTGTTTTAGTCCGTTGTATATGTCTTCAGCATTTGATTCATCTAAATTATCTTTCGCTTGTTCAGCACTTGTAGTCACTTTGTCTACATAGAATTTTAAGTAATTAACACCGACTTTCGCGCCAGTTTGTAAAATTTTGGCGGCTCTTTCAATTTTTGATGTTGGAATACTGTCCATGGTTTTCATTGGCGTAGCGTTAGTTGAATGTCATTTTTTCTTTCCATAAAAATTTTCCAAAATCTAGCAGATTTTCAAGTGGCGGATTTTGTATCAATTCAAAACTTGCATTAATTGATTTTTCGATAAATAGATCTGTCTTTTCAAAAGATGGAGAATGATCGTCTATCCAAAATTTCAAGCAAGCTAAAAATTGAAACCATGCCATTTCCGACAATCCTTTGGCTTGAAGTTTTTGAATTTTTTCATCGGGAATTTTGAAGTACTCGATAGGAAGTTCGTTCACCATGTTTTTAAACGCACTGCGCAATGCACTTAATTTCTTTACGTTTCGCAAGTCGAATTGCTTGGTTTGAAGTAAATATAAAATCAAACTTCTGTTGGCTGTGAGCTGCTCAAAATAAGTGAAGTAGAAACTTATCAATTTGGTTTTAGCATCGTATTGCTCAAAGTTTTCGCTTTTAGCCAATAAAGAAATGGTGCTGTTAAAAATATCGGTAAATACACTCTGTTCAATATGGTCGAAAGAAGCGTAGAAGGTGTAGAACTGAGCTTCTTCAATGCCAATTTTTTCACAAAAAGAATAAACATTTCTTGGTCTCTCTCCTGTGGAAAGCAAAAAATCAACATAACTTTTAAGAATTGTACTTTGCTCCATAATCGTATATTTTTGTTGTAAATGAACTACAATAAACAGCTCTCTTTCTATTCAACTGCATTGATTTTATCAATGACTGAATAGTATATTGTTTAACAAATGTAGGAAAAGATTAAACAAAACGACTTAACTTCCCTAAAAATTATGTTTATTTAAGAATACGCGGCAGACATGATCACTAACAATTCAATATTTAAAAGAAAATGAGCAAAACCTATTTATTTGCAGGTGCTTCTAGCGCAATAGCAGAAGCCTGTGCTAAAAATCTTCAAAACAAGGGACACCATTTAATTGGATTAAGCACTAAAGATTCTTCTATAATTTATGATGAATTTCACACTGTTGAGTCTTACCAAACGGGCAATTTTCCTTCCATAGAGAGAACCATAGATGGCTTGGTTTATTTTCCAGGAACAATCAACTTAAAACCTTTTAGTAGAATTGCGGAAGCCGATTTTTTAAACGATTTTCAAATCAACAATCTTGGGGCTGTTGCTTTCATTCAAGCGTATCTTAAAAACATTAAAATGTCGCAAAGTGCTTCGGTGGTATTCATTAGTTCGGTGGCAGGAAGTGTTGGACTTCCCTTTCATACTTCCATTGCTATGGCTAAAGGTGGAATAGAATCGTTCACCAGAGCATTGGCTGCAGAACTGGCACCTTCCATTAGAGTAAACTGCGTTGCGCCATCGTTAACCAACACACCATTGGGAGAAAAACTTTTAAATACGCCCGAAAAGATGGAGCTTATGAAAAAAAGAAATCCATTGCAAAAAGTCGGTACACCTGAAGAAGTGGGCAATGTTATTTCATTTTTACTTTCAGAGGAAGCTGCGTGGATAAGCGGACAGATTTTGGCTGTGGATGGAGGAATGAATTCTCTTAAAATCTAAACTTTACAACAATGAAAAAAATGCATTTGAATTTAGATGCCATTCTATCTTTGGAGAGTCGCAAAAGAGCGCATTTAATTAATGCGTGTGGCGGATTTAGAAGTGTTTGTTTAATTGGAACTAAAGATGCGAATGAACAAAGTAATTTGGCCATTTTCAGCTCTGTATTTCATATTGGTTCTACGCCGCCGCTAATTGCTTTTGTGGTGAGACCCGACTCTGTTGAGCGTCACACCTTGCAAAACATAATCGATACCGGATTTTACACCATCAACCACATCAATGCATCAATCTTCAAGAAGGCACATCAAAGCTCCGCTAGATACCCTAAAGAACAGTCGGAGTTTGAAGCAGTAGGCTTAAGCGAAGACTATAAAAATAACTTTTTTGCACCCTATGTGTTAGAAAGCAACATTCAAATGGGTGTAGAGTGTAGAGAACGAATCGATTTAAAAATTAATGGCACTAGTATAATTATCGGCGAAATTCAAGAATTGTATTTTCCTTCAGAAACATGGTGTGACGATGGGTTTTTAGACCTTGAAAAAGCTGGAAGTATAACCTGTTCGGGATTAGATAGCTATCATAGCACCAACTTACTTGACCGACTAAGCTATGCAAAACCAAATAGTCCATTACATTCTATCGTAAATTCTTATAACAAATAGATATATAGTATTGGTAGTTTTTACTGTTTTTTTGCGCTATATATTTTGCGGTGAATAGAAAGTTAATTCACCGCATAATTTGCGGAGAATAATTTGTTTTTGCGGAGAATAATTTGTTTATTTACCGCATAATCTGCGGAGAATGAAATACATTTATCAACAAAAAACATGGCCGAAATTTAGCTGGAATAGTGAAGAATTACAGTTTCTATTGGGCAATGTGCGCGCATTACAAGGCCGCTTGTCGGGTAAATTAGAAGCTTTGGGTTTCCCTTTGAAAGATGAAGCAATTTTGTCTACTCTTTCCATGGATATTTTAAAATCGAATGAGATAGAAGGTGAATTGTTAAGCGACACCCAAGTTCGTTCTTCGGTTGCTCGTCGTTTAGGGATGAATGTTGCGGGTATGGTTCCTTCCACGCGTAGTATTGACGGCGTGGTGGATATGATGGTAGACGCCACTCAAAATTGCAATAAACCTTTAACAAAAGAAAGATTGTTTAAATGGCATCGTTATTTATTTTCTAATTCTAAAGTGGATGCTTCTTTACGTATAGGAAAATGGCGCAACGACAAAAACGGACCGATGGTGGTTTTGTCGGGAGCGATTGGAAGAGAAAGAATACACTTTCAAGCGCCAGCAGCCTCTGTTTTAGAAATAGAAATGCGTGTTTTTCTTAAATGGTTTAACGACGCAAAACAACTCGACCCTGTGCTTAAAGCGGGCGTTGCCCACTTGTGGTTTGTTACGCTACATCCATTTGATGATGGTAATGGGAGAATTGCTCGTGCCATTGCCGATATGTGCTTATCACGAGGCGACGCGCAGCACCAAAGGTATTACAGCATGTCGGCGCAAATCATGCAAGAACGAAAAGTATATTATCAAACTTTAGAAAATACGCAAAAGGGCAATCTTGACATCACCGATTGGTTGCAATGGTTTATCGCTTGTATAGATAGGGCTTTGTCGGCGAGCGATGATTTACTTTCTTCGGTTTTGCTTAAAGCCGATTTTTGGAAAAAACATCAACACACCAAGTTGAATGACCGACAAAAAAAAGTGTTGAACAAAATGCTTGACGATTTCGAAGGAAACTTAAATACCTCAAAATGGGCTAAGATGAACAAGTGCTCTGCCGATACCGCTTTGCGCGATATTCAAGATTTATTGGATAAAAAAGTGTTCAAGAAAAATGAAGGTGGGGGAAGGAATACGAGTTATGTGTTGGGGTGAGTAAAAAACTAGAGGTTATTCCTCTATTTTTTAGTTGTTTGAATTTATAGTTAATATTTTTGCGACAAAAAAACAGCACCATGAAAATCGAACTTAATAATGAGATGTTTTTTGAAAATCTTTCGATTACGCAAGCTTACTGTGCTGAACAAATGATAAAATATCCGAAGAGGGATGCAGGCGGAGTTTTTCGAACTATCAATTTTAAAATAGCAGGAAAAAATATTTATGAAATTATTTTAAAGGATGGGGGAGATTCTTATGTCTCATGGAATATAGATCCACTTAGATTTGATAATTTTTATAAAATTGCATTTGATGAGAGTATTAGAATAAAGAAGTCCATAGCGGCAAGTAATCATCTTAAACCTGAATTTGGAAAGATTTTGGTTGCGGAAGTTCATCAAACAGTTTGTGATGGTGCTAGTTCTGTAGAATGCGAAAATTTTATTGATGACAATGATTGTCCCGCAATTGATACGTGGTTTTATTATTGCAGTGTGCCAAAAGTGGGCGATATTCTTTTTGCTTGGGTTCCTCAAAAATATGTGGCCATGGTAGACAATGCTATTGCAGTGAATTGTGTTGATATACTTTATTGGTTAAACGAGCTGCCGGATAGGTCACTCAAAAGTCAGTCATTAGAAGTTGTCTCTATTGCCGATCAACATCCAGGGTTGTTTTTGCAATCATAGAATATAACGAAGCTAAAAGCTTCAAGAAAAGATTCAGCAATCCGTCGACGGACGGACAAGCGTTTGCTAGCGCTAAACTTCGCAGAGCCAAAACTAACAGAGAGGAGGCATCAAAAATGCCATTACAATCCGTCAGCAGACGGACGAGCTTGGAAGGGCGCACCTGAGGGAAATGATCCTTTCCATCTTTTAATCCTTCGCATCAAGGTTCCGACAATTTTCCTTATTTTCGCACTCCTTGAAATACAAGCAATTAATGGCAACAAAATATAAAGAATATACAGGCTTAGATTTACCTGCGGTAGGCCGCGAGGTTCAAGCCTTTTGGGAAGCGAACAACATCTTTGAAAAGAGTATTTCTTCGCGCGACGAAAACAAGCCTTTTGTGTTTTTCGAAGGTCCGCCTTCGGCCAATGGTTTGCCTGGTATTCACCACGTGATGGGAAGAACCATCAAAGATATTTTCTGTCGTTATAAAACTTTGAAAGGATATAGAGTAAACCGTAAAGCTGGTTGGGATACACATGGATTACCAGTGGAATTAGGCGTTGAGAAGGAGTTGGGCATCACTAAAGAAGATATTGGAAAGAAAATTTCTATTGAAGATTACAACAAAGCTTGTCGTGAGGCGGTGATGAAATACACCGACATTTGGAACAATCTTACTGTTCAAATGGGCTACTGGGTAGATATGGAAGATCCATATATCACCTACGAAAATAAGTACATTGAAAGTGTTTGGTATTTGTTGCAGAAATTGCACAAAAATGATTTGATGTACAAAGGCTATACTATTCAGCCTTATTCTCCTGCTGCTGGCACTGGCTTAAGTTCGCACGAATTGAATCAACCTGGTTGCTATCGCGATGTAAAAGATACTACTGTTGTTGCGCAGTTTAAAGCAAAGAAATCGGGAGCGATAAAAGATGTAGAGGGCGATGTTCACTTTTTAGCATGGACGACCACTCCTTGGACGCTTCCTTCGAATACGGCATTGGCGGTGGGACCGAAGATTGAATATGTTTTGGTAAAGACGTTCAATCAATATACACACGAAGCCATTCAAGTTATTTTAGCGAAGCCTTTATTGGCCAAACAATTTGCTGGAAAATTCGAACCCGCCAGTGGTCGGGCAGGGGATGAAACTTTAGAATACAAAGAAGGAGACAAAAAAATTCCTTTTAAAGTCGTGAAATCTTTTGTTGGTAGCGACCTTGTGGGCATTCAATACGAACAATTGTTGCCTTACGCCTTGCCTTTCGAAAATGCTGAAAAAGCTTTCCGTGTAATTCCTGGTGATTTCGTAACTACCGAAGATGGTACAGGTATCGTACACATCGCGCCTACCTTTGGTGCCGATGATGCCAAGGTAGCGAAAGATGCAGGAGTGCCTGGAATGTTGGTGTTGAACGCTGAAGGTAATCCTGTTCCTGTGGTTGATTTACAAGGAAAATTCGTAGCGCAAATGGGCGAATTGGCAGGTAAATTTGTGAAGAATGAATATTATCCGTCAATAGACGGACAGGTCCAAGCCCCCGAGAAATCAGTTGATGTAGAGATTTCTATCAAACTGAAAACTGAAAACAAAGCATTCAAAGTTGAGAAATACGAACACAGTTATCCGCATTGCTGGAGAACCGATAAACCCGTTTTGTATTATCCTTTAGATTCATGGTTTATCAAAGCTTCTTCTATGAAGGAGCGCATGAGCGAATTGAATAAAACCATCAACTGGAAACCAGCAAGCACTGGTACTGGCCGTTTTGGTAACTGGTTAGACAATTTGAACGATTGGAATTTATCACGTTCACGTTACTGGGGTATTCCAATTCCAGTATGGAGTAATGAGAGTGGGGAACAGATTTGTATTGGTTCGGTGGAAGAATTGAAAAACGAATGCGCTAAAGCTGTTGCTGCGGGAGTGATGAAAAGCAATCCTCTGGAGACTTTCGTACCAGGAAATTTCAGCAAAGAGAATTACAATATTTTAGATTTACACAAGAACTTCGTTGATCAAATCACCTTGGTTTCTGCTACAGGTAAGCCATTGAAACGCGAAAGCGATTTGATTGATGTGTGGTTCGATTCGGGCGCTATGCCTTATGCGCAATGGCATTATCCTTTTGAGAACAAAGAATTGATTGACAACAACAAAGCTTTTCCTGCCGATTTTATCGCCGAAGGTGTGGATCAAACGCGCGGATGGTTCTATACTTTACACGCTATTGCTACCATGTGTTTTGATAGCGTTGCATTTAAAAATGTAGTGTCGAACGGATTGGTGTTAGATAAGAACGGTCAGAAAATGAGCAAGCGTTTAGGTAACGCTATCGACCCATTTGTGACTTTAGATAAATACGGTGCTGATGCTACGCGTTGGTATATGATTTCGAATGCTCAGCCTTGGGACAATTTGAAATTCGATTTAGATGGAATTACAGAAGTGCAAAGAAGATTCTTTGGTACTTTATACAACACCTATCAGTTCTTTGCCTTGTACGCAAACCTTGATGGATTCAACTATTCAGAAGCTGAGGTTCCGTTAACTGAAAGACCAGAAATCGACCGTTGGATCATTTCTAAACTCAACTCTTTAATTAAAGAAGTTGATGCGCATTGGGCAGAATACGAGCCAACCAAAGCTGCACGTGCTATTCAAGATTTTGTGAGCGAGCAGTTGAGTAACTGGTATGTGCGTTTGTGCAGAAGACGTTTTTGGAAAGGTGATTATGGAATGGATAAAATGGCTGCTTACCAAACTTTATATACTTGTTTAGAAGTAGTTTCGCAATTGTCTGCACCATTGGCGCCATTCTTCATGGATCAATTGTTTAGAGATTTAAATGCGGTAACAAACAAACATAAAGTGGAATCGGTGCATTTGAGCGATTTCCCTGTGGTGAATGAAAGTGCTATTGATACCGACTTAGAACAACGCATGGAGTTGGCGCAATCTTTCTCTTCGATGGTGTTGAGCTTGAGAAAAAAATACAAAATCAAGGTTCGTCAGCCTTTGCAAAAAATCATGATTCCAATTTTGGATGAGAAATTTAAAGTGCAGGTGGAAGCGATAAAAGACTTGATTTTATCGGAAGTGAACGTGAAAGATTTAGAATACCTCACTGAGGATTCGGGCATCTTGGTGAAAAAGATAAAAGCGAATTTTAAAGTACTGGGCCCGAAGTACCAAAAGCAAATGAAACAGATTGCGGCGGCGGTGGCTAAATTTAATAAAGGCGATATCGCAACCTTGGAAAGAACGAATGCGTTCGACCTCGATATTGAAGGAGAGAAAATAATTCTTACTTTAGAAGACGTTGAAATTTTGTCGGAAGATATTCCAGGCTGGGCAGTAGCCAACGAAGGAAGATTGACTGTAGCTTTAGACATGACTATTTCTCCTGCTTTGAAGGAAGAAGGAATTGCTAGAGAGTTGGTGAATAGAGTTCAAAACCTGCGTAAAGACAGTAATTTTGAGTTAACCGACAGAATATCTTTGAAAATTAAAACGGTAGAAGGTATAGTAGCTGCAATTGACAATAATAAAAATTACATTTGCAGTGAAGTACTAGCAGATAGATTAGAGTGGGTGAACAGTTTAGAAAGTGGGTTTGAGGTGGAAGTAGATGAAGATTTAAAAACCGAAATAAGTATTGATAAATTAAATTAGGGTTTATGGCAGCAGCAAAGAAAGGCAAAGAAGAAGAAAAAGTTAGATACTCTGACAAAGAGCTAGCGGAATTCAAAAAAATCATCCAAGAGAAAATCGAGGAAGCTGAGATAGATTTAAAACATTTTCAAGGTCAGTTAGACCATTCTGATGAATCAGACACTGAAAGTGCTGGTACTGCTAACATGATGGAAGATGGTGGCGAATCGATGAACCGCGAGAAAATCGCTTCTTTGGCTCACCGTCAGCGTAAATTCATCATGCAATTACAAGCTGCTTTGGTAAGAATTGAAAACAAAACTTACGGTGTTTGCAGAAAGACAGGTAAATTAATTTCTAAAGAGAGATTGAAAATTGTTCCTCATACTACCTTAAGTATCGAAGCAAAAAATGCACAGTCGAAAGGCGAATAATTGATGGAGGAGCAAGGCAACAAATCACAACTTAAAAAAGCGCTCATCACTATTTTTGCTGTTCTATTTATAGATCAGTTGGTGAAGTTTTATGTGAAAACGAATTTCGCTTATGGCGATTCTTTTGATTTTTTAGGTTTAAGTTGGTTTCAAATTCAGTTTGTAGAGAATCCAGGAATGGCCTTCGGTTGGGAGATTCCCTTTCTTCCAAAAGATGGCGCTAAGTTGTTGCTAACTTCCTTTAGAATTGTTGCTGTTAGTTTGATTGCTTATTATTTGTGGCAAAAAATTAAAGGCGGTAAAATTGGTGGCATGGTGTACAGCTTAGCTTTAATTTTAGCTGGAGCCATTGGTAACATCATCGATAGCGTTTTTTACGGTAAAATTTTCTCGGAGAGCGATTACCATATTATGGAGCCTGCTTCTTTTTTACCCGATTTTAGTGGTAAAGTAGGCTTTTTAAAAGGTGAAGTGGTAGACATGCTTTTCTTTTCGGCGCGTTACCCAGAATGGATGCCCTTTGATTTAGGTGGCGATTATATTTTTCCTCCCATTTTCAATGTTGCCGATTCGGCTATTACTATTGGTGTTCTAATGATTTTATTGTTTCAAAGAAGATATTTTAAAGAGCAGTTTTTGGTGGATTCTGCAGAGACGCAAAATGTTGCGTCTCCAGTTGATGAAACTTCTGTTTCTACTAATGAAAATCTGTAAGAGTACTTCAGCTCTTTAAGCAACCCGCTTACTTTGTTCCCGTCTTCATTTTGACTACGTCACAATTTTTTCTATTTTACATAACGAATGATTCTAAGAATTTTAAGCATTTTATTTGTTTTTGTATTGGGTTTTTCTTCGTGTAAGAAAGATCCTATTATCGTTACTGGTAATGAGGCTCCGCCCGACGCTACGGTGGAGAAAGTGACCAAGGAAAATTACGTAAGTAAATTGTATATTTCTTTGTTGGGTAGAAAGGCTACCGATCAAGAATTTAGTGATGCTTATGCTTTGGTGAATCAACATGAATTTAGCAAAGATGATAGAACGGCGCTTGTGGCTTTTTTGCAAGAAAAAGCAGAATATGCCGACAATGAATTTAAAATTGTGCAAGCTAGTTTTTTGAACTCGAGCGATACCAATGATGCGCGCACTTGGGTGACTATTTTCAAACAAAATCAAAGCATTGCAATCTACCCAGAAGTGATTGCTGCTTATCAAAAAGAAATAGACAGGTTGTTGCCCTTGTTTTCTGTTGTAGATGATTTACGCAGTGGTGACATCGATTATGTTGATTTGCATAAAATAGCAGTGAATAATTTCATTTACGATCAAGTAAATATGGGCACCGAAAATTTTGTGGTGTCGGCTTTCCAAAATTATTTGATGCGCTATCCAACCGCACCCGAATTGACCAATGCGAAGCAGATGATAGAGTATGATCCGCAAGCAACTACATCTCCTGTTTTGTTTTTGCAGTTGGGCAGTTCTAAAGATGATTTTTTGTCGATTTTCTTTGGGTATGATGAGTTTTTTGAGGGACAAGTGCGCACGCAATTTATGCGCTTTTTGTTTCGCGAACCAAAGTCGGAAGAAATGGCCACACAAACTTCTTTGTACAAAACATCACACGATTTTAAAGCTTTACAACGCTATATTTTAAGTAGTAATGAGTATGCAGGAATTAAATAGGAAGTTGCGAGAGTGTAGAGTGAGACCAGCATTAATACTGTTGTGTTGCGCTCTTTTTGTTTTCTCTTGTAAGAAAAAACAAGAATACGTGTATGAAGTAAACGATGAAACGATAAGTGCTGCAGGTGTGCAAAAACCAAATGTAAAAAGCAATACCGAGTTTATTTCTATTGCGCATACCGATGTGATGGGCACTACTGTTTCGGCTGGTAATTTAAATGAATTGAAAACCCAATATCTTGCTTTTGGCGACAAGGGTGTGGTGGAAGATTTAATCATTAGAAATTTCATGAATAAGTCGGGAAACACCATTCCAACTTCTATTGGTGCCGATAAAAAAGCCTTTATTACCAATGCGTACAAAAAGATTTACAACAGAGTACCCAATGAATATGAAATTTTTTATCTCACTGATTTGCTGAATAAAAATAGCTCAATCACTGCTGAAATATTTTACTATTCATTAATGACCAGTAACGAATACCGACAGTTTTAATATGCAAAGAAGAGACTTCATAAAGAAAGCAGCGATAGCCACGGCAGGGGCCATGGTATTGCCCTATATTTTGCCGTCGGGACGATTGTTTGCTGCTACAGATAATCGCAAAGTAAATCACGTGGTGTTGGTGTTGTTTGCTGGAGGCTTGAGAAATATAGAAACTGTGAAGCAAAATCAAAGTAATTTGATGAGCACGATGTTGAAAGACATCACACCGTTTGCAGTGCAGGCTGGTATCAATGAGATTTTACCTGCATCGCCGCTACCAGGCGGAAAGCGTTTGCAGGAGTATGGCACATTGATGAAAGAGTTTAGGTTTAAAGAAGGTCCGACCGGACATTACAACGGGCACATGACTTCACTAACCGGACGTTATTCGCAAGCCGAAATTAATTTAAGAACCAATCCCGAGTATCCTACCATTTTTGAATATTACAGAAAGCACAACGATGATGCATCGAAAAGTTCGGCTTTGAATTCGTGGTGGATTTCCAATTCCTTGGGTCCTTATCCTGCGCTCAACTACAGTTCTTATACTGGCTATGGTGCAGCTTACGGCGCAAACTATATTCAGCCCTCTTCCATCATCAGTATGGAAGGGTACAATGCTTTGGGAAATCCTAAAACATTTACGCAGCAAGAAATGGAAATGGTGAATAAAATTCACGCATTTTGCGATGCCAATTTCGCCAAGCAATATGCTGCAGAGTCGGTAGGCGTTGTAAATTCAACTGCCGAAAGAGAGCAATTGAACATGTTTATGGCCGAGTTGTTTCAAGATGCGATGAATGGTGCCGGCTTCAATTCTTGGGGTTTTAACAGTTACGTATCGAACGATTTGGTGAATTTGTATTACGCCGAAAAAGTGATAGAAAAATTCAAACCCGAATTAACGGTGTTGAACATGCAAGACGTAGATATTTGTCACACCGATTTCACCCAACATTGTAATTTGTTGCGTCGCGCCGATTGGGGTGTTTCTCATTTGTGGAATAAAATACAAAATACGCCTGGTATGGCCGATGATACGGTGATGATAGTGGTGCCCGAGCATGGTAGAAATATTACCTCAAATACAGTGATTGATGCTTATGGAAGGCCAGCTTTCGACCACAACAGCGATGCTACTTCTAGAGAAATATTTTGTTTGATGTGCG
The DNA here is from genome assembly GCA_049430665.1 of Flavobacteriales bacterium. Taxonomy (GTDB): domain Bacteria; phylum Bacteroidota; class Bacteroidia; order Flavobacteriales_C; genus JAHEZL01. Next base: position 7,983 of record JBMTCG010000042.1, on the reverse strand, counting down.
GTCCGAGCGCAGTGATCCACCAAGATAAAGTAATAAGCACCGAATACGGAGAAAGCATTGATGTTATTCCAACCATCGCCGAATTGCTAGGATTTAGAGATAGAATACCTAGTGGAATGTTAAACGGACAAGTATTATCGCAAGCCATAAAATAGATGAGAAAAACTAAACATACAAAAGTATTGTTGGCTTTATCGCTCATGATTTTTTCTATGGCGATATCATTCAATGGATGTAAAAAAGACCCAGCACCTGCCAATCCTTACGATGCGGTAGATTATGGAAAAACAAGCACAACAAGCACTTTAGATCAGTATTCCTTAGCGGCTTTGCACCGCGATATTTTCTTTCCTCAGTGTGGAAAACCGGGTTGTCACGACGGACATTTCGAGCCCGATTTTAGAACCGTTGAATCTACTTATTCAACCATGGTGTACCAACCCATCACCAAGAACAATGTGAACAACGATTTTACTTTTAGAGTGCTACCTTATCAATCGGCAAAAAGTGTGTTATATGAAAGAATTTCTAACTGTTGTTTTGTAAATACTAACGATAGAATGCCTCAAGACAATATTGGTATTCCTTTAACCAATGAGGCCATTGCAAGAATTAAGAAATGGATAGACAATGGCGCCCCCAACCTTGATGCCGCTGCGGCTAAATATCCGAATAAGCAACCGTTTTTTCAGGCGATGGTGGCATTAGATGCTCAGTTTCCTGCACAGTTTAATGTGATTTCAGATGCTGCAAACAGAGTGAGTAATATTGATTATTATTCTTTCTATGTTAGCTCTGGTGATACTATTACTGTTCTTCCTGGCAATTACAATGGCAGTGATTTTGTGCCCATTACCGATGACAGCACAGCCACCGAAAATTTAACGCAAGGCGTGTTGAAATTGTCGTACAGTAAAGATGATTTTTCTGCGCCTGTTCAAAGTGTAAATGCCACCAAGTTGGTATTCAATGGAAAGTGTTATTGGTATGCCCAAGTGAAAACAGCAGGTTTATTAACCAACACCACAGTGTACATGCGTTTTTATATCAAAGATGCACACCACATTACGCCTGCAGAATTTCCCAAAAATGAAGTGATAGATCCTTACAAAACTTATTGGTCGTTTTATGTTAAACCTTAAAGAAGTGAAAAGTGAAAAGTTAAAACCTGTCCGTCTTTCGACGGAAGCCAAAAGTTTATTTGGTATTGCTTTATTGTTTTTTGTTTTTTCATGTAAAAAAGAAACTACATCCACCGCACCATCCATCGAATTTGTTTCTATTACGCCATCTTCAGTGAAAGTAGGCGAAGAAACGGTAAATATCACCATTAGCTATAAAGATGCCGATGGCGATTTAGGCGAGAACAATAGCGATGTTAAAAACATGTTTGTGACAGACAATCGAAATGGGGTGGTTTATCAATTTCGTATCCAACAACTCGCTCCCAGTGGCTCTTCAATTTCTATTCAAGGAAATCTCTCTGTTGCTATGCCGAACACAGGAATATCTGATGGGGTGAGCTCTGAATCGGCAACTTTTTCTGTGTATGTGAAAGACAGAGCAGGTAACGAGAGCAATAGCGTTTCCACTTCTGCTATTACTGTACTGAAGTAGTTTTCAACATTTTATAGAAAAACCTTGCGCGAAATACGTTCAAAGTCGTACTTTTACCCCGCTTTAGAATTCGTAAGGGTTCGATACTAATATTTTACTACTATGAACACACTATTGACTACGGCGTTTTGCGCCCTGTTTAAACTGTCTAATGTTAAGACTACTGCTTATTCTATAGCTTTTAAAAGCGCTTCTATTTTTATTCTAGTTTTTATTCTGCCCCTTTGTTTAAATGCAGCTAAAATTGCTGTTGGAACTTACACAGGCAATGGAGGAACAGCTCAAAATATTTCGGGTTTAGGATTTACACCAGTGGCGGTTTTAGTGCAGAAGGTGGGTTCTACCACTTCCTTTATTGCTACCAGTACAATGGGCAACAAAGCTAAAGTAAACGGTTCTGGTGCCTTGGTTTCTAATTACATATCAGCTATGGGTTCGGGCTATTTTACTGTTGGAACCAACTCAAGTGATGCCAATACTTCTTCCGCCACATACTACTACGTAGCTTTTGCAGCAACTGCGGTAACTACTGGAACTTTTACAGGTACTGGTGCAACACAAACGATTACAGTGGGTTTCAATCCTTATCTGGTATGGGCGATTCCTGCATCTTCTACTTGGCCCAATTATTCGCAAATGAGCATGAGAGGGAGCACCTCTAATGTTTTTAAAATGGAAGGTAATGGAGCAGTAGATTGGCATAAGCAATATTTAGGTGATTATTCTGCAACTTCCTTCGATGTGCATGAATATGCCTCAACTACAGAAACCTATCATTATGTAGCTTTTGGCGTTGGAAGCACTGGTTTTTATACAGGAACAGCTGTTATGCATACCGAAACGCCTACTTCTCCTACCCTTGCCAATCCGACGTTTTTAATTGCAAAAGATCAAGGGATTGCACCAAATGCTACCAGTTGGTACAAAACATCTGTGATGTCGGGTGCCACTTCTTACACTTTTGGTGGAGCAAGTTCAACAACTCAAATTACTGCATTAACTGCCGACGGTTTTACACTGGGAACATCTACCGATGCGAATGCATGGAACAGTAATACGCAATGGTATGCCTTTGGATCGGCCGATTTATTACCTGTTGAAATGATTTCATTTTTTGGAAGAAAAAGTAGGGAAAAGGTAGAGTTGGACTGGCAAACTGCTAGTGAAATGAACTCTTCTTATTTTGAAATTCAACGTTCTACTGATGGAGTGAATTTTGAAACTATAGGTGTTGAAGATGCTGCCGGATTTAGCAATTCATTGATTTCTTATCAATTTACTGATGCCAGTGCTGCTAAGGGAATGAATTACTATCGTTTGAAAGAAGTTGATACAGATGGAATGTTTGAATATTCAGATGTTGTTGTGGTAGATTTTTTCACAGGAAATTCATTATTGCAAGTGTCATTATATCCTAATCCAATGCAAGACAATGCTATTTTAAGTTTTGATATGCCCAACGAAGGAAGAGCTAGCGTTGAGGTGTTTGATGCCATAGGTAGATTGGTTTACTCCAACGAACAAGTTTTTGCTAAGGGCGGAAACAGTTTGTCATTGAATGATTTGGCAATTTCTACAGGCAATTATTTCGTTAGAGTTATTGCGCAGAGCGCCCTTTCTGAGACAGTGCAGTTTTCTAAAAAATAAGAAAACCTTCCCTTGGGGTTGGGAAGGCTCTTCTTAATAAACAGGACTAAAAGGGGGTAGTATTAAAGCAGCATCTAGCGACACTTCAAGAATAAGATCCCTAATTTTTAAATAAGTTACAGAGGAAGAAAAAAAATTATTTTTTTGGCGGACCTGCCACAAAATCCTTTAAATAGAAAGGTTCAAAATAGGCTACATCTTCAAACTCTTTTGCTGCGAATTTTTGCTGTGCAAACTGTACCATAAATCTAGCTGAAGGATGAATATCAGGAATGATATGAATGTTTTCTCTATTTAGTGTTTCTGCACATTTTAAAGCGCCATCACCAAAAAGAAATACTTGTTGTTGGGTATATTCCGCAAATGAATTTTCGGCGATGATTTCTGCTTGAATTGCCCTAACGGTATTGAGTTGCGTATCGAAAATTTGAGAATAAACCTCCATTCTGCGCGCATCTAACATAGGTATTAGTATGTCGCCACCCTGTATTTGTTGTTTTATCTTTTCTCTGCAAGCATATGCAAGAGTGAGCAATGTCTCTGTTGAAATCAAGGGAATATTTAATCCGTAGCACAAACCCTTCGCGCTTGAAACGCCTATTCTTAGGCCTGTGTAGCTTCCCGGACCTTTACTCACCGCCACGGCGCTCAAGTCTTGTAAAGTTATTTTAGCTTCGTGTAGCACTTCGTCAATAAACAGATTCAATTTCTCTGCGTGAGAATACTGTTCATCGTACTCTTCTTTTAACGATACCAAAACGCCATCTTTCGCTAGGGCAACCGAGCAAAGTTTGGTGGTGGTATCTATGTGAAGAATGAAAGACATGAAGTAAAAATAGTTAATATTTCTACATTCACGTCTTTAGTTTTTTTAGTTATTCAACATCGCATACAATTCGTCTTTCAAACGAACTCTTTGCTTTCTCAATTCATTTAAATGCTCATCTGTAGTAACTTCAGCACCGCTCTCCACTCTGTGCACAGCGTGGTTAGCTTCGTCGTACTCGTTAGCCAACTTTTTAAAGTGCGCATTTTCTGTTTTTAGTATTTGCATTTTCTCTTGAAATTGAGGGAATTCGTGTGTTAAATTGTGCTTTTCCATAATTGTAAAATTTATACACAAATGTATGGAGCTTGGGGAAGGAGAAATAAGACTTTAGTCAGAGAAAAAGATGGGATTAGTCAGGAAATAAATGTCCCGCAGATCTCGCAAATTTTCGCTGAACTATACTCTGCGAGATCTGCGGGAGGAAAATTATTGCGCTTTGTTTTTTCTTAGCGTATTAATACCAAACCATAAATAGATGAGACCAAATCCGAAGGAAATATATAAAAGGCCACTTTTTCCGAATAATTCATAAAGTAAAACAATGATTGCATTCATTCTCGCGCCTTCACCTTCCTTTTCTAAATAATCAAAAAAGAAATAGAATCCTATACCTACCGCAAACATAAAAATTGCAGATCCAAAATCTTTCCATGGAGATTTTTTTTCTGTAGTAATAGTTTCTTGATTTTCCATATATAGTGGTTAAATAGTGAAAGTGAAAATTTACTTAATCAATTCCAAAATCTCCTTCACTGTCTCTTCACCCTTATACACCAACACTTTTTTCTCGCCCGTTGCTCTAAATTCTAATTCGAATTCTTTGGCTTCGCTGAAGCGTTTTCCTAAGATGATCTTAAATGGCACACCAATTAAATCGCTGTCTTTAATTTTAGCGCCCATACCCATATCGCGGTCGTCAACCAATGTTGAAACGCCTGCTTTTTCAAAAGCTTTCTCTAGTTCTAAAGCTACTGCTTCAAATTCTGAACCTTGGTATTTTAATGGAATGATAGACATCACGTAAGGTGCAACAGCCACTGGCCATTTGATTCCTTTTTCATCGTTGTTTTGTTCTAAAATTGCGTTAACAATTCGGCTCACACCAATACCGTAGCAACCCATAATTACAGGTTCTTTTTTACCTTCTCTGTTCACGAAATTGAAGTTCATGGCAGAAGAATATTTAGTGCCAAGTTTGAAGATGTGTCCCACCTCAATACCACGATACACCTCATGTGTAGCCGAATATTTCTCTACTTCATTTTCTTCAATTTTAGTTGCTACTCCGTTTTCTTCAATGAAATAATCTTCACCAAATTTTGAAAATGCTACTACTTCTTCGCTACCATCGCCACCAATTTCACCTGGGTCGGCTGGTATACCAATTACTTTTAAACCCAAACGATTAAAAATATTGAAGTAAGCGGTGCGTAAAGCATTGTATTCTCTATCTAAATCTTCGTTTGATGTGTGGAAGCTATAGGCATCTTTCATCATGAATTCTTTACCGCGTAACAAACCATTTTTTGGTCGCATTTCATCACGAAATTTTCTTCCAATTTGGTAAAGAGTAAAAGGAAATTGTTTGTACGATGTTATTTTAGTGCGCACTAAATCTATCACTACCTCTTCGTGTGTTGGTCCGAAACAGAATTCTCTGTCATCACGATTTTTGAATTTCAACATCTCTTTTCCGTACACATTCCAGCGGCCAGATTCTTCCCACAATTCTTTAGGTTGAACGATAGGCATTGAAATTTCCTGACAATCGATAGCATTTAATTCTTCACGAATTACGCTTTCTATTTTCGCCAAAACTTTGTGTCCGAGCGGCAAGAAATCATACAAACCTGCCGATACCTGTTGAATCAATCCGGCTTGAATACTTAATTTATGACTTGTTGCATCTAACTTATCGTTGATGGTTCTTTCGGTATGGATGAATGCTTTTGAATATTTCATGATAATGTGATTGTGCGGCAAAAATAAGGTTTAAACTCGTAATTGAAAACTTAGTGTTCGCTTTATCGAATATGGATTTTGCAGGAGCGGGTCACTAATCAACTTCTCCCTTTTTTAAAGGGAGAGTGCGAAAATGCCCGTGTTGGGGGAAGAGGGATTTTGTGTTATAAGCGAAATCCCTCTTGCCTTTACGCTTCAAGTCTTTACCCACTCTCCCTTTAAAAAAGGGAGAAGTGAGATTAGCGCCCTATGACTTAATAATATCATTTGATAATCTCCATCGCCACTCTAAACCCTCTGTCCTCTGAAGTAGTATTGGTTGAATCATAAGTTTGACAAACAAAATTTTGTAAAAAATATCCTGTGTCTTTCCAGCCACCACCTTTGGTGATGCCTTTTTCGGCGATGTATTCTTTTACATTACCAGCAAGATTATATAGTTTAAAATGGCTTGGGGTCAGAGAAATTGAAGGGTATGTTGGATCATTGACTATAGTAATCCAACAGCCTTGTTGGTAGTAGGGAGAAGTAATGTCACTATTGATTTTAACCATATCTTTTTCAATTTGGATATCTTCTTGATTGATATTTCGAAAATGGGCTTGCAAAACTCCTCTAGAGTCGGCCAATTTTAAGTTTTTAAATGGTAATACAGCTTCTATTCCCCCTTTTGCAGCATAGGTCCATTGATTCAATGTTGGTAATTTGAAAACTAAATTTTTATATTTCCTTTTTTCAATACTCATGTATTTTTTAGTTAACCATGCGCAGTATGCTTCTGCTTGTTCCTGTGTTATTCCAACCACTGGATATTCATTGTATGCAGGATGACGAAAATACCATTCTATATATTGATCTAAAAAATCATAGTTTTTGTTCCAACAAGCGGTGTCTGGCAGTAACCTTTTATAAGTTTCATAATCTTCTTTTAAAATTGAAAGAACAAATCTTCGGTATTCTAAATTCGTTACTTCATGATTTGAAAGATAAAAGCTATCGATTTTGATTTTCTTAGGTTGTTGTCCAATACAAATTCTAAAACTCGGCAATAAGCTATCTACATACATTTCTTCTCCCGGTATCAAACACATCTCCTTTTCAATATTCTTATAAAAAAACGGATCTTCTTTTTCTTTTTTCGAAAAGGAAAGAAAGATAATGGCTGATGTAAAAAGGAGCAGTGCTAGTGTTTGATTCTTAAGCAGCATTTTTGGAATACGGTTTTATGGTTTTAAATTCCTGAGTTTTATGGCTGTTTTCTTCTTCAATATCATAATCATCTTGTAAGCCGAGCCAAAATTTTGGAGAATTTCCAAAGTACAAAGAAAGTCGCAAAGCTGTATCGGCTGTAATTCTTCTGTTTCCTTTTATGATTTCTGAAATTCTGGTTTGCGGGATAGCAATGTCTTTTGCCAAGCGATAGGCACTAATGTTTAAAGGCAACAAGAATTCTTCTTGCAGCACTTCGCCAGGGTGTATGTTTTTTAATTTTGCCATATTAGTGATAATCTATTATTTCAACTTTTTCTGCATTGCCGTTAATCCATTTAAAGATAATTCTCCATTGGTCGTTAATTCTTATGGAGTAGAATTCTTTTAAATTTCCTTTCAGTTTTTCCAACTTGTTGGAAGGTGGAATTTGCAAATCCATAATATTTTGCGAGTTATTAAGCATTCTCAATTTTCTTCTTGCAATTTCTTGCAATTCAAGCGAAGGCTTTTTTACTCTTTCTCCTTCCCAAATTTTCTGCGTGTCTTTTGAACCAAAGGAAATAATCATGCTAACGTTTAACAATACTAACGTTAAAGGTAAGTATTGGAATTTGAGTTTCCAAATTTTGAGGAGGCAGTTTTCGTAGAGACGAATTGCTTTCATTGTTGTCCGGGGAAAAAAGAGGTTAGTACCAAAGTACTAACCTCAACTTAAT